>NZ_JAYWXI010000030.1:0-9340 GCF_036016955.1 Bergeyella anatis | reverse complement strand
TATCTTAGCTATCTGCTCCGGACTGAATCTGCTCTTTTTCATAATGTTTCTGACAATTTAAATTTAATAATTTTATACTTTTAAATTGTACTGTTTTCGGGGGAGCTTACACAACATCTTGTCCCTGCCCAAAGCTTGCATTATTATTAAAAGTTCCTGAAACTGTTGGCAATTTTTCTCTTTTGGCAATATCCAGATTTTTTTCCTGAATATTTTTGTTGAAATTATTCTGCACTATCTGCAAATTATTTTTCACGGCATAGTCTATACATTGCTGCAATGGCCATTTTTTTTGAGCATTTATCTCTGTTAAAATAAATACAAAAAAGAAAATAAGTGCATTCTTCATTTTAATCTTGATATCCTAATAACTGTCTTATTTGGTAAAAGAACCTTTCAATTAATCTTAAATCTTTAGTTACAATCTCTGCATTACCTTTTAATTCTTTATCAAAAGGAAGCATTTTATTATATGATGTCTTTAGACCTTTTGGTAAAATAACACCCACATAGTAATTTCCTTTATCATCTGGGGTAAGGGAAATATTTTGTACTCTTCCTTCTACAATGCCATATTCCTGATAACGATAATTATCTAGTTTAATTAATACTTTTTCACCTTGTACAATTTTACCAGAATTTGTTGCTGGGACAGACATCCTTCCAACTATGGCTTCTTTGTCTTTAGGAAGTATAGATAATATAGCATCTCCTGCTTGGACAAATTGATTTTCACCATAAAATTTTTGAAAACTCACTATTCCATTAGTAGAAGAAATAACCAGATAGTTTTGTTCCCACTGTTTTAATGATTTTCTTAATTGTTCGAATAATTGCAATGTTTGGGATGAGTAATTAATTTTATCTTTTTCAGCATTGATAGCAACTCCACTTTTCGTTTTGTTAAGATTTGTTATGCTCTCCTGTAATTGTGATATAGAAAGATTTAGATTTTTTACATTTTGTTGAGCCTGCAAATACTTAATTCTTTCATTTTCTAATTCCATTTTCGCAATGACACCCTGATTATATAATTGCTGAGAGCGCTCATAATTTTTTTTACTTAAATCTAGTTTAGCATTTTCTAAACTCAATTGTTGTTGCATAGTTACTATTCTTCCCTTGTTTTCAGATAAGCTTTGGTTTGCAGCGATATCTTCAGGGGCATATGGTTTTAATATTGTAAAAAGCTTTTCATCCTGAAATGCTTTCGCAAAAGTATTATAATCACTTTGCAGTTCTCCCAGCTTATATTTTGAAGTTTCAGATAATGGAAATCCCATTATTTGAGTAGGGGAAAGAGAATCTACAATTTTTTTAAGCTTTAAAACATCGTTATAATTTGCTGCCGATTGCAAAACCATAAGAATATCCTCCTTTTTAACTTCCTGATGATCTTTTATAAAGATTTTCTCAATTTTAGAGTTGGTTCTGATAATAATTTTTTCAGGTGGATTTTGCGAAGTGACAATGATAGGCGCTGGAACAAACTCAGGATACTTAATGAAATAACTCATGAGTAATACCATCAGCATAATGATAAAAATCAGCGTATTGCCCCAGCGGATCATCCAATGTGGAGGACGCGACAAAATATCCTGAACAGATTCTGAACGAAGTTCTATACTATCTAATATGTCTTTTTTAGTTTCCAAGTTCTAATTGATTTTTTACTAACCGGTAATATTCTCCTTTTAAAGCTACTAACTCTGTATGGCTACCTTCTTCAACCACTTTACCTTTATCTAAAACAATAATTTTGTCTGCGTGTTTTACTGTTGATAAACGGTGCGCAATGACAATAGCAGTTTTACCTTCAAAAAATTGTTCCAAGTTTTCCATAATGATTTTTTCATTGTTGGCATCTAATGAGCTTGTTGCTTCGTCAAAGAAAATGTAATCCGGAGATTTGTAAACAGCTCTTGCTATAAACAAACGTTGTTTTTGCCCGCCACTAACGCCAACTCCTTCGTTACCTATTTTGGTATTATAACTTAACGGTAGGCTTTCCACAAAATCTTTAATGTTTGCAATTTCGACTGCTTTTCTTAATTTTTGCTTGTCTATATAATCTTCACCCACTGCAATATTTTCAGCAATAGTATCATTAAACACATAGCCTTCCTGCATCACAACACCGCAATGGTCTCTCCATAATCTTGGAGATATATTTTTAAGATTAGTGTTTCCGATACGGATTTCTCCAGAGTTCGGTTCATAGAATTTCATGAGAAGTTTTAAAAGTGTTGTTTTACCGCTTCCGCTGGCTCCCACAATAGCTGTAGTTTTTTGGTAGGGAATGGTAAGATTCAAATTCTCAAAAACAAACTGATCTGAACCAATATATCGAAATGAAACATCTTTGATTTCAATATCCTTTTGTGGAATTTCAGAAACATATTGTTCATCCTTATTTTCTTCATCTTCTTTATCATGAATTTCTCCCAATCTTTCCAAAGCAATATTTGCATCCTGATACTGACGAATGAAGTCAATTAATTGCATTAAAGGGCTGTTAAGTTGCCCAATGATGTATTGAACTGAAAGCATCATACCTAATGTTAGATTGCCACTTAACACCAATTTAGCGGAAAGGAAACTTACTAAAATATCTTTTATTTGATTGATGAAGTTTCCGCCGACTGATTGCCATTGTTCCAGTGAGAGCGATTTGATTCTCAGTTTAAATAGTTTAACCTGAACAAATTCCCAGCCCCAACGCTTTTGCTTTTCGGCGTTGTGCATCTTTATTTCCTGCATCCCGTTTACAAGTTCGATAACCTTGCTTTGTTCCTGTGAGATTTGGGAAAACCTCTTATAATCCAACTCCCTTCTTTTTTTAAGAAAAAATGTAATCCAACCAAGGTAGGTAATGGCACCAACAAGATAAATCACAAATAATCTGTAGTCATAGAATAGAAGAATAATACTGTAGATAACAAGATTGACTAATGAAAAAAGGGTATTTAGTGAGGAATTAGTAAGGAGTTGCTCAATCCGGGTATGATCATTTATCCTCTGCATGATATCACCCGTCATTCTCGTATCAAAAAAACTAATGGGAAGTTTCATTAGTTTTATAAAGAAATCTGAAACAATTGATATATTGATGCGCGTAGAAAGATGCAGTAGTATCCAGTTCCGAATAACCTCTATACTCATCCTTCCCAAAAATAGCATAACCTGTGCTAGCAAGACAAGGTAAATAAAGTTTAAATCTTGGTTTTGTATGCCAACATCTACTATACTTTGAGTAAGAAAGGGAACGATTAGGGATAATAAACTTCCAGCTAATAAGCCTATTGCTAATTGTAGGACTAAAGATTTGTATTTAAGCAGATATTTTGAGAGAAATGAAAAACTTGCCTTGCTTTCTTCGATATCAAACTCATTTTTATAGAATTCGGGACTGGTTTCCAGAATTAACGCTATACCTTCTTCAGTGGATTCATCAGCATTATTGCCAATCCATCGCTTTATAAATTCTTCTTTCTCATAGGTTATTAGGCCATAGCTGGGATCTGATACATAAACTTTACCTGATTTATCAATCTTATAAACAACTACGAAATGTTGCTTGTTCCAATGTACGATGCAAGGCAGTGGAACTTCTTCTTTCAGTGTTAGATAATCAATTTGAACACCTAAAGTCTTGAATCCTAAAATTTCCGCTGCATCACTTAAACCTAATAGCGAACTTCCTTCCCGAGTGGTCTCTGAAAGTTGGCGAATTTGCAGAAGAGGAATATTTTTACCATAAAACTTGCTTATGATTCGTAAGCAAGTGGGGCCACAGTCTTTGGCGTCGGGTTGTTTATAGTAAGGAAAAATATTCAACCTACTTATATTTTATTGCTTCGGAAAGTTCTATTTCATTATTGTTTTTACGAATATAGTCTTGCTCAGACTTTGTTAATTCACCGTAATTAGGTTTAAATTCTACACCATTTTCATCCTGCCATCTAACTTTAATTTGACCCGATTTCATTTCCCTATAGGGATCGTTGTAATAATCTAACTTTAATTTAGCTAATTGTATATTTGTAATATCTAAAAATTTTGTTGGAATAAAGTCAATATTAAAATTATCACCCCTAGTAATCGACAGAAGGTTAAAAGTGTAATTATTCTTAGTATCTTTCATTTCAACTATTAATCCAGGTAATCCTGAAAAGATGTAAGGTCCACTTTGGATGGGGATGTCGGTAGTAAACCAGACCTCCCACTTCCGATTAGAATAAGACAAAGTAGCATTTTGACAATTAAATCCTAGTATTTTTTTTGTTTCACTATTAATTTCCCAATTAAAAGATGGAATATCTGATGTTGTTCTATACAAGTCGCGCAAAATACTTGTAAATCTATAGACTTTTTTGTTTGAATAATCACAAATAGTCATAAACTTAAAATCGAAATTTTTAACAAAGTATTTGTTTTCTTTATTTTTAATTATAAATAGTGAATCATTTTTATACTGGTCAAGAGAAAGAAATTTAGATTTATTCTCTTTTAAAAGTAAAACCATATTTTTTGTTTTGAAATCACTTTGTAATGAATCAGGCTTGTAACTCATTTGATAATCTATTCGGTAATTTTGTCCGAAATACTGATTAAAAGACAAGATTAGAACAATTAGATTCATTTTATAAAATTTTTTGCATTCCATAATTTTTAATTGCTTTTTGTTTTATAGGATTAGTACTCCATTTTTCCCACTCGCCAGTATATGGGTTGTAACCGCACTTTAAAGGTTTTGAAACATCTAATCCTTCCTCATTATAATAGGTTTGTTCAGTATAGGCCCGACAGTCCGTACATATGTAACGAAATTCACAATCTTTACAAACTTTTATATTATTTTTTGTTATATTTTGATATTTTAAGAAAAATGCATTCCCAGCTAAATTATCTTTATTTAGATTCATTAAGTTTCCAAAAGATTGAGAAAATGAGGGACAATTAAAAGCATTCATTTTTTCATCAAAAAAAATCTTTCCTTTAAGACAGTTATTATGAAAGTGTGATTTAGAAAAATACTTTAAATCGGACAAAAAATAATTTTCATCTATTATTCCGCAATACTTTGAATCTAAAATATTATTTTTAACATTAACTACAGTCAGTAATTCCTTTTCTAAAGTTTTAGAACTATTAAATGATGAGTTATAGAAGAATATAACTTGTACACGTGTATGCTTTATTGCTACTTCTATAACATCAGATTCTAAAAAATTTTGGGAGTCCAAAAGTATTTCTATTGTTTTTATTGGAGAACTTGATAATGATAATAAAAAAGATTTTAGTTTATTGATATCATTAAAGTTACTATTGAATCTTATTTGTAAATATTGAGCATTGACACTTACGATGAAGCTAATAAAACTATCAATATTCTGAAACAACAACTCACTATACAAAACAATTATTTCGTCTACAATCCTTGGAGAGCTCCAGATGATATTTTTATCTATTACATTTTCATCAAATAAATAAGAACCATATCCTTCTTCGGATAGATAAGAAATAAAATTTTGACTATCATTACTTATAATAATAGATTTTTCAATAATATCAAATTGTAATTTTTCAGGAATATTTATGAACCTATTTTCATAAGTATCACAAATAATAGTGTTTTTAAAACCACTTATAATAAAACAGTCTTTGTATAAGAAAAATTTTTTAGCCATTAGAATTTATCAATATCTAAAAAAGGTGTAGAAAATTTATGATATGTTTTTGTTTTAAATTTTTTATTATTATGAATTTTAGAATAAGCATTATCATTTTTGGCAAAACAAAAATTTACAAATTTACTTTTCACACTAATGTTAAGATAAAAATATATCAAGTGAAATCTATTAGTTTTCATAATAAAATTTTTTTAATGTTGTGGCAATTTTTTTTTCTAAATAGGTATTATTGAATATGGAATGATATGTAAATTGACCTGTTGGATTTATTTCTAAAAAATAATAATCGCCATTTTTATCAACCAATAAATCAACCGATGAACAATTCAAATCAAAAGTTTCAAACAAAGCTCTAAGCTTATTTTTTATATCATTTGGTAATAAATAATTTTCAAATCTAGTCTTATTCATTGCAATGTTTACTCTATGATCAATTTCATTATTCTCTTCTTCTACTACTTTAGTAGCAAAAAACTCATTGTCTATATAAAAGACTCTTATTTCAAATAATTTTTCTATTAAGTTTTGAACCAATGAAATAGGAAAGGTTATAGGTGTATCTTCTGTTTTTCTGTCAACAATACATGTTTTCATAATAACTCCTTTTCCATCAATAACAGGATGAATGCAGTTTACTATTGGTTTCACAATACCAACAGAATTGGATGTAAAATTAAGTAAATCTTTCTTACGAGTTATTACAAAAGTTTTAGGTACTCGAAGACCTACACTTCTTGCAACATCCATTTGTATTAATTTATTTTCCGTTATTTTATTAGGATTAGTTAGCCATTTTATAGATTTTATTTCAGAAAGTTTCCAAAAAAAATATTTTCTGAATTCTACAATTTCATTGTTTGAAAATGTTATTATAGACTTATCAAGTTGTTTAATAATGTTTTCTTGGTCGCTTTTATTTAAAAGGAAAGTATTCTTTCTGAACCAGATAACTGAGATGTCAGATATTTTGATATCATAAATTGTAGAAGCAGAAAAATCTTGGAAATCCATACAGATATTATAGTAAAAATCATCATTTACTCTTAAAAAAGGCAGATTGTATTCTAATAGCCAATCTATAACTAAATCAGTAGTAGTATCACCATCTCTAGAAATAATAAGTATCATTTGCTTGATTTTTGCATATTCTTAAAATGAATATTACTTACAATGAACTTCCAATCAGATTTCGGTATATTTTTACTCGCAATAAATGAAAATGTTTTTCCATCAACAATAGTATCTTTTCTTAAATATTTTTTATATAATCTATTCTTTTTTTTGTAATCTATAAGTATATAATATTCATAAGCAGGATTTAAAGTATTTGCATACAATAGAATATTATTAAATGGTATTCTGCCCTTGCGTATTTTCTTGACTTCTTTATTGGAAACAGGGAAAGTAAAATCTCCAAAAGTTCTTGATTCAATTCCTACGGTATCATTTTTATATATAACATATCTTTGACTTTCGTCAAATTCATTGTATTTTGACAAAGCACTAAATTTATTGGTAGTGCAAGAATAAAATAAAAAGTAAGAAAAAACTACTAAAATAAATACATGAATTTTCATAAGATTAAAAGTAAGTAAAGGCTTCCTGTACGGAAGCCTCGTGTTTTTTTAATAAATGAGTTAACAATTAGCGTCACACGCATCGTTCTTATCTTCTCCAATAACAGTCATTTCTTTTGTTCCGTCTTTACGCACAGTTATCACGGTTTCGGCCAAGGTCATTGTGTTTTCACCTCCACCTTTGATTTTAGCACCAAATGCCCTTGTAAAACCATTAAGGTTTTTGGATTGGAAATTTTTAATAGATTTTTTCATGATAAATAAAAGTTAAAATGTTATGTGCCACTACCGACACTACAAATGTGAGAAATAAAAATGCACAATATTTAAAAATTTGTTGCGTTTTTATTGCAAAATAATACGCAATGTTATGCAATTGAATGTAATTATTTATATATTTACAAAAATAATAAAATTATGGAAAAGGAAAAACTACGGAATTTACGAGTTTCTAAAGGGGTATCCCAAGATATCATGGCAGAAGTGATATGTAGAGACAAATCAGCCTATTGCAGAAAAGAAAAAGGGGAAGTGAAAATAACAATGAATGAATGGGAAAAGATGGCGAAATTTCTAAATGTAGGCATTGAAGAAATTTATGAGAGTGATACTAAAGAAGTTAAGATAAACGAACAAAATTACCATGTCCCCATAGCCTTTGTAGAGCATCTGCACGATTATATAAGGATGTTGAAAAGTGAGATTGTTGAATTGAAGGAGCGGGTAAATTCTAAAAATGAGGGGTAAATTTATTTTTTGGTATCTCTACCCGGCAAACGAGCGTAAAAATGTGCAGAAAAAGAAAAGTAAGTAATGTAAGTAAGTTTGGGCAAAAACATTTTATAAAAAAAGTTTTCGGGGAAAAACTATTTTATACGATAAATACAGTGAAAAGTAGTGAGTCTATGTTTTCGGATTACACTGAAAATTGCTATTTCAGCATTTTTTTGAGGGAAGAAAACCAAAATTTTGTTTTGCTGATTTTTGGTTACTTGACTTACTTCCACAAACAAAAAGAAAAGCGGTGCATTTTGCACCTCTAATCAGTTTGGAAAGCGGAAGGGAATTTCAGCTTGTAGTTATGAGGATTTATCTATTTGGTTTCCTGTTTTATTCTTGTTGTCAACAGCTTTAAAATCAAGCATATTTACGGCATAGACGTAAGAGTTATTTCGCATAATCCTTGTGTAATTGTGCTTCCTTAATGCTTTTCCTAATTTAGCTACAGATGCATCATTTATATTAATATTAGCACGATTGGCTAAGATTTGCAGAATCTGTGTGGTATTCAAAAAATATTTTGCAGTTTCCCTTGTAGCGGGTACGAACCAGGTTAAAAGCAATTCTTCTTCCGGACTACGTAGCTGATACTGTTCATTATTGGCGTTAATTTCTTTGATTTCTTCTTGGTTGAACCAGTGGCGAAAGCCTTCATTTTTGAGTTTCAGAGCCTGCGCATAGACTTTATTGATGTCGATTTCGTGGGCGTATTCGATATGCTCTACTTCGAAACAAAGGAAACGGCGTGATCCTGTGGTGTCATTCAGGAACTGGGCGGTGTTTACACTGCCGGCGAAACTTGCACGGCGTGGCATATTTTCGTTGTTATGACCATAGGCTTTGCGCATTCTGATGTGAGTTTTGGTGATGATTTCTTTCAGTGTGCCGATTTCGGTCTTGTTAAGGTTTTCCAGCTCGTCCAGATTAATCAACATACATTCAGCTAAATGAATTAAAGTATCTTTGTTGCTGGGGTTGATTGTGCCGGAAAAAATATATTCTTTGAGGGGTTGAGGCATTAGTTTTTCTATCCAGGTGGTTTTACCTAAGCCCTGTTTACCAGAAAATACAATTACAGTTTGGTTAACCTGCTTTTCATCTAAAACGCATGCTACCATTGCTACAAACCATTTTTTGAAGCAGGTGCGCCACAAATCCTGTTTTGTGGTGGTAATGGTGTGTAGGCTCCCCATTTTCAGTACAGTTCAAAAGTAGTAATTTCTTTTAGTTTTCTGATGTTATTGTTGTTAACTGATGAGGAAAAATGGTCAGGAAAAGCGTTGGCTTTTG
>NZ_JAYWXI010000029.1:0-9974 GCF_036016955.1 Bergeyella anatis | reverse complement strand
CAGAATTAATGAGTGGCAAGAAACAATTTGACAAACAAAGAAGTGAAAAACTGATAAGAGCTGAGTTCAATAGAGCCAACAATTATATAAGTATGTTCAATCACGCTGCATCGCAAGGTGGTGGTGGTGAAGAATATTGGAACAGATTAAACGAAATCAAACAACCCACCTTAATTATCCACGGAACAGACGACAAAATTTGGCATTATAAGAATGCAGGTTTTTTACTAGAAAAAATAAAAGGTTCAAATCTAATCACCCTTGAAGGTACAGGACACGAATTACACGTTGATGATTGGAAATCAATAATTGATGGAATAGAAAAACACATAAATGACTGATAAACAAAAACAACGACCCGCTAACAATGTATATAAAAAATAGGCGAAACAGTAGTTAATTCTAGGCTTTTGGCTCGTATTATACTTTGTGCTTAACCGAAAATTTGGCACTTCGAAATCGCCTACTTTTCATATACTAACCGTTATGTGAAAGCGTTTACGAGCAGTTATCCAAAAGAAATTAAGTGAACAAAATTTATATTTTCAGTGGTTTAGGAATTGATAAAAGAGTATTTGACAAAATCGATTTTGGAAAATTGAATCCAGAGTTTATTGAATGGATTGAACCACTAAAAAATGAACCATTAAGTGAATACTGCAAACGAATTTCACAAAAAATAAATGTTGAAAATCCAACTATAATTGGACTTTCATTTGGAGGAATTGTTGCTGTAGAAATCGCGAAAATAATCAAAACGGAAAAAGTAATTTTAATTGCTTCTGCAAAAACTAAAAGTGAACTTCCACTACTCTACAGAATCGCAGGAAAATTGAAAATTAACAAGTTAATTCCAGCCACAATTTTAAAGCAACAAAATTTCTTGACGAATTGGTTTTTTGGTGTAAAATCAGATGAAGACAAAAAACTTCTTGGTGAAATTTTAGAAGACACTAACCCAAATTTCTTAAAATGGGCGATTAACGAAATTGCAAATTGGAAAAATGAGCAAAAAGCTTTGAATTACGTTCATATTCATGGAAATAAAGACAAAATAATTCCAATAAGAAATGTCGAAGTTGATTTTGTAATCAAAAATGGCGGACATTTTATGACAGTAAATAAACCAAATGAAATAGAAAAAATTCTAAAAAACGCCTTCACATAACATTGTATTGGCAAAATGCGGGGTTACAGTCTAAGTTGAACTATTTGTAATATTTAACCGCCAATATTTTCCAATTCCACATTTTTGTTTAACTTAGTTCCATTGAAAAAATATTGGCTACGATTGGTCTGAACTTGAACTTTCGTTCAAATTAAGCCCGCCCTTCGCCAATACTTTTTCCGTTATGCCTCACCCTAAAAGACGACACGACCGACAATAAACGTACAGAAAAATGAAAGATAAAATGCCAACGCTTCAAAAAAACAAAAGAGGTGCAACCCTACGTACCAAGCCAACGCATTGCACCACATTTGTTTTTATCCACCGCCTCACAAATACAAATTTGAAGCTTTACGGAAAACCGTAATATAAATCAGAAAACCGTATATACATTTATGGCGAACTAAATAATCAACCTGAAAATATGATTAAAACATCACTTAAAAATATACAATATTACTTCCTAAAAGTTAGTCGATTATTTTGCATTCTCTTTAAACGAAGGAAACGGATTGAAAAAATATCATTTGGGTATTACCAAAACTGGCAGTTTGAAAATGCGTATTTGGTTGTTGATTTTAAGTTCAAAAATGCAGTTTGGTTTAGGATTGGAAACTTTAAAAGTTATGATTTCTCAAAACAGATTGTTTTAGACCTTGAAAATATCCATACAGACACAATCAATTTTGAGGTGTTTGGATTTTTTCAGAAACGAGTTTATGAAATCAGTCTGAATAAAGAAGCTCAAATCAATACTCAACCATTCAAAACAAAAATTAAAAATATCAGCATAGTTAAATTGGTACAACAAAAATCAAAACTACGAATATCTGAAATGACATTGCATATTTCTAATCCGACTTTTATTTTTGAAAATATTGCTGTGAAGCCACAAAACATTCAATTCGACTACAAACCATTTAAAATTCAAGACTATATATGAAAACAAGAGACTACTACACAACACCCAAAGCTGGTTGGATAATGAAACAGCTATGGAAAGTGGCAGGTGGCGACCGTTATATTTTGGAACGAGCAACATACAGCGACCAAATAAAATATATGTGTTTGGGCGGAATTGTTTTTGCTACAGGAGCGATGGCAGGACTTGCAGGAGGTTATGCTTTTTATACCATTTTTTCGCCCAAAGGTTCTGCTCTTGAAGATAGTATTCATTATCCTACTGTTGCATTATCAATTGTATTTGGGATAGTTTGGGGATTGATGATTTTTAACATTGACCGTTTTATTGTTACAAGTACTGGTAAAGGAGATGGAACAGAAAAAATAACTTGGGACGAATTTAAAAGTGCCATACCACGTATCATAATGGGGGCAATTATAGCAATAACTATTTCTAAACCCATTGAAATCAGAATGTTTCAAACGGAAATAAATATTAAGCTAAAAGAAAAGCAGATTGAACAGCAAACAGCATATATTGAAAAAACGAAGAAAAATTTTCAAATTGAACTTGATAGAAATTCAAAAGACTTAGCAAAATATGAGCAGGAAATTCAAGATAAAATAGCAAGGCATAAATTTCTTGAATCGCAGTATATCGAAGAAGCCCGAATTATTACTGTTGGACCAAGAGCATTAGCTCTTAAAGCACAAATGGATAAAGTTGATGAAGAAATTCGGAACGATAAACAAAATACAGAATATTTGAAATTGCTTAAAGAAAAAGAAGATATTGAAACACGTTTGAATAACGCTCTCAAAGAAAGTCAAAAAACAGCAGACGGTTTAGACGGCTTACTTGAACGGATAAAATTGGCTCACGAAGTTGCAGGATTTTGGATTACACTTTTTATAACCTTGCTATTTATGGCTATAGAATTAACACCAATTTTCTTTAAGTTGATGTTAAATAAAACGCCTTACGATTATTTGGCCGAAAATCGTGATGATTTAATACGTGCTGAAAATGGCATTGAAGTTCGCTATGATTACTACAAAGACAAAAAAGGTGTAGAACGGCATTTAATCATCAATCACGAAGCCGAAAAAATGATTTTTGAAAAAATAAAAGTTACTGAAATTCAGAAAGAACTCACAGAATACGCCATAGCAAAGTATAAAGAAAAGGAAAAAGAGAAGATTGATACCAACTTAGATGAATACATCAAAAAAATAAATCCTAATGAATCCAATTCTTAATGCTATAAGAAATAGACTTTGTAAGTTTTCGGGCGAAGACTATACAATAATCCAAAAATGTGGCAATAAAGTCCAACTTTACTTTTCACTAATTGGCTTATTAGTATTGGTCATTTTGTTGTGCAGTTTTGCAAGTGCTCTATATTTTACAGATCATTTATTTCATAATATTATCGCAGATATTGGAGTTGGAATTGTTTGGGGTTATATTATTACAAATATGTACGTTTTATTATTGTACACCATTTCTCCTACCCTTTTACCAACGAAGGAGAGAAAAAAACAAAAGGAAAAAACATATCCATTTAAGCTATCTTATTCAATGGGAATACGAATTTTCATAGTATTACTTTTAGCTATAATCATTGCCCAGCCGCTCAATGTTTTAATTTTAAAACCCGACTCAACAACATTCGCTTTAGATATTAAAGAGTTACTGGCAACAAATCCTTTAGCAACAATAATTACGTTAGTTGTTGTTGGCATTTTCCTATTCCCCGTTTATCTTAAATATACCATTAGAAAATTAGGTGAGTTTTATGAGAAAAAAGCAGAGATTAAAAAGAAAATTATCCAAGATG
Organism: Bergeyella anatis; assembly: GCF_036016955.1. Classification (NCBI taxonomy): domain Bacteria; kingdom Pseudomonadati; phylum Bacteroidota; class Flavobacteriia; order Flavobacteriales; family Weeksellaceae; genus Bergeyella; species Bergeyella anatis. Next base: position 6,062 of record NZ_JAYWXI010000029.1, on the reverse strand, counting down.
ATTACAGAGATTTCAAAAAGGAATATCAGCACATCTTTGAAGAAAAAACTTCCGTATATAATGAAAGATTGAAAAATACATTAAATCCATTATTGACTAAATTAAGTCAAATAATTAATGAAGAACCCAAAGAAGAAAGAATAGAATTATTTCAAAAAATCTCAAATGAATTATCAGTTGAACTTAATGAAACTAAAATAGAAAAATACGAATATTGGGCAAACCCGCCTTATCGTACCATTCACAAATCACGAACCAAAAACACGCTTTCCGAACAAGATCTATTGAACCATATTTATCCTGAAACTGATTGACAGCCGTTATTATCATAATCATCATTGCAGTTATTCTGTATTATCTGTTTTGGAACAAAAAAACAGATGAAAAAGCTATTGCCATAAATGAAGAGAATAAAGATAATGAAATAGAAATTAAAGAATTTTACGAAGAAGAAATTTATACCGATGAAAACGGACGATACAGATTATTAGAAAAAACAAGAGAAATACCAAGACGTACCTATATCAAAGCCGTATTGAACGGAAAATATTGGGGCGAAATTGACGAGCAATTTTCCAATCAATTTGCACATTCCAAGTTCTTTGATTTCAATATTTATGAAGTAACGCTAAATAATGCTGAATATTCAAAATTCCCATTTGAAATAAATGAAGATTACAATATCCCAAGAGAAAAGCTACCCAAATTATTACACACAATATTACAAAAAGACGGAAAAGCATACGAGGTAAACCTACACGAACCTATTTTTGAATTAGGTTCTATAAAATTCAACCGAAAATTACACCAAGACGAAGGAAACGAAGTTTTTGGAACTATTGATGCTATTGTAGCAGGTTACATTCTTGATTTTATTGTAGAGCATTACACAGAAAAAGAGTATCTAATTCCGATTAACGAAATTGTTACAGTTCCTAAAATTGAAGAACCTGTTCTTACCAAAACCAATACACCAACTGGCAATGTTGAACATAACGGCAATTACAAACGAACAGAATATTTTTATTCGGATTATAAAAAAACGTATTGGAGCGATTGGAAATATACAAAACCACCAACTACAACAAATAATGAGGGTTGTTTTTCTTCTGTAATCGGTTTATTGGCAGGAATTATCGGTATTGCTTTTTTACTGATGTTGTTGCCACAAATGGCAATTCTCTTGCCGTTTTTTCTTATTCTGTTTTTACTGAACCTAATTCCTGCAAGGTTTTTTAGTTGGCTATTCCGTATAATAGGTATATTACTTTTGTTAGGGTTTGTGGCAAGTTTATTTCATTTTTTCAATACTACCACAACGCAGACTTACATTCCCAAACCAGTTGTAACAGAGCAACCCGAAGAACGAAAAACACACACAGAACCAATCATTGACCCGCTTGACAATAAAACCGTAAATGACACGATAATTAAGCATTTCAGAGTTTGGCAGGATTATGACGGCAATCAATATGAAGGAACGATTTGGACAAAGAAAAGCGATTTTACCAAAGCCAAATATTTTAAAAACAATCTGACTTTAAATTCTAATTCATCACGAGCTTACGATGAAATGATTTACCGCTTAAAGGAAAATGACAAAAATAATTTAAACGGCGTGTATCAGTTGTTTGACAGTATCAGACAAAAGGAGCAACTGTCAAGCGTGAAATTTGCAGAGTTAATTGTTTCATTTGTGCAGGACATTCCATATACAGTGATTGTTCCTGATGACTGCAACCCAAATTTGTATGATGATGAATTTATCAAAGAATATCTCTCGTCAGCAGATTCTCGTTGTGATGGTTTTGAAAAATTCGGTATCAATTCGCCTGTCGAATTTATGTCAACTTTAAATGGCGATTGTGATACAAGAACCTTGCTTTTATACACAGTACTCGCACATTATGGCTACGATGTAGCATTATTCAGCAGTGAATATTATGCACATTCCATAATCGGAATAAATTTGCCGATAAGCGGAATGACTTATCAATATCAAAACCAACGCTATGTACTTTGGGAAACAACTGCACCAAATATCAAAGCAGGCGTTTTACCCAAAGAAATTTCAAACTTAAATTATTGGAGAATATCATTAAAATCAAAATAAAATGGATACAACAAAAATAATCACGCTTACCGTAATCGGAATTATTGCAATTGCAATTTCTTTGACGATTACACAGCTTTTTTTGCGAAAAGCAAAATCAAAATTGGAAAACGAAGAAAAAATAAATCTTGCTTATGGTATTTTATTTCTCGGTTGGGTCATATCATTTTCATTGCTCAATGTGAAATCTATATCCATAATGAGCGAATATGTTGACACCCTTTACAAAACTAATTCAGCTAATCATTTGGCAGATATATCAAAAACAAGTGTTTTGTTCATCGGCTTAACCAATTTTTGGCTGATACTTTGGTATCTTATCACAAAAGCATTTTCCATACTCATTGCAGGCAAAAGAACTGATGTCAACGAAATCGAAAACAATCATTACACTTATTTTCTGATGAAAGGTGTTGTTTTTATCGGTTTTGTTTACTGTTTAATGCCTGTCTTTGAAATGCTTTTAAGAACATTTTTACCAACTATTGAAATCCCTTATTATCGTTAATTATGAAAAGAATACTTATTTTTTTGACAGTAGCATTAGCTTGGAGTTCTTGTGTATCAGAAAGTGAACATCAAAGAATTGTTGATGAGAAAAATACACTTTCTACAGAAAATCAAAATTTAAAAAATGAACTAGAAGAGATAAAATTTGGAGCATCAAATTTGCTTTCTGACGGAAAAAAGTTTTATCAAGCAAAAGACTTTTCACAGGCAAGGCAGAAATTCCAAACGCTTTTGCAAAAGCACCCCGACTTGCCTCAATCTATTGAAGCAAAAAATTATCTTGCCAATATTGATGAAGAAGAACTTTGGCAAAAGGCTTTCACTTCAGAAGAAATTAGTAATACTGAAGATTACATAGTAAAATATCCCAAAGGAAAGTATATTAAAAATGCTGTTTCAAGAAAAAGTGAACTTAAAAAACTGAATATGCAAAAGGCTTATGATGACGCTTTAAGTAGCAATTCTTCATATGCTTGGAAGAGATTTTTAGATGAATATCCCGACCACCCAAACAAAAGTTCTATCAAAGAAAAAATCATTCGCTTAGAAGTTGATGAAATATTAGGCGACAGAGAAACAGGACGAATGCCTTCTTTCGATAATTACAGTACAAGCTATTCTTCGAATTCATCAGTAGAAATTACTAATAATACAGGTTGCAACCTAACTGTTCGTTATAGTGGTGTTGAAGCAAAAATGATAGAAATTCCGTCAGGTGGTACAAGGACAGTTTATCTATCAAGTGGAACTTACAAAATTGCCGCTTCTGCTTGTGGTGCAAACTATGCAGGTACAGAGAGTTTACACGGAAGTTATGGTTCAACCTTTTACATCAGTAGAACAAGATATTATTAATGGATAAAATTATAAAAATAGTTCTCGCTGTTTTACTCTTTCTTTGCCTTGCGAAAATGCCTTATGGATATTATCAGTTTGTAAGGTTTGCAGGACTTATTGGCTTTGCTATCCTTGCTTATCAAGCCAATCAACAAAACAAGCAAACCGAAATGATTGTTTACGGTGCATTAGCATTACTTTTTCAACCGCTTTTCAAAATTGCATTAGGCAGAGAACTTTGGAATATTGTAGATGTGATTGTAGGAATAGGACTTACAGTATCAATATTTATAAAACCAAAGAAATAGCCAACGCTAAAGCAAGCACATTTGCAATTACTCACGTCTTGTTTATTCTTATTGGTGTTCGTGAACTTCGTTTCACACAAGCCAACCGCACAAAGCCAAAATTGCAAAAGAGCTTGCTTTGCCAACACACGACAAAAGAAACACGAAAATGACAACAAAACAGACGACAGAAAAAGAAGGGCGAAGGCATAACAGGCGTTTGGCAAAAAAGTGGATTCAGTGCTTAAATGAAGCTTTGTGCTTCGTATCAAGTTCTGTGCTGGCAGAAAGTTTTGTACTTCGAAATCCGCTTCTTCGCCAAGCGCCAAAACGTTACCTGCAAGCTGAAACCAAAAATCCGACAAAATAAAATGGTTGAAACATTGATAAAAACATTGCAACAAAAATATCTTATCAAAACAAACACAATTTCTAAACAAAAAGGTGGTTGGGCTTCTTTGGCTTATAAAATAGAAGATGAAAACGAGCATTTTTATTTTTTAAAAGTTTATGAAAAAAGTCGAAAATCAACTTCTTATTTAACGGAACACATCGACCTTTATCTTCCCATTGTGGATTGGCTTGATAATCAAACTCTGCTGAAAGGAAAAATCATTCGATTGATTAAAACGCAATCTGATGATTTTAGGTGCGAAGATGAAAATTATATATATGTTTTGTTTGATTACATTAAAGGAGAAACAGTTGGAGAAAAAAATTTAACCAAAGAACAAATAACTCAATTAGCCGAAATTGTCAGTCAGTTACATCATTTAAAAAAAACTCCTTTTGACCTTTCGCAGATTTCTGAAACATTTGACCTTTCGTTTATTTCTAAACTAAACAATTGGATAGACAAAAACCTTGACCAACTAAAAACGGAAATCAAAACGGTACTGCAACCTAATCTTTCAATTATAAAAAATCAAATCAACGAATGGTATAATTTATCAAATGCTTTAAAGGAAAAAGATTTAAAATATTGTTTATGTCATACAGATATTCATCATTGGAATCTTATCACAGACAAACAAAAATTATATCTTTTGGATTGGGAAGGAATAAAGTTTGCACCACCCGAAGCCGATATTTTCAGCATTTATCAGCAACCTTATTTTGATTTGTTTATCAAAAGATATTATGAACTCAATCCTGATTATCAAATCAATGAAACGGTTTTACAATATTATCTGACAAGTAGAAAACTTCAAGATATTTTTGAGTTTATCGAACAATTACAATTTGACGAACTCAATTCGGAAGAATACAAAATCAACTTAAACTATCTGAAAAAAGAAGTTGATAACATAATATCCAAACCTAAAAACACAGCCAGCAGGTAACAAGGGTTTTGCAAGAGCGGGGCGAAAATACTCCGTTGGAGATTTTCGCTATATTTGTAGCTTAGTGCTTCGGTCGAGATTTTCTGCTGAAAATCCCCGCCCTCGCAAAGCCCCAAACCGTTACCTGCAATGTTGTCAAAAATGCCGTCTAAATGAGAAAATTTTTAATACTATTTTCAATTTTAATTCTTAATTCTTGTTCAAAGAATGATAAAGAACCTGAATTATTGAAAATAGGAATTTATCCGACTTTCAATAAAAGTATCGAAGCAATTTTAGACTTAGACAAAAAATATATTGCTGTCATAAGTCCTAACTCATACGAACTTCCACCTCCAATTCAACCTCCATTAGACAAAAATATATCTGAAAAAGAAGCGGAAGAACAATACCAAAAATATTTATTAGAAAATCCTATTTTTGAGCCTTTCTCTTCCAATATTACTGAAGATGAAATTGAAAGTCTAAAAAAAATTATCTTGTCTTTCAAAGAAGCTGATTTTAAACCTAAAAATGAACCTGGACCATTTGATGGAACTTATGCGAATATTACAATTGTTTACAATGATAATTCTCTTAAGTTTATCAACCCTAAAAACAATCCTAAAGAAAAACAAGCAGAACTTGTTTCAGAAGTATATAAATTAATAAGATTAAAAAACAAATCAAAAAATAACAAAATAATTTTTGAAAAGTAAAAAAATAACACTGCAGGTAACATAGTATTTGCAAAAGGCGGGGTAAGTAATAGTTGAAAGATTTGGAATATTTATCCGCTTCTGCTTTTCCGTATTACATTTTTGTGTAAATTAGCAATACGGAAAAAGCATTCGCTACGGTTGTGCTGAATTGAACTATTTGTTCTTGAATTCAACTTATAAATGCAACTTTTTGGGTGCGGATAATAAGCAATAAAAACATTTATTTTTCAGAGAGGAAAGAGAGACAATGTCCCCCTTTCTCTCACTCTGA
>NZ_JAYWXI010000028.1:0-10024 GCF_036016955.1 Bergeyella anatis | reverse complement strand
TTCAACTATTTTGATTAATTTAGTTTCATTGAAAAAGCATTTGCTACGGTTGGACTGAATTGAACTTAAGGTTCATTTCAGTTCCGCCCTTCGCAAATACTTTTTCCGTTATGTGCAAGCGTATTTGACCAGTTCGTCTAAAAATTAAACTTCTCGAAAACAATCAAAAAATTTTTAAATCTCTAATTTTGCAGTATGGACAGATTGACCAAAGAGCAAAGAAGGAAAAATATGCAGGCTAACAAATCGACAGGTACAAAACCTGAACTTTTGTTGGCTAAAACGCTTTTTGCACGAGGTCATCGTTACCAAAAAAACAATAAAACCGTTTACGGAAAACCAGACTTGACTTTCAAAAACATCAAACTTGCGATTTTCGTGGACGGAGAATTTTGGCACGGCAAAGACTGGCACGAACGCAAAAACGACCACAAGACAAACCAAGAGTTTTGGAACAAAAAAATCGAAAGAAATATAGAACGAGATAAAGAAGTAAACGAAGAACTTACGAAACAAGGTTGGACGATTTTAAGATTTTGGTGTAAAGACATCGAGAAAAATTTACTAACTTGCGTGTCGCAAATAGAAAATGAGATTAAGAATTTAAAAATGGATTTAAAAGAAAAAATATCTTTAGAAACGTTTGGGAACAAGCAATTTAGGATAAAACTAATTGAACCCGAGAACAACCAAGAGGCTGTTCTAACTCATTATTTGCACAACTCAAAAAACGGAGTTTCACAGTTTTACAAAAAAGATGCAGTTGCATTTACCAAAGAAATTTTAGAATACAAATATCCGGGAGAAGAAATTACTACCAAAGTTGCAGAAGAAGCACTGCAATATGGTATTTTCGACTCGTTTCAAGTGCCATTTCCACCAATAGAAAACCCAAAATTTAAATTTATCGACTTATTTGCAGGAATTGGCGGATTCCGATTGGCACTGCAAAATTTAGGTGGAAAGTGTGTTTTCACAAGCGAGTGGGACAAAGAAGCTAAAAGAACTTACAAAGCAAATTTTGGCGAAACACCATTTGGCGACATCACAAAAGAAGAAACAAAACAATACATTCCAGATGGTTTTGATGTTCTTTGTGCAGGTTTTCCTTGCCAAGCGTTTTCGATTGCCGGAAAACGTGGAGGATTTGAAGATACAAGAGGAACTTTATTTTTTGATGTTGCTGAAATCATCAAAAGAAAACAGCCAAAAGCTATTTTTCTTGAAAACGTAAAAGGTTTAAGAAATCACGATAAAGGAAAAACCTTAACAACAATTCTTAATGTTTTAAGAAATGATTTAGGATATTTTGTTCCCGAACCTCAAATTGTAAATGCCAAAGATTTCGGAGTTCCTCAAAATAGAGAAAGAATTTATATTGTTGGTTTTCATCCAAATATGGAAATAAATGATTTTACTTATCCGAAACCTATAGATAAAAAAGTAACATTTGCTGACATAAAAGAAAAGAAGGTACCGGCAACGAAATATTATCTTTCTACACAATATCTTTCAACATTAGAAAACCACAAAGCAAGACACGAAAATAAAGGCAATGGTTTTGGTTATGCAATTATTGCAGATGACGAAATCGCAAATGCAGTTGTTTGTGGAGGAATGGGGAGAGAGAGAAATTTAGTAATCGACAAAAGGCTAAAAGATTTCACTCCAACAACTCGCATAAAAGGCGAAGTAAACCGTGACGGAATACGGAAAATGACACCGAGAGAATGGGCAAGATTACAGGGTTTCCCGGATAGTTATTTAATTCCGGTTGCTGACGCTTCCGCTTATAAACAGTTCGGCAACTCCGTTGCCGTACCTGCAATACAGGCAACCGCAAAAGAAATTTTAAAATTAATAAAGAAAATATAATGGGGAAATTAAATGAGTTAAGTATAACTATAGGCAGAGATAATAAAGCAGAACTAATTTTTGACAGTTTATTTCCCAATTTTTTGGAAGTAGAATATGAAAAACCAAACGAATACATCCGAAAATATTGGGGTGCTTATGCTTTACATCCTGAAAGAAACAATAATTTAAACGGAAAAATTTTTGAATATATTTTGGCGACACTTTGTGTAAGGGAAGGAATTTTACCAATTTACATGAGTGCAAAAGTCGCATTCGTACCGAATGTAATTTATGACTTGATGTTTTACACAACTGAAAGAGGTCCGATTTGTTGGAGTGTGAAAACAAGTTTGCGAGAACGATATAAACAAGCGGACTTAGAAGCAATCGCACTAAAATATGTTCACAGAAAGGCTTTGAGCTATCTTATAACTCTTGAAGAAAACGAAGCAAGAAGTGTATAAAAGCAAAAATTAAAAGCGGAGATGTAATTGGGCTTGACAATGTTATTGTGGCGACTAACGAAGAATTTAACGATCTCATTGCAGAGCTTAAAGAATTTGAATTTTCTGAACCACCAACAGTAAAAGTAATTGAAAGCAACCAAATGATAACTGAAGAAAAAGTAAACCGAATAAAATAAAATAACCTAAATAACGCCTGCACATAACAAGGTATTGCCGCAAGCGGGGAATATATGCATTTTAGAAAAATTTATTTACTTTTGGAGTATGGTATTTTGTTTGAAGTTAGGTGCTATAAGCCCTGCCTTCGGCAATACCCTGACCGTTATACGACATTTTATAAAAACGATACCTAAAAACGAATGAATGAATCACAGCTATTAGACAATATGATTTTGCATGAAAATGCATATTTTTATCTTAAAGATAGTCCAAATTTTCTTTCTAAAAGAGTCATAAAAAAAACTTTTACAGAAGCTTCAACTGATAAACATGGAAGAGCACTATTAGAAATTATCAAAAAGCAAAAAACGTTTGATAATGAAACTGAAGTATTTTATTCTGTTTTAGTTTTTAGATACGTGAAAAAACCATCCTTTATTGAAGAAATGGTTACAAATTGGGAAGAAATAAAATTGGCATATCTCTGTATAATTGATTTTGAAGAGCATCTTGTAATTGCAAGACGAAACATTTCTAAAATTTCAGATTTTCTATCAGATTTTGAATCTCTAGATTACAACGTGATCACATCTATATTTTCAGAAGATAATACTTCTTTTGAAAAACTAAGTATGGATAATATGAATATATCTGATAGAGCAATAAGACAAAAAAGCTTAGAGTCTCCAAATCTACAAGAAAATGTTGCCAGTTTTGGTTTACAAGCTTACATTCTCAATAATGTAAGAGTAAGTAATGACGACCAAAAAGTAGCTTTATCTGTAAATTCTTCTAGAATCAACCGACTAGGTCCCAAAAACACTTTTGATGGTCTTTTAAATTGGTGCAAGAATACAGTAGAAAGAATAAAAAACTATATTCCTAAAACAAATTTTTTATCTTCATTCGCGACATCAATTGATTATTCAAAACATAAAGATGAGTTAATTCCAACCTCAATATTACTTGTATTAAGCAAACTTTATAAAGAATTTGAGGAGAATAAAATTAGAAGGTGTTTTTTCAGAATTAAAAAAAACGATGAAGTATTAGAGAGAGAAATCAACTTAATTCCAATTTTAAAACAATTTGAATATTTATTGGAAATAAATAAAGTAGATGAAAACTACATAATTAAAAATAAGATTGTAAAGGATTTAGGTTTATTTTTAAATAATAAATCTATAACACTTCGATCAAAGAAACTTTCTAAACTTTATATTGAATACGAAAATGACCTATGTTATCCCATTCTTTCAGTAATAAATTGGACTCGTAGTTATATCATCACATTTGATAATCCAGAATTTATATATTGTAATAGAAAATTATTTAAAGATAATCGATTATTAGGAAATTTGGATGCAACTTTAAAGATATTTAAAGATCATCCTGAACTTGAAAATGTAACATCAGAAAAAGGTGAATTCAGAACTGATTCTATAGATTTTACAGAAGATTCAGTCTTTGGATTTGTAGAAAATAAATTTAAAGCAGATTATGATTATTTTGTTTGCGATGATCTTTCCAAAGAATGGGCAGATCATATTGGTTTAAATGAGGAATTAATTTCATTTTATCATTCTAAATACAAAAATTCAAGTTTTTCAGCATCTGACTTTCAAGATATTGTTGGACAAACCTTAAAAAATCTAGGAAATTTATCTCCATCAGATGACCAATGGGATATTAAAGAAAATTTATGGAATAATTTGTACAAAAATGACTCTATCCAAACTCAAATAAATAGAATTAGAACAGGTCAGAATTCAAATGAAGTGATTGATTATTTTAAGAAAATTAAGGGTTATCCAAATATTAAAAAACAGGTTCATATTGTTATTAATTTCATCTCAAAGTCGGCATTGGAAGATAGATTACATAAATTGAAAAACGGAGAGTCGTTCCGTGAAAGAAATGAGGTTATACAAATTCTTTGGTTCATCTCTTCTCTAATTTCAAGTTGCTTTGAAGCAAATACGGAAATTTATATTCATTGTAAACCTTAAAAACGTCGTATAACATAGTATTTGCAAAAGGAGGGGTTAAGTGCATGGTTGAAAATTTGGTAATATTTATCCACTTCTGCTTTTCCGTATTACTATTTTAAGTATTTTAGCAATACGGAAAAAGCATCCGCTTCGGTTGTGCTGAATTGAACTTGTCGTCCAATTCAAACCCGCCCTTCGCAAATACTTTTTCCGTTAGCTGTAATCATAAAAAAATACTGCATAAATGAAATTCCTCAAATATTTATCAATTTTCATTTTTTTCATTTCTTGCCATAATAAGAAGGAATCAAAAGAATTGATTAAAAATAACGATGAGGAAATCGATTTTTTCCAACCCGAATATTTAGGAGCTTTTGGTTCGAGCACAAAATTAATTCTATTTGCTTCATTTAATGAATGTGGAGAATGGGGAGGACACAAAGAAATTCTTGAAGTTTATGCGAAAGAAAACCAAAATTTTTATGCAAAATATATTAAAAATAGAGTTGATTGCAGTAAAATTGGAGAGCTTTATGGAAAACCTGAATTTCAAAAACTCGATTATGAAAAGGAACTAAAATTAAATAAAGTTCAACAAAAAGCAATCTTCGAATACCTTTTAAAACTTACAGAAAGTAAAATTTCAGAGAACTTTCCTAGTCATTCTGGACAAATTTTCGGAGCAGAAAAAACTGACTCTACATTTTATATAAGAGTTTATGACAATTCCTCAAAAAATCTTAAAAATTACAATACTTTATTGACTGAATTGAATATTGAAAATGTGAAAATTGATAGAGAATAATGACTACAGCTAACATAGTATTTGCAAAAGGAGGGGTTAAGTGCATGGTTGAAAATTTGGTAATATTTATCCACTTCTGCTTTTCCGTATTACTATTTTAAGTATTTTAGCAATACGGAAAAAGCATCCGCTTCGGTTGTGCTGAATTGAACTTGTCGTCCAATTCAAACCCGCCCTTCGCAAATACTTTTTCCGTTGTGCGTCAGTGTAAAAAGCCGACCCGCAAATGGCACATTTGGTTTTTGTCGACACACGATCCAAAGCTCCAAAAACCAAAAGAGCCATTTTTTGCCAACGCTGAAATGATTTAAAAAATAAGAAAAACGTATATTTGACCAATAGATGAATGAATTAACAGTAATAGATTTTTTTTGTGGAGCAGGAGGCTTTTCCGAAGGCTTCCGACAAATGGGATATGGTATAATTTACGGTTATGACCATTGGAAACCTGCTGTAGACACTTATAATCATAACTTTAATTTACAATGTAGTCCAAAGAATATTTTAGATTTCGACAATTCAATTGATGAAATAAACGCTATACCAAACACAGACATTATTCTGGGAAGCCCACCTTGTGTTAGCTTTTCAAGTTCTAACAAATCAGGAAAGGCAGATAAATCTTTAGGGGTAAAATTAACAGAGACTTTCTTAAAGATAGTAGCTGTAAAAAAACATCAACCAAATTCTACTCTTAAAGCTTGGTTTATGGAAAACGTTGTAAATTCCAAAAGATATTTACAAACCGCATATACCTTTAAGGATTTAGGTCTTACAGATTGGGCGAATGAGCATAAAATCAGTCCTAATAAAATAGCAATTGATTTATTTGAAAATACAACTATAATTAATTCAGCAGATTATGGATCAATACAAGCAAGAAAGCGAGTAATCTCAGGTGAGATTATCAAACAAAAAAAACTTATAGTTCCCAAGCATACTCATTGTAATCCAAAAATAAAAGGAGACTTACCGTTCTATAAATCAATTAAAACTATTCAACAAAATTTTCCAACTCCATTTCAGAAGGAAAATTTCATAGAAGTAAAAGACATAAATTATGATATTAGAATTCCTCAAAATCAGATTACAGATCATTTCTATGATACTGGGGTTTATGAGGTTGAGTGGAGGTTTTCGAAATTTTGGAAACAGAATCACCCTTATATGGGAAAAATGTCTTTTCCAGAGAATAGTAATAACCCAAGCAGAACTATAACTGCAACTAAAATTGCTAACTCAAGGGAGTCTATTATTTACAAATCAGAGATTAATAGAAAAGGAGATGGAGAATACAGATTACCTACTGTAAGGGAAGCGGCAATTATTATGGGATTCCCAATAACTTATCAGTTTATGGGTTCTGAAAACACTAAATGGAGACTTGTAGGTAATGCTGTCTGCTGTGCTGTTAGTCGAGCCTTGGCAGAAACAACATTGCAGTTTCTAAAACATAGTAAGCCCAAGAACTTAATTGTAAACAAAACACCTAAACTTGAAGGAGTACTTAATTTAAATACCTATAAACTAAAGGAGTTTAATAATCCTCCCGTAAAGAACAAAGGTGCGAGATTTAGAAGACACCCAATAAAAGATGGTAATTTAACAGTAACATTATCTAATTACGATATTGATAAAAGTAGTAAAACAAAAAACAAATGGTTTACTTCTATTCAATATGGAACAGGAGAAGGCTTTCCTGTCCAAAAAGTTGAAGATGAATACTACAAAGAATTAGAACCTCTTATCGAAAGTTTCAAAGGAGGGAAAAGATTCTTAGAAATCATCAATAATGGTTTTTCAGAAAAGATTGGAGATAAAGTTCAACTCCAAGATATGTATGAAAAGCAAATCTCGATTGAGAAGTTGAAAGAACCTACAATTCTTGTAGATGAAATTGCAGATATTATTGAAAAAGTTGGATGCCCAAATTCTTCATTTGAGCAAGGTGATATAATAGTATTTAAGAACAAATCTAAGGTACCTATTAAGCAAGTTTTTGCGCTTTATGCTGTCAATAAAATTTCCTCTATCGCAAACAATAAGTAATTATGAACAAAGAAGTTAGAATACAAAAAATACAGGAAATTATCGAAAGGGATAAAAACCGAACTGATTTGCTAAACCATGAAATAATGTGGGAAAAGCAACTAAAAACAGAAAAGGTTTACAATATTCCGCTTTCATATTTAATATACAATAAATACAACGGAAGGATTCTTAGTAGAACTAAATCTTTAGAAAAGCAAAATCAAGAAATAGACCTTGAGACTGAAGAAGGAAGAAATTTAATAGAAAATCTACTATGGGAATCTAAAGTTGACAGAAATAAAAAAACGCTTGCAAGTATTAAAGATTTCGGTCAGCAAAAAGTTGGTATTATCACAAAGGATGGGGTAATAATTGACGGAAACAGAAGAGCAATGCTTTTGAACAAAGTTGATAGAACTGGTTACTTCAAAGCCATTGTACTACCTGTTACCCTTGATGAAAACCCAATCGAAATTGAAAGACTTGAAACCACCTATCAAATGGGTGAAGATGAAAAATTGGGCTACAACCCAATTGAAAAGTATCTTAAAGCAAAGCAAATATTCGATAAATTAACTTCCAAAATCTCTGAAACTGAAGCAATCAAAAGTATTTCAGATTGGATGGGAGAAACAGAGGGAGAAATACGAAAGTATCTTGATACAATGGCTGTGATGGACGAATATCTTGAATATCTTGAATATGATGGTATTTACACTCAACTTGACAGTAGAGAAGATCAGTTTTTATCATTAACCAAATGGTTAAATACGTTTTACGGAGAATCAAGTAAAAAGGCATTTGACGGTTATACAGATAGTGATGTTGATGATTTAAAAATTATTGCATTTGATTATCTAAGGTTTAGGAATGAATATGATGGGAAAGAATTTAGAAATTTAGCGGAAGGAAATAGCGATAAGCATTTTTTTGGGGATAAAGAAATTTGGAAGAGTTTTTCTTCTAAGCATAACGAAATTATCAGAAAACTTCCTAAAGAACCTGAAATTGATTTTAACTCGACTAACCTAGAGAAACATTTAAACGCAAGAGACAAACTCTTTTTTGAAAGTTCGATATTCGAAAACGATACAAGTGCATTTTTAGAAAACCTGAACGACCACAAATATCTAGTTGGTTATAATAAAGCTGCGGAAGAACCTGAGAAACTTATAAAGAGAGCCTCTCAGACATTTGAAGCAATAAAAACTGGACACAAGGCATTTGCTAAGCCTGAAGTACAACGAATGGTGCAAGAGTTAGGTGATAAAATTTTCAATTCACTTCAAAAAAAATCCCCTTCTAGAGTTTTATCTCATATAATTGAATTATTGGAGGGAATTGAAGTCGATAAAATACCTGCTGATGAAGTTGAAGAAGTTCAAGATAAAACCAAAAGAATACAACAGATTGGATATCAAATAAACAAGAACTTATAATGAGCTATTCTATAGATGTCAATATCGTAGATAATATCTTTATCATAAATGGGGATACAGAATCGTTATTACAAAATAAAAGACTTTTAATTTCTCTCAAAAGACTCAATTACTTTATAGAATCGAACTCCGTTTTTATTCCATTTCGTGATGAAACACAAATAAAAACTCTTCAAGAGATTCAAGGGTTGATGGGAAAGTATAATTACGATTTTCAATTCACAGAAAATATACAAGTAGAATTACAGGCATTTTCTAAAGAGGAAGAAAATTTTGAAGTGTTTAGTGAAAATGCCAGAGCAATTAGAGATAATGAGTTTACAGAGAAAAAGTCTTTAGTAACTCAATTTGACAATTTTCAGGAAGTCCTTAAAGAAACGTTGATAAGAAAACTCTATCCATTGCAATTGCTTTCATCCTTTCATATGGCATTTGCTCAAAACTCTTGCAACTTTGCTGTGCCTGGTGCAGGTAAAACATCAATAGTTTATGGAGCATATGCGTTTTTGAAAAGTTTACCTAAAGAAGATCCTCGTCACGTAGATAAACTTTTGGTTGTTGGACCTCTTTCATCTTTTGCTCCTTGGGAAAATGAATTTTCAGAGTGTTTTGGATATAAACCTAACTCTTTTAGAATGTCTGGTGATAGTGAAATTTCAGTGAAACAAAAATTAGAACATTTATATTCACCAAACTCACCAGAACTAACATTAATTTTTCACGGTGGCGTTGACCGTTTTCAAAATGACATTATTGATTTTTTGAAGCGAAACAAAACAATGGTTGTTGTTGATGAAGCACATAGAATAAAAAATCCAGAAGGTGTTTGGGGAAGAAGTGTTACAGAGATATCAAAAGAAGCAGTTTCTAGGGTGATTTTAACAGGGACTCCTGTTCCAAATGGCTATCAAGATATTTTCAATCTTTATAAATTTATCTATCCTTTCAAATTTAAAGAAATTCTAAAGTTTCATTATCACAATTTGGCGGATATGACTAATAATAACTCGCCTGAATCACAACGGGTACAGGAATTAAAAGATAACATTTCTCCTTATTTTATAAGAATTAAGAAGAAAGATCTCAAGCTACCACCAATAGAAGAAAAATACATTCCAGTTGAAATGGATTCCCATCAAAGGGAAATATATGATTTTATAGAATCTGCTGAATTCAACTTGCAAATGCAACAGAATTCTGATTAATAATTTGTTTAAATTTTTCGTTTGGCGTGAGGTATCCAAGTCTTTTACGAGGTCGATTATTGAGTTTATT
>NZ_JAYWXI010000027.1:0-10400 GCF_036016955.1 Bergeyella anatis | reverse complement strand
AAATAAACTCAATAATCGACCTCGTAAAAGACTTGGATACCTCACGCCAAACGAAAAATTTAAACAAATTATTAATCAGAATTCTGTTGCATTTGCAAGTTGAATTCAGCAGTCAATAACAAAAAAATAAAATAAAGGATGTAGTTTTTCATTTTTACACATAGTTGTTGAAAGATTGCAGGTAACGGAAAAGGTATTTGCGAAGGGCGGAACTGAAATGAACCTATAGTTCAATTCAGTCCAACCGTAGCAAATGCTTTTTCAATGCCACTAAATTAAACAAAATTGTGGTAATGAAAAGCATTTTGCGAGTAAATATTACTAATTTTTCTATTACCCCCTAAACTCCGCCTTTTGCAAATACTATGTTAGCTGTAGTTTAATTATCAGTCTGTTGAATAATTCCGTTCTTCCATTCTTCAAATTGGGTTTCCGCTCCTGGTAAATGATATGCTTTTTTCATTGTAAGATTTATTACAGCAAAAGTTAATAAATGGAATTTATCTGTATTGTATTTTGTAGAAATTTTGTCTTGATTTTCTATCAATGAAAAATATCCTAAAACTCTAACATTCTCTTCTAATTTTAGCCTGTCTTTGTCGTTCATCAATGAACCTATCCAAATGAAATTATCGTTATCAATGTTACATTTGTAATAAGGTTTTTTCTTCGGTCCTTTTTCAATGTTCTTAATAGCACATTGTACAGAAATTAATTTTCCATTCCATTTTTCAGGATTAATTTTTGCCGATTTAAGACTGTCAATATCGAAATTCACAGGAAATTGTTGAGCATTAATTTTAGAAACAAAAATCAAAATAAAAATTAACACACCAGTTTTAAAAGTCATATTTGTACGCATTTTTGGTAAAATTACAGCTAACGGGAAACGCATTGGCGAAGTGGCGGATAAATTGAACCGAAAGTTCAATTTAGCAGTAACGTAGCCGATGTGTTTCCACAGAAGCTAAATTATTAAAAAAAAGCTGAATGTGGAACACATTCGGCGGAATAAAAAGCACAAAAGTTGAATTTTGCACTTAACCCGCCATTTTGCCAATGCGATGTTAGCAGACGTATTTATTTCTACGTATTGTTTTATTCTATTATTTCCAATACTTCACAGTTGTAACTTATTTTTGCTTTAACGCTATTCAAAACCATATTTCCCAGTGCATTTTTTCCTCTGAACTTCATAATAACAACAGCATAATCGTCCAAAGTTGTGTAAGTTGTTTCTTCGTGTTCAAAACTTTTTTTGTCGTTCATATTTGCTTTTACAAGTTTCACTAATTCTCTGTGAGAACCGTCCCAACTGCTAAAACAATTTTTCTCAAAGTCTTTTTTCTTTTTGTCTGATTGTGCTTTTTGATTGTTTAAATCTGCACGTTGCTTTTTGACAATTCGGTCGTCTTTGATTACGGGATTGTATTCGATAATTTCGACAAATTTTCCAACTTTTGCAGTGCTTTTGGAAGCAGAAGGGAAGAAATAAAGTGTATTTGGGTACATATCTGTTTCGAGTTCTCCACTAAAAGAGGCAACGCTGTGTTTTTCGAGTTGAGCTAATTCACTTTTGTTCAAAATTCGTCCCAAAGTGTTTGCTCCGTAATGACTCTTGTAGAAAAGTTCGAGAGCATTTTTGTTGTCAAGAATGTCAATAGAAATTTTTGCTCCTTTTTCGGTTACAATTTTGTTTATCAAGTTTTTGATGTCTTCTTTGAATTTGTCGTTTGATAAATTTACTTCGTCAATTAGAACAAAATAACTTGGTGCTTTGTCATAGCGTTTTATGGTTTCGTGTAAAATTTCGTATTTGATTGTCGGAATTGTTTCAACTTCTGCTGTTTCTTCAATTTCTTCTTCCGATTTAGATACAGTTTCTTCAGTCTTTTTTTCTTCTTTGGTTGTCGAAGTTGTTTTGCCAATGTCGTTACTAACAGCCATTCCTATAATAAATAGTACAATTACACTTGCAATTTTTGCAATTCTATTTTTTAAGAAAGGAAGTTTATTTCTCCAAAATTCAGTCAATGGCGGAAGTAAAAGAGCTGTAACTAAAAGTAAAATTAAACAAGATAAAAATGATTTACTTGCTAAAGCTCCAAGAGCCGAAAGTCCGATTAAAATTGAAAAAATCCATTTTAGGATTGTAATTACAGTTTGATTTGATGATTTAGTACTGTTTGAGTTCATATTGTTTTTTGAGTTAAATTACGTTGTCTTATGAAGTTTGCAGTACACAGAAATTCGGGGAAATATTTCTTTCTGTTTTTAGTCGTTGTATGGTTTCCCGTCGCTTTCAAAAAATATGTCTGCTAACGGTTCGGGGCTTGGCGTAGTGGCGGTTTTACATCACTACCGTTGATACGAAGCACCAAAGTTCAAATTTAGCAAAAAGTTTTATACGAAGCACTTCGCCCGCCATTACGCCAAACCCTTGTTGGGTGCTGGTGTTGTTTCAATTCGTTGTTTTTTCGTCCGTTATTTTTGGTATTCTTATGTCTTTCGGGCTTACGATAATGTAATTTGTTTTCTTTCCGCTATCTTCTGCTTTCAACATTTCTTTTGCAACTAAATCTTGCAAGTCTCGCAATGCTGTATCGTTTGAACATTTAGCAAGTTTCGCATAAATTGATGTCCGTAAAAATCCTACTTCTTTATCGTAGCTGTCATATAGATAATTGATAACAAGCCGTTGTCTTTCGTTAATGTTGGTTGATTTGTGCTTGTCCCAAAAGTGAGCTTTATCCAAAATAATTTCCAAATTTTGCTCACTTGCCATTAATGCTCTTTCAAAACAACCGAGAAACCATTCTAAATATTGTGTGATGTCTGATGTTCCTTTTTGTGCTTTTTCAATAATGTTGTTATAATGTTTATGCTCTTTGAAAATTTGGTTTGATAAGCTGTAAAAACGAATTTTACTATTGTCGCTTTTTGCTAAAAACATATCTAAAATTGCTCTCGCTATTCGTCCGTTGCCGTCATCAAATGGGTGAATGGTGACAAACCAAAAGTGAGCAATGATAGATTTTAGCACTAAATCTAAACTATTGTCTTTATTTAACCAATATAAAAATTGTTCCATTTCGTGTGGAACTCTTTCGGCTGTCGGTGCTTCAAAATGTATTTTTTCTCTGCCAAAAATACCCGAAACTACTTTCATTCCTCCTGAACGATATTTGGCAACGTCAATAGGAACATAACCACTATAACCTGTTTGAAATAGTGAATTATGCCAACCCAAAAGCCGAACCTGTGTAAGAGGTTGGTTAAAATTTTGGGTCGCATCTAAAATCACATCAACAATTCCCTCAATGTTTCGGGGTGTCTTTATAAAATCAGCATTTTCAATGCCTAATTTTCGGGCAATAGACGAGCGAACAAGTTCGGGATTTAAAAATTCGCCCTCAATTCTTGACGTATCTACGATTTCTAAAATAAGCGATTCCAATGTGGCACGTTCAGTAAAATCAAAGCCTAAACTTTCCATACGACCCAATAAACGACCTTGTAAATGCCGTACAGAAGCTAACTTTGGAACAATCTTGTCGTTGTCCCAAATAAAGTTTGTCCAATTTTCTATTTCGTGTATATACATTTTACCACCGCATATTATGCGGTAAAAATACACATTTTCCACCGCAAAACAATTTTTTTGCTTATTAAAATCGAAAAAATAAGTTAGCTTGTGTAAGTTGAAACGCTCGGAATGTCTTCTGTTTCTATTGTTGTAAGTATTTCCTTTGTCAATGTATCGGCTAAAACTATTCTGTTTGATTGGTTTTCGATTGACTTTTCAAAAATGTTTCTTACAAGTCTTCCGTTTCCGAAATCTTTGGTTTTGTTTTCGTAAAGTTGTTTGAAAACTTCTGTCAAATGGCTTTTGGCATTGGGCGAAATGGTATATTCTGAATTGGAACATAGCAATTCAAATATTCTAATCATTTCATCAGGCGTATAATCGGGGAAATGAATATAACGGTTAAATCGGGATTTGAACCCTGGATTTGTGTCAATGAAAGTTTTCATTTCTTCTGAATATCCTGCAACAATCAAAACCAATTTATCCCGATTATCTTCCATTCTTTTTATCAATGTGGCAACGGCTTCTTTTCCAAAATCGTCTTTGTTTTCGCCAACCAAAGCGTATGCTTCATCAATAAACAAAATCCCGTCCAATGCTGAATTTACGGTTTTGGTTACTTTAACAGCTGTTTGTCCTGTGTATTCCGCAACCAATCCCGAACGGTCGGTTTCTACTAAATGTCCTTTTTCGAGAATACCTAAATGCTTGTAAATCTTGGCAACAATTCTGGCAATAGTTGTTTTTCCTGTACCGGGCGAACCTGTAAAAACGCAATGATAGGATATTTGCGAGTTTTTAAGTCCTTGTTTTTCTCTTTCTTTCTGAATTTGAATGAAATTTATCAACGATTTTACTTCTCGTTTTACATCTTCAAGCCCAATTAAATTTTCAAGTTCCGCTAAAACTTGTTCAAGGTTTTCGGATTCTTCTGCTTCTGTTATGTTGATTGCTTTATTTTCATTCTCGGGAACAGGGTTATGTGTGATTTGGTAAATTTCTTTTAAAGCATCTTCCTCTTTTTTAGTTACATTGTTGTCTGCTTTTGCAATAATTGTTGCAAAACGATAAAGCGTATTTACATAATCGTCAAAAAGTGGGTGGTCTAACAGTTTTAGAGTTGCTGGTAATGAAAGACTGCTTTGAACTTCTGTATTTGAAATAAGTTCCTCGTCTTTGCTTTCTGTGATGTCAATTTGAAGCGGATTACTTTTGTTTGCGATTTCCAAAACGGAATCAGCCAAACCTTTGTAACGACCTGATAAATGAGATTCAAAAACCGTTTCATAGTCGTAAGAAAAAGAGTCGGTTTCTGTTTCGATTATCTTCATTGATAACAAAACAAGTCCTGTCATTTCTAAACTATTCCGTTTTATTTCTCCGTTTGTGAGCATTTTTAAAATTTGTGCTGTGTCGAAAAGAACACAATAAGGCACAAAAGTTTCGGGTGTTGATTCTGTTAATGTATGTTTGAAAGTATCGGTAAATGTTTCGTCTTTTTTAAGTTTATCTGTGATGTCTGAAAGATGATTTGATGTTTCGGTTAAAAGGTTGTAATACTCTCTTGTTATTACCGCTTTGTTAGAACTTTCATTGTGTGATAATTTTGATAAAAGTTGATTTAATTCATCTCTGTTTCTAACAAAAACACTTCTGGCTTTTGCTCCGTCAAAACTACCAACAATACCTGCTTCTTCTAATTCGTCTATCAATCTACCTGCACGATTGTAGCCTAATTTTAATTTTCTTTGAAGTAAAGAAGCTGAACCTTGTTGATATTCGACAATAATTTGAGCCGATTCTTGAAATAACTCGTCATATTGAGGCAGGTCAAATTTTTGATATGTAAATTGTGGACTTGGTACAGATTGTTGTGAGAAATTAACTTTCGGTTTGTATGTATCTGTGATTGGTGTTTCTTGTAAATATCCGTTTTGCAGTTTTCCAATCGTTTTCAGTTGAATAACAAACTCGTCCATTGCGTCTGTTTTTGACGGCATAATTACTTCATTGATACCCTCGTCTGATGAAAAATGATATTCGGTATATGCACAAATCGGCACTCTTGGATTGTTTGCAAATCGTCTATCAGCACCACCGTTTTTATTGACATATCTGTAAGTATAGTCCGCAACTGTTGCGTCAGAAGGAACTCCGTTGTATTCTCTGAAACTCACAGGCAAAATACGAATGTCTATATTACCATACTGAACTGCTGCGAATTTATTGTTTCGTTTTAGTAAAAGTCGGTCAGGAAGAAAATATAACTCCGTATTTTGTAAAGCTATAAATGGAATTTCAATATTTGTTTCAAAAAATAGGGTAGGAAGTTTGTGGCTCGAAACTTCTTTAATCTCTTTTCTATCAACTGTAACTCCTGCTCCTGCTGTATATTTTACATCATAATTTCGTTTTGTGTTTACGATTTGCCATTTCTTATTAGACCGAGCAAAAGCCTTAAATGATGAAATCATATCTTTTTGTAAATCTTCAAGAACTTCATCAAGTTCATAAGTGATAAAAATTGATTTTCTCTTTTTGTCTTGTCGGTATAAGAAGAAATTCCAAAGAACAATCGGAATCAATGACAATCCAAACAGAGTGTATCGCATATTTGGATTATCGTCAAATCTTCTGATTGTTTCAGATTTAATCAATTCGTTTGATATTGTGCCTAAATTTCCGTGAACAAAGAGTGTGTCATTTTCAGCTGTTACTACTTGATACCAATTGTTTTCAGTTTCTGAAATTAAACGAAGTTTGTCGCCTTTGTAAGATTTTGAAATAATGTTAGAATGGTCTTTTGACGGTTCGTCTCTTAAATTTACTGTTTCGCTATTGATAGTAACAACGTTTTGACGTTCTTCTGTTTTGTCAATAGGCTCAAACAATTTGTATGCAACAAAAGCCAAAATTAGTATTGATGGAAACAAACCAAAGATTTTGAAGAACTTGATTTTCTTGTCTTTTTCTTCGAGTTCTCTGATAAAGTCTGCGGATTCGCTATCGGTAATTCTGTCAAAGTTTTTTGTTGTGATTGTATTGGGGATTTCGTTTGCTGTTGGCAAATGATATTCTTTGGCTAATTGGTTGTACTTCTCTTTTTCCTTATCGGAATTGAAAAGTCCTTTTCCAAGATATTTTTTGTAGTAAAATCCTTTTTGTCCGAGATGTACATAAGTTCCTGCTGGTCCAACTACAAACCTTGCTCCTTTAACTCCTGTCGAAACTCCAACTCCTCTTTTTGAAAAGTTCAGTCGAAAAAGTCCACCAAGTAAGTTTTTTGATTTTCTAAAATAAAATCCCATATCGTTATTTCGTTCTGTTGCCGTTGTTTCGGGTTACACTTGCACCCAACGGGAAAAGTATTTGCGAAGGGCGGGCTAAATTGAACGAATAGTTCAATTTCGACCAACCGAAGCAGATGCTTTTTCCGTATTGCTAATTTAAGAAAAAAAGTAATACGGAAAAGCAGGAGCGACTAAATATTACCAAATTTTCAACCCTGCACTTAACCCCGCCTTTTGCAAATACTATGTTAGCGGCAGGTGTTTTTCCTTATTTTGTTGCGATATAAATCTCCACTTCCGAATCTTGACCTTTTTGGCTGTTTTCCCCATATACTTCAAAGTCATACGTATATTTTCTATTGAGTTCTTCGTCTCTATTCCAAATGTCTATCCAAGTATTGATAACAGCGTTCGGCATTTCGCCTTTTGCTACGAATTTTTGAAAATTCTCGGCTTCAAATTCCCGACCGACTAATCCGTTAGGGATTTCATTTAGTGTTGAAACAGGAACACCTATAATCGTAGTATATTCCTCGGTGTAGTTGCTTTTGTAATCAGTATAAATTGAAAATATTTCATCTGATACTTTATTCGGTATCTTCTCAAAAATGTTTTCCGCATAGAATTGCCCCCAAAGTTTTCCCAAATCTTCCTTTGATTTGTTGTCTTTGTTTGTTGTCCGAGTGGAAATTCCAATTACTTTAAATCCATTTTTCATTTTATTGTTTTATCAACTGTTGTTATTCTGTATGTGTTAATGCACTGTAATTCGAATGTTTTTTAGAATTTGGGCTTTGTTAATGCTCATATTCAAAAAATTTCTTTTCAGCCGTGCGTTTTGATACGATTGCCGCTAACGTTTTGGCGCTTGGCGCAGTGGCGGATTTCGGAGCACAAAACTGTCAATACACGACAAAAGTTGATGCGAGGTAGAATGTTCAATTAACCACTTCGCCCGCCATTGAGCCAAACGCCTGTTGGGTGCAGTTTTTCTATTCTTCGTCTGAATCATCAATGTCATTGTAATTATTGAGTTCGTCTAATGCCTCATTTAACCCTTCTTTTCTGTATATTTCTGAAAGTGATTTTTTAGGGTAGTTTTTATTTTCGTTAAGTTGAATTGCTTCAAGTAAAATGTCATTTGCTAAATCAAGATTTGATTCTACATAATTAAGCATACTCTCCTTTCATACACCTTAGAATGTCGTCAGATTTAATGTCAGGATTTGATTCAACAGCATTCATTAAGGTCTGCAATGTTGTTATTTCAGAGCTTGTGAATTGCTTTTTCCTTCTGATTACACTTATAAAATATGAGTGAATGTGATAAATGTTGGTTTTCCTTTTTTCATAATTTTCTTTTGCCAATTCCAATGCATCTTCATACTGACCTAATGAAAGATATAGATTTACTAATTCCCTCTTAGTCCTTGAATGTTCAGGGTAAAATTCAAGAGCTTTGTGATAATATTCGAGAGCCTTTGATTTGTTGCCTTTGTGTCGGTGATAAAAACCTAATAAAAAGTAATAATCAAGGTTATTTATCTCATTCTTGAAGAACGATATATGGTCAAAAAATTTATCATTTTTTGTTCTTGCATATGCCAAGGTTAATCTATAGTAGGTTTCCCAAATTATTTGTTGGTCATAGTTTGAATTTTCCAGTAGTTCCAAACATATTCTGATTACGTAATCGTAGTTACCTTTATCATATTCCTTAATAACGTTTTTGATGATTAATGAAGGAATGAAATATTTTTTAGGGATTTTTATTTCGTTTACAAGCATATTTTGGAGCGTAATCATAAACTCCGAGTAGTCATTAATTATGATTTTGTCAAGGTCTTCCTTAAGTAGTTCTTTTGTAACATTGTTAAGTCTATCATTGAATTCATTATCTATCCTTATTTTGGAGCGATTGATAAAGTCAGATAGAGTAGGATTTAATTTAACATACTCATAGCCTCCAAATAAGAAGTTAAACAACGAAAGATCAAACAGCTTTTGCAAAGCAGCAGATGTGTCATCATTTTCTCCAAATACCTTATTAATTAAATCAATACTAAAAATTTCATTTGTAGAGAGAAAAATAGCCAATTGATACGCGTTTGGGGTGTCTTTTAAATGATTCAATATTGTGCTACTGAATCTGTCCGAATACTCAACTATTTCATTTATATTTTTCTTTGCTTCTAAAGGATTTATTTCAATCAAGTTTACTGCATAAATAATTTGAGATGGAATTCCATTAAGATGTTCAATAAAGAATTCTTTATCCTCACGTCTTAAATTTTCGAGTTGGTAAATCTTTAGTAGTCTCAGAAATAAATTTTTCGACTCGGGCTTTGAAAGTTCAGGAATACGATAAACAAGTGATTTCTTTTTTCGTTTTAATTGAGCTTCATTCGGTCGAAATTTTGAAATTAAGCACAGAATTAAATTGTTATCAAATAGCTCATTGTTTACTAAACTTTTAAACCAATCAACAATTGTGTTGTTAGGTAAAACAATCCCACCTTCATCAATTACAAAAACTAACTCTTTGTAATCCATAAACTGCTTTAAGAGCTTAACAGCTATCTCAATTTTTGATTCGATGCTAAGAACAGAAAAGTCATAATCCAAAATCTCTGGAATTTTACTGATTGTATTTAGCTTGTAAATGAAATTTTCTATACTTTCTTTGGAGTCTATAGTTATTGTAGTTGGAGAATCTAAATAGTTAGTAAGCTCATATTTTCTTAAAGCATTTTTGAGAAATGTTCTTCTCCCAATTCCTTCAAAATAATTATAAGCAATAATATATGTCGGAGTCCAATTATCGATGTTATTTATATCGTTCTCAAATTTTTCCATTTCAGCATTTCTGCCAACAAAATTTTTCTCAATCTCTTGGTTGAATTTTGTCTTTTTAAAATTTACTTCTTTGAGTGCTTGTCGGATTTTCTTTAGTATGATTACCTCATTTTCGATGAATTTTAAATTATAGGGTTTTGCTATCCACTTTGGTATTCTCGTATCAGAATATGTGATATTTTCATCTATAATTATTGGTATTATCCTATCTAAGTAGTCATTACTTAAATTCTCCTTTGCTCGATTAATTTCTTTTTTAACCCAAGTCGATTCAAGTGATTCGTTGGAAATGAATAACACAAAAATGTCTGAACTGTCTAATTCTGATAAAATTTGTTCAAGGGTTTTTCTTCCTGGGTCAAATGAAATTTCGTCTAATACACAGTTTTTATTTCCAAGTTGTTGAGCAACTTTGCGAACTAAATCTTTGTCTTTGCTGCTATGTGATAAAAATGCTTTAGCCATATTTTTTATTGTCTTTCTTTGTTAGTCGTCTGTTTTATAAAATTGCACCCAACGGAAAAAGTATTTGCGAAGGGCGGGCTAAATTGAACGCTGAATTCAACTTGCAAATGCAACAGAATTCTGATTAATAATTTGTTTAAATTTTTCGTTTGGCGTGAGGTATCCAAGTCTTTTACGAGGTCGATTATTGAGTTTATTTT
>NZ_JAYWXI010000026.1:0-11271 GCF_036016955.1 Bergeyella anatis | reverse complement strand
ATTATTAGAGAATGGGAAGAATAGCCGTAGTTTTGAGAAAATGACGGTAGAGCAAATTATAGCAGAAGTATGTAAAAATTACCCACCAGAAGCCAAAGTAAAAGTAATAGGCGGTTTAAATACCAAAAACTCATTGGACTATACGGTTCAGTATAATGAGTCAGACTATGCGTTTTTGACTCGTTTAGCCAATCGTTTAGGGGAATATTTTTATTATGATGGCAAACAGCTTATTTTTGGTAATCGAGCCCAAAAACAAATCACTCTAAGTGAAGGCGATGATTTAGCCGAAGTTAGTTTTGATTTAAAAATACAGAATCAGAATTTTACCCAATATGTTTACGATGAAGCCTTTGGAGATGTCTTTACGCACAATGCTGATAATGCCTTTACACCTCCAAAAGACAATCCTATATTAGGTACGGCGATACAATTAGCGAAAAAGACTTTTACGCAGAAAAGTAGTCATTATTCAAGTAACTTTACTATGGGTGATGAAGATAGTGATGCTCGTTATAAAGTTCCACTATACAAAGAGAAATTGCAGCATATGATGTGGGTTAAGGGCAAGAGTCGTAATCCACTACTCAAATCAGGGAGTTTAGCCGATATGTACGATATTAATGGAAAAGCGATGGAAATTTATCGTATTTTGGAGATAACCCATCACTTAGATGGTGATACCTATTGGAATGAGTTTGTAGGTATTCCTGATATTTTTGTGTCACCTTATGTAGATGAGAATGCTTTTGCTAAATGTGAAGACCAACCTGCTATTGTAAAGGATAATAACGACCCACAAGGTTTAGGACGAGTAAGAGTACAGTTTATTTGGCAACGCCCTACCAATGAATATTCGCCTTGGATACGCGTAGTACAGCCTCACGGCGGTTCGGGTAAAGGTTTTTATTTTATCCCCGAGATAGATGAGGAAGTTATGGTCTCTTTTGAAAACCAAAACGCCGAAAGACCCTATGTCATCGGTAGCCATTACAACGGAAAAAGTAAAAGTGGGTATGCTACCTCAGGAAATGACAAAAAGGTAATCCATACAAGGAGTGGCACTAAGATTATTCTAAATGATGCTGAAGGTAGTGTCTTTATAGAAGACCCAAGTGGAAACACCTATTTTATGGACGGACAAGGTAACATCAATGTGAATGCTCCTAAAAATATGACTTTTACCGCAGGAGAAAATGTAAATATTAGTGCGGGTCAAAATATAGTAACTAATGCAGGACAAAATATGAATATAGGGGTTGGTAATAATATGAGTACTAATGTAGGAAATGACCATAGTGTACAAATTACAAACAATCATACTTTTAATTCAAATGATTATCAGCAAAATGTCAAAGGGAATAAGACCATTGATGTTGGAGGAAGTTTAGAGGAATCTACCTCTGAAACTACTCATAGAGCGAAAAGTGGTGATATTCTTATGCAGAGTGCAGGAGTTGCCCAAGTTCTAGGAAAAATAGATGCTAAAGTTAATAAGGGATAAGATGAAAAAAATAGTAGTTCTATTTATACTGATAACAAATATAATATCATGCCAAAACAAAAGAATTATGGAACAAGAATTTGAATGGGAAGAAAAAAAGACGGCACCACTGGGGTATCCCGTAGAAGTATATAGAGGTGGCTTTGAAACAAAGGAGGGCTACTTTAGAAGTTTGGTAAGCGGTATAACCACAGGTAAGCATGGTTGGGGTTATGGAGGTGGCGGTATGGGTAGTTATATGGCCCCCATACCCGACCATTTGCACACTATATGGTTTTCTTATGCAGAGTCTTGTTTTTACGAGGTAGATACAGAGATAGACAAAGCAAAAATGCTATCCCTTTTTAGAGAGGGGTACAATAGAGTAGATGCTAATGATAAAATACGTCCTGATAATTATAATGAAATTGTAGCAGGCTTTGCCCCTGGAGGTGTAGTAGTGGTATGGGTAGCGGGAGTTACACAGCAGGTAGAAATCGGTAGATACCAAGGAAAAAAGATTGTAATCCCTCAAGAGGAAATAGATGCGTTGCCTCAAGAAGACAAATTGCTATTTGATAAAGAAAATCAAAAAGAGGTAATGGAAGATAATAGCGTAATCCCTCAAGAAGTTATAGAAGCCAATAAAAACAAGCCTATACCTTTTGGTTTATGGGATACTTATCGAAAGAAATACCCATGGCGGTTAGTTTTTAAGTTTAGAGGAGAAACAAAATTATATTCTAATGAAACTGTTACCATGAAATTAATAAATGGGGAAAGATTAGATTTATTCTATAATAGTTTTCCAATGAATACACCTTTTTATCAAGCAATACCCAAAGAAGTTTTATTTTCATGGGAAGTTTCAGAAGGTACTTTCTATGGCGGTGGTTGTGAATTTGAAGAGGAGGCTATTCTATCCGCTTTTGAAAAAATTTTTAGAGATGCAGAGGAAGATGTTACAGCAGATTTGGTAATTTCAGTAAATCAAGCTAATACCTATATGGTAGTTAGATTAATAGGGAATGGTAAGGAAATCGTGATTCCTACTACAAAAGTTGAGGCTTATTAAACTATAGAATTATGGCAAGAACATTTGTATACAACACAGGCTCACTCAAAGAGTCTATAGAAGATATTCACTTACAAGTAGGAGTGTTGTTTTAAGAAAAAAATAAAAAAATAGAGTATGAAAAAAATAGTATTTCTATTTATACTGATAACGAATATAATATCCTGTCAAAATAAAAACAATATGGGACAAGAATTTGAATGGCAAGAAAAAAAGGCAGCACCACTGGGGTATCCTGTAGAAGTATATAGAGGAGGCTTTAGCACAAAGGGAGGCTACTTTAGAAGTTTAGTAAGTAGTATAACCACAGGTAAACATGGTTGGGGTTATGGAGGTGGTGGTATGAGCAGTCATAAGGCACCTATACCAGATCATTTACACACTATATGGTTCTCTTATGCAGAATCCTGTTTTTATGAGGTAGATACAGAGATAGATAAGATGAAAATATTAGCCCTTTTTAGAGAGGGGTATAATTGGATGACGGCCAATGGAAATATACGCCCTGATAATTATGATCGAATTACAGCAGGTTTTGCCCCAGGAGGTGTGGTAGTGGTATGGGTAGCAGGAGCTACCCAGCAGGTAGAGGTAGGTAGGTATCAAGGTAGGAAGATTGTAATCTCTCAAGAGGAAATAGACGCGTTACCTCAAGAAGACAAATTGTTATTTGATAAAGAAAATCAAAAAGAGGTAATGGAAGATAATAGTGTAATCCCTCAAGAGGTTATAGAGGCCAATAAAAACAAACCTATACCGTATGGTCTGTGGGATACTTATCGTAAGAAATACCCATGGCGATTAGTCTTCAAGTTTAGAGGAGAAGCTGTTTTGAACTCAAAAGGTGCGATTAAAAATAAATTTTTAAATGGGGAAAAATTTGAGCTGTACGCTAAAGACTTTCCAATAGAAACCCCTTTTTTACAAGCAGTGCCAAGAAGTTTTTCTTTCTCATGGAAGGCAGAAGATGGTTTCTATTACGCAGGATCTTGTGATTTTGAAGAGAAGATTATATTATCAGCATTTGAAGAAATATTTAGTGATAATAACAAAGACATTACAGTAGATTTGGTAATATCTGTTAACCAAGCCAATACCTATTTTATAGTGAGGCTAATCGGCAGTAATGGGAAAGAGATTATTATTCCTACACCAAAGATTGAGGTATTCCGAGCAACTCGTTATGATAATATGTAATAATAATTCTAAATTATGGCAAGAACATTTGTATATAACGCAGGTACATCCAAAGAGTCTATTGAAGATATCCACTTACAAGTAGGAGTTTTTTTTGATGGAACAGCTAATAACAGAACAAATACAGAGATACGGAAAAAAATACAAAAAATAGATGAATATGCAGACCAGACTAAAAAAGAAAATGTAGCTACATTGGGAGATAAAATAGATTATTATACTTCAGTACTGAGATCAAATTACAAAAACGACTTTTCAAATATAGCACGACAATCTTTTAGTACAGAGCCTGATATTTATACTATCTACATAGAAGGTATTGGTACAGAAGATAGAAAAGGAGATTTCGTCAGAGGTCAAGCATTAGGTATGGGAAAAACAGGAGTTATAGCAAAGGTCGAAAAAGGATGTGAAGAATTAGCCAAGAGGATAAAAGATGTAAGAGATGGTTCTGATGATAATAATGGGAAAAAGATAAATGTCACGGTTGATGTATTTGGTTTTAGCCGAGGGGCAGCTGCAGCTCGTAATTTTTTGTATGAAATCAACGGAAATGGTAAAAAAAATACTTCTTCCAAATTGGGATATTTGGGAGAGTATTTATTATCCGAAGAGATTTTAAATAAAAAAGAATTGCAAGAACTTGGATTAACCGTCCGTTTTTTAGGATTGTATGATACGGTATCTTCCTATGGGACAGATCATGATGATGTAGAGCAGCTACACTTGAATAACATTGGAAGTATAAAAAAAGCGGTACACTTTACAGCTATGGATGAGCATCGCAAAAACTTTGCTCTTACACGTTTACCTCAAGCGGAAGAGTTTGATTTGCCGGGTGTACATAGTGATATAGGAGGAGGGTATAATGATAATCCTGAAAAAGATGAAGAAGAGGTTACTATAGACGAATACTCCTCTAAAGAGGCTATAGATTTACTTGTTGATAACTTGAAGGAGCAAAGTTGGTATAAAGAAAAGCAATTAACTATAAAACCAGTTTATATAGGTTCAGGTTATGTTTATGATGATCATAATTTGGTTTATTCATTAACAGGTAAACGAGTTTTAAGCAAAGCTTATAGCTTTATACCGTTAGAATTTATGGATAGAAAGTTTAAAGAAATTATCGATGATGAAGAAAAGCAAAATATTTTTATTAAAAGTAAAGAAGTCGGTAAAAAATATTCAATAGATGGTCATCCTGTTCTTATAGAGTCAAAGAAAAGACTTGAGGGTTATGTATTTGGTGGAAGAGAAAAATGGGTATATAGAACAAAAAAAGAATTGGAAGAAAAAAAGCTGAAGGAAAACACAGAGGAGTATAAACAGTATATAGATAATAATGAATCTGATAATGGAAATAATGAGGTAGTACTGGTCTATGATTTACCACCTATTGAAATTACTGCAATAAGAAACTTATTAGGTAGACTAAGAAATGAGTATCTGCATTGGTCTGCCCACTACGACGATAAGAAGCTTGGAATACCCCCAATGAATCCAACATCCGATAGAAAAAGAAAGGAATATTAAACCACAATTATGCACTACCGTATAGAAACTATTGTCAATAAAAAATTAAGCCCTACTTATACCAAAACTTTACAAACTATTCGTAAAGCAAGCATTCTATACGATAAAAAACAAGACGGACTTAGCCGATACTTAGTGCTTACAACTCAATACAAATTCTCTGATCAAGAGAACTCAACGCAAGCAATCCTCAAAAAAATTGCTTATTTATTTGATCGTTTAGAATTAGGAGCAGATGAAAATAGACAGATATGTAGAGTGTTCAATCGGTCGGAGTTGAAAATGCGTTGGCAACTATTGGAACTTGAAATTTTAAAAAATAACGAAGGGTACGCTCTTAAAAGTTATTGTGCAAAGATTACAGAATTATTGTCTAAAGAAGACCAACTCATAGAGTTTCTACATCAGAACGATATGCTGGGTATGTTTTTCAATGGTAATCATACAGAAACTATGGGAGGGCAATTTTATTATAACGAAAAGCAGATTTTAGAGGAAGGATACTTAGAAATTAAAGCAGAGCATCATCACACAAAATATTCTATATTATGGCTTGGTTTTTAGGAAATAACAAGAAAAAATATCTGGAAAAGCTAAAAAAAGCTAACCAAGAACGAGAGGAAAAAGCGTCTATCAAAGCCATTGGCGATATTAGCCCTGAACAAAAAGAACAAAGGGCTAGAAAAGTAGAAATTGCTAAGGAAGAAAAAAAGCTGGAAGAGGCAAGAGAGAAACGCAAAGAGGAAGACAAGGCAACGGAAGACCAATTACTAATTGTGAATGGTGCTAAAATCAAAATGGGATCTCATATGGGTAGTTTTAAGGTTCTTAGTGATGTGCCTACTACACAAGGAAAACTTACCGGTACTGTTGTAGAAAAAAGTCCTGCAAATTTCACTTTTAATGACGGTTTTCAGTTGTTATCATTAACAGAATGGCAAGATGTAGGAACAATAAAGTATCAAGACAATAAAGTATTGATAAAGAAATCGAAGATTATTGCCACAGGTAAAATGCCTGGCAACACTCCACCTGAAACAGCCCCCATAGAATTTATAGATTCAGGACAAATCAATGTAGTAGAAAGTATTGATACAGATGGAATGCCTGTGCCGAGTTATGAAAACCCCGACTTTAATATAAAGATAGAATTAGTAGATACAAAAACCTTTGTACCTTTTGGAATACCTGATTTTAAAGGTAATAAAGAAAACGATTGTATTCAGTTTAAGTGTAAAATAATAGGAAGTGCGGTGGATAGCATAGAGTGGGAAATTTCTGATGAAGAGGTTATATATAAAGAGACTGTTTTACCAGAATTAATCGTTAGTTCTGGAAAATCAAAAAGAGAAGAAATAAAACAAAAGGAAAATATAGGAGTAGGCGAATATTTATTATCTTGGGATGGTTTTGATAATAATGACATTTATGATAGTACAAGGCTTAATAACAAAAGACTAAAAGTAAAAATCACGGCAATAAAAGGAGAACAGAAACAAACCGATGAAATAGAGATAAAGCCAAAATACAGTGTAGTAGAATGGGTAGATGTAAAAATTGATAAAAAAAATAAGAGAATAGATACAACACTTAGAGTAAACTTGAAAGATGGAGGAGCAAGAGGATTAGAGTGTGAAGATATATATATTTCTCCTAATCCTACGATACATCATACTCCTATTTGCCCTTGGGATAAAATCCCAAAAGAAGTGATTGAAAAAAACAAAAAAGAACCTATAAAAAGTAGAACCAAAAATTTTGAGGATTTAAAAGAATTAGCTATTAGAGGAATAGAAAAATATTGGAGTAGAAATAAATATAATATTGGAAAAGGTATAAAAATAGAAGGTGATTTTTATGAAATTTTCACTAATGCTGTTAATTTGGATCATCCTAAAAAAAGTCTTGATGATATCCCACTAATTTATAACACAAATAATGAATGGTCTCGTTCTGGGAATACTGGGGGAAGTTACAGTGATTATAATTTGGATGATAACTTCATGGATTTAATACCCGATCATGGAATAGTACAACGGATTTCCTACAATGTGGGATACATTAAACATAATTGGACAAATGATAAATATGATGGTTGGAGGTATTATTTTGATGATGAAAATGATAGTTTTTACAATGCTATATTTGAGTTTATGGAAACAGTAGCTCATGAAATTGGACATGAGATCTTACAAGCCTATGGAAATACTGTATACTCTTGGCAACATAAAGGAACTTCTTATTATTTCCCTCAAGATACTAAGCCGACTGAAGAAAATGAAAGTTTTTTGGATAAAGTTTTACATTTGGATTTTATGAAAAATACTCATGGTGAAAATTACCCCAAATATGGTGAAGTTGATTTAATGAAGTATTATAACTATAACTTAAGTCAAAGAAATAGAATAATTGCAGATGAAAAAGATGTAAAAAGTCTTATTTTTCTAACTAAACTAAAAATAAAATGATTATTGGATTTCTCTTTGTAGTGTATACAATCTTATCTCTTGTATTGATAAAAATTTTGAAAAATCGAAGGATAAAAAATAAGACGATTTTATTTATGATTTTTACTTTGGTTTTTCTTTCCATAAGCATTATACTATTCATAAGTTTATGGAACACATCTTCATATAGAGAAGAAGCTTTATTAACACAAGAGTACATTAATACGCATTTAAAAAAAATTCAAATTGTTAATGAAACCAATGATTCAATTAAAGTCATAATAGATTTTGAGTATTCTGATAAAGAGATAGAAAAAAGAAAGGATGTAATGGAAAATATAGCGGATTATTTTAATAAAAAGTCTTTAGTATATATAGAACCATTTTCTGATATGACTATTATACTTCCTATTAAAATCAATGAAAAAATAAGATTTCCTAAAAATTTCAAAATAAAACTTGATAATTCAAATAAGTCTATAACTTACAATGAAGAAATTTTTTTTAATAATGTAGTTTCTAAACCTAGAATAGAAAGTAATAAAGAAAAATATAAAGCCAATGAATGGATATTAATTATTAATAATAAGCTAGATTTTTATATGAAAAGAAATCAAAGTAATATTAATTCAAAATAACCTATAAAAAAATAGGAAAGGATAATTAAATACAAATAGTAATTGGTTACATTTTGGAAATTCTGGCATAGTTACATATGTCATTTCTCTTGCTGGAAATATAATATCACGGGAAGCTATTTGTTATAATGTAGGATATATAAGAGGTAATAATTGATATTATAGAATAGAAAATAAAGAAGATATAGAATTTAAATTTACATCTGCTCATGAAATCGGTCATGAAATATTAAAAGCTTTTGCTGATGTTTATTATTCATACGGACATAAAGGAACTGTAAATACTATTACACAGGAAATGAAAAGTGACGCACCTATATATCCTGAAAATGGAGAAATTGATATTATGCCATATTATCTAGATGATCCTCCAACTAAAATTTATAATAGATATGCTGCTAGCGAAAAAGATGTACAGGGATTGATATGGTTAACAAAAATAAAGTTTATTTTTTACTTAGTTTTTTTGGTTTTCTTGCAAAATTGTGGCAATTCAAATACAAAATTTTATCAAGGTTATGTATATAGCACCGAGAAAAAACCAATTGAAAACATATCTATATATGAAATCTTTGACTCTATAAATCAAGTGAAAACAAATAAAAATGGCTTTTTCAAAATGAGGATATCTACTGCCTATATTTCACAGTTTTTAATAGTTAAGAATGAAGGTAAAATATTGGATACAATTCAAATTATTTATACTCATCCAGAAAGAGGAGAACGATATTATTTTGTTGAAAATAGAAGTGATACATTGTTTATAGATAAATCAAAATTTGAAAATAAAAATAATTTGTAGAGTAGGTAAATTAAGAACTGAATATAATAAGACCAATCTTCTAAAAAGAGATTTCTATATATAAAAAAGCGTGGGAGAGGATTTATCTTCGGTTAAGATTGAAAAGGCTATAAGTATAGTTAAGAAGTCATTGATTGAAGGAGGTGTTGCATGCCCCTCTTCTGGAGAAATAGATTTAATGAAATACTTTAATAATGACCTATATTTTTTGGATTATGACTTTGAAAGAATTGCAGCAGAAGATAAAGATGTCGTTGGTTTATTATGGTTGACTAAAATAAAACTAAGTAAATGAAAAAATATTCATTCTTCATAATTTTTCTATGTACTATAAGTTGTACTCCCCTGATTGAAGATACTTATAGAGGATACATTTATATGAATAAAAAACCTCTAGTAAAAGTCAAAGTTATAGAGCAAAACACTAATAATTATACATTTACTAATAAAGAGGGATATTTTGTTCTTAAAAGAGAGAATATAAATTTTGTAAATAATTTAATCATTGAAGCGGATAAATCTAAAGATACTGTTGAATTATTAAGAGGAGGAGGGGTTAAAAACGCATATTATTATTTTTTAAACAAAAATATTGATACTATAGACTTGCATCGTGAAAGAGTATTAAAAAATCAGATTAAGTACAAGTCTAATTCATCATACTCTCATTTAAATCAAAGAAATAAAATAATTGCAGATGAAAAAGATGTAAAAAGTCTTATTTTTCTAACTAAAATAAAAGTTTTGTAATTATGGATTATGTTTTTATAACCTTTTTGTTATTGTTGTATTTGTGGATATTCGCAACAAATAAAAAAATCATTCAGAAAAAAACATCTGCTATTTTAGGAGGTATTTTACTTTTTATATTTGTGAGCTACGCAGGTTTTGTGTATTTATTTCACAAACACAAGAGAGCAAATAAAGAATATCAAAGGATTATTGAAGAATGGAATTTTTATATTTATGATAATAAAAATAATCCCATTAACAACTTTAAAATCATAGATTTATCTAATCCAGAAGAACCAAAAATAGTAAAAGAAAAAACATATAAAAATCAAGTTAATTTATTTAATTTCGTCAATAAAAGAATTGTTATTCATTCAGAAGGATATATTCCTGATACTATTTTTGTGAGTGTTGATGATTTGAACAGACAAATTTATTTAACACCCCATAATGAAAAAAAACCTTAAATTTTTCATCTATAGATTCGTAGTTTTGAAAAATTGAGGGAATTTGGGTGTAAGGGGAAGTATTTATTAAAAGATTTATCAAGATTAATTTGGTTAACAAAAATTGAGATAAAATGATTGTAAAATTTATAGTTTTTTCACTTATTTGCTCTTTTCTGATTTTAAGAATTTCCTATTTTAGAAAAAAGACTATCAAATTAAAAGTTTTAATATTCAGTTTATTTTTGATCATTTTTTTTATTACAGGAATATTTTTCCTCATTTTATTATGGAATTCTAGTGATGATTTTAGCTATAAATATAAATACATTAATTCAACTAGCTTTAGAATTTTAGATACTTATAATCAACCTATAAATAATATTAACATTAAAAGTATGAAAAAAAACTCTATCGTACAATTCGAAATAGACAGCTCTGGATTAGCAGTTTTTTATAACATAAATAATGAAAGAATTATTATTAGTGCTAAAGGTTATAAAAATGACACTATTTTGTTGAAAAATTATAGTTTAGATACAATACATTTAAAACCAAATTAATAAAATAATGTTGCCTAAGTCTAACTATAAATAATTGGTGCAAAAGTGATAATAAAAAAAGTATAAATATGAAACAAAAATCGGACTGTAATCTTCAACTGTGTTAAGCAACATTAACCTAAACTAAATATTGGAAAAGATTTCGCAAGTATCTTAATGCAAGAAAAGCTCAGGATATTTATTTTGAACACAGGGTTCTCATAAGTATTTTTTTTCAAAAAAACAAAAAATAATTTGGTTATATAATAAAATTATATTACATTTGAAAGGGAGAAAAATGTGCAAATGCATTTTTACCATAGTCATTATTACTAACATAAAAATTTTTTGCTTATGATTTCAAATAAAGGAA
>NZ_JAYWXI010000025.1:0-12146 GCF_036016955.1 Bergeyella anatis | reverse complement strand
AAAGCGGGGCTGAAGTGCTTCTATTGAACTTTTTTTGTATATTTGAACATTGGTATTTCTATTGAGCTTGGGTGCCAAAAACCCCCGCCTTCAGCAATACCCGACCGTTGTGCCTCATTGTAAAAAGCCGACCGCACAAACAGCACATTTGGTTTTTGCCGATACGCAAGCCAACCCTAAAAACCAAAAGAGCTGTTTTTTGCCAACGCTTGACCGAAAAAATTTGTAAATTTGCGTTTTGAAACAGTATGATAAGATTTATTTACATAGCATTATTAACCCTGATTGGTTTCTTACTGACACCAACAGACATCTATGCTTGTGGGTCAAAATCTGAAAACATAGAAAATAATTGCACCAAACAATCCGACACCGAAGCGGAAAAAAAAGAGTGTTGCGACACAGAAAAAGGACAATGCAATAAGCACGGAAAAGATTGTGATGGAAAATGTGGCAACTCAAACTGTCATTGTCCTTCAAACCATACAAATTTTACTATTCCATTCTTAATCAAATTTTCAGGAATTAAGTTAATCCCCAACAAGCCAAATTTTTATTACCAAGATAGCTTTTATTCATCAGGTTTCATTTCTATTTGGCTACCGCCAAAAATAGGCTGATTTCTTGCCTTGACAGCCAAAGGTCTGTCCAATTGAACGCAATTATTAGCTTTCAATCACAATTTTTCATTCAACATTTAATTTTAAAAAAATGAAATCAATAAAAATATTGATGGCAATAACACTATTGCTATCGTTTACAGCGTGTAACGCTCAAATCAAAAACGCTAAAACCGAAAGCGTAAAAATTTACGGTAACTGTGGTATGTGTAAAACGACCATTGAAAAAGCAGGAAACATTAAGAAAGTAGCGCAGGTAGATTGGAACAAAGATACCAAAATGGCTACTCTTACTTACGACCCAAGCAAGACCAATCAAGATGAAGTTTTGAAACGCATTGCATTGGCGGGTTATGATAGCGAAAAATTTCTTGCACCTGATGATGTCTATGCGAAACTTCCTGAATGCTGTCAATACGACCGTGTGAAAAAATCGGAAACGGTAAAAGTAGAAACGATAGACAACCATTCTAATCACAATCACGGTGGGGCAACTGACAAGTCAACAGAAACAAAGCAAGAAGTAAATCAACTCAAATCAGTTTTTGAAAACTATTTCGCACTTAAAGATGCTTTGGTAAAATCTGATGGAAACTTGGCTTCTGCCAAAGCAAAAGAATTGCTCAACGCTCTTAATGCCGTGCAGATGAACAAACTTTCCAATGAAGAACATACTGTTTGGATGAAAGTAATGAAGGACTTGATATTTGATACCGAACACATTGAAGAAACCAAAGATGTTGGGCATCAAAGAGACCATTTCAATACCTTGTCTGACAATATGTATCAACTCTTGAAAGTTTCCAAACAAGAAACACCTACATATTACCAACATTGCCCAATGGCAAACAATGGTAAAGGTGCTA
Organism: Bergeyella anatis; assembly: GCF_036016955.1. Lineage (NCBI taxonomy): Bacteria > Pseudomonadati > Bacteroidota > Flavobacteriia > Flavobacteriales > Weeksellaceae > Bergeyella > Bergeyella anatis. The sequence continues at coordinate 10,660 of NZ_JAYWXI010000025.1, read as the reverse complement.
ATTGGTTGAGCAAGGAAAATGCAGTGAAGAACCCATACTATGGTTCTAAAATGCTCACTTGTGGTAAAACGGTTGAAACCATTGAATAAATGAAGCTCTACATCAAAAATATGGTGTGTAGTCGCTGCAAAATGGTAGTGAAGTCTGAGTTGGAAAAACTCGGACTTCAACTACTCGCAGTTGATTTAGGCGAAGTAGAAGTAACACCCATTTCAGAAAGGCAAAAAAGTGAAATTGCAGAACACCTGAAAGGTTTTGGTTTTGAACTGATTGATGACAAGAAAAGCCGATTAATTGATAAAATTAAAACTTTAATAATTGAATTGGTGCATCAACAAAATGCCCAACTCAACACCAATCTTTCTGATTATTTGTCAAAACAGTTAACACAAGATTATTCATCTCTTAGCAATTTGTTCTCGGAAGTAGAAGATACGACCATTGAGAAATACTTTATTAACCAAAAAATTGAAAAGGTGAAAGAATTGCTTCTGTATGATGAATTGACACTGAATGAAATTGCTTTTCAGATGAATTATAGCAGTGTGGCATATTTGAGCAATCAGTTCAAAAAGGTAACAGGCTTTTCGCCTTCGCATTACAAGCAATTGAAAGACAAAAAACGGAAGCAGATTGAAGACTTATAAATGTTACAACTCAAACCCAAAATACCACAACAACAATGAACAAATAGCTTCGGAACTTTGTACCATAGTTATTAACTTTTAAAATGTAAGATTATGGTACATACATATCAAGTAACAGGAATGACCTGTTCAAGTTGCGAATCAAAAGTAAAATCATCGTTGCTAATGGTAGAAAATGTGGTAAATGTTGATGTTTCAAAAGACGAAAATTCAGCCTCAATCACAATGGATAAACACATTGCATTGGATAAGTTGCAGAAAGCCTTGACCGAAAAATATCAAATTTCTGCCCAACATCACAGCGAATTGGCTGAACAAACCAAAAGTTGGCTTGAAACCTACAAGCCTATTTTGTTGATATTTTTCTACATCTCATTGGTAACGCTATTGGTGCAATTTTCCAACAATAGGTTTGATGGTATGCAGTGGATGCGACATTTTATGGCAGGGTTCTTTTTGGTGTTTTCGTTTTTCAAAATGCTTAATTTGAAAGGCTTTGCCGAAAGTTATGTAATGTATGATGTTGTTGCCAAACGTTTACCCGCTTGGGCTTATATCTATGCTTTCACAGAATTGGCTTTGGGTATTGCTTTTTTAATCAATTTTAATCCGCTTGTTACTAATAGTTTAACATTTATAGTAATGAGCATCAGCATCATTGGCGTATTGCAATCGGTATTGAACAAAAAGAAAATCCAATGTGCTTGTTTGGGTGCAGTGTTCAATTTGCCAATGAGTACCGTAACTATTATTGAAGATGCACTAATGATTGCAATGAGTGCTTGGATGCTTTTAAACCTAATTTAAAATGAAATTTATTAAATGGATAATCAAAAAAATATTTATAAAAAATTGTTGCCGATAGTTCTAATGCTATTGGCAACTACAACCATTTTCGCCCAAAAAGTGGTGCGATATGACCTTTACGTAAAAGACACTATTGTTAATTTTACAGGAAAAGAAAAAAGGGCAATAGCCGTAAACGGACAAATTCCTATGCCAACACTCACCTTTACCGAAGGCGATACGGCAGAAATTCATGTTCATAATAGGCTCAGAGAAAGCACATCGTTGCATTGGCACGGATTGTATTTGCCCAATAAAGAAGATGGTGTGCCCTACTTGACCCAAATGCCCATTGAACCGAATACGACCCACGTATATCGTTTCCCAATTATTCAAAACGGTACACATTGGTATCACAGCCACAGCGGACTGCAAGAACAAATCGGAATGTACGGCTCAATGGTTTTGCTCAAAAGAGCAGACGACCCAACTTTCAGAAAAGGCATTGATGATTTGCCTTCTGTGCCTATTATTTTGAGCGAATGGACAGACTATAATCCTGATAATGTACACCGAATGTTGCACAATGCTAATGATTGGTTCGCCATTAAAAAAAACGCTGTGCAGAGTTATGCAGAAGCCAAAAAAGCAGGACATTTCAAAACCAAATTGACCAACGAATGGAAACGAATGTTGGCAATGGACGTGAGTGATGTATATTATGACAAATTCTTGATTAACGGAACATCTGAAAGCCAACTCGCTCAATTCAAAGCAGGCGACAAAGTAAGGTTGCGAATATCAAACGGTGGTGCATCTTCCTATTTTTGGCTCACGTATGCAGGTGGAAAAATGACTGTCGTTGCCAATGATGGCAATGATGTTGAGCCTGTTGTGGTGGATAGACTAATTATAGGAGTTTCAGAAACCTATGATGTCATCGTTACCATTCCGGCAGAAAATACTTCCTATGAATTTTTGGCAACACCCGAAGACCGAACTAAATCGGCATCTATTTACATAGGTTCAGGTATTAAGCAGTTGGCAAGTCCATTGCCTAAACTGAAATACTTTGAAGGTATGAAGATGATGAACGATATGATGAAAATGGATGGCACAATGAACGATATGGGTATGGATATGTCATTGCAACAAATGGATATGAATACGGTAATGTACCCTGAGATTACAGGAGAAAATAAACCCAAAAAATCCGAACATTCAGACCATAGCAATCATACAATGCCCAGTAATGACATTGTTACCTTAAACTACGCAATGCTGAAATCACCTACCAAAACCACTTTGCCAAAAGATGCACCTATCAGAGAATTAAGGTTTGAATTAACAGGCAATATGAACCGCTATGTGTGGAGTATGGACAACCGAGTGCTTGCTGAAACTGATAAAATTCTAATCAAAAAAGGAGAAATTGTAAGAATAACACTCTACAACAACTCGATGATGCGACACCCGATGCACTTGCACGGACACGATTTTAGGGTTATAAACGGGCAAGGCGATTATGCACCGCTTAAAAATGTTTTGGACATAATGCCTATGGAAACCAATGTGATTGAGTTTGAAGCCAATTTAGAAGGCGATTGGTTTTTTCATTGTCATATTCTCTACCATATGATGGCAGGGATGAACCGAGTTTTTAGTACAGAAAACCAAGCACCCAATCCATTGTTGCCTGACAAAAAATGGGCTTACAAAAAACTACAAAGAGAAAGCAACGAACTACATTTTATGTTTCAAAACGACTTTGCAACAAATGGAAATGATGGTATGACAATGTTGCAAAATACCCGATGGAGTTTTGGCACTGAATGGCGTTTGGGATATAGCGACAAACACGGATACGAAACAGAAACACACATAGGGCGATACATAGGCAGAAACCAATGGCTAATGCCCTTTATTGGCTTTGATTGGCGATACAGAAAGCACGAAACACCAGAAAAAAATCTTTTTGGGCAGACTAATACCAAAGACAATCGGACACAGTTTAGTTTAGGGGTTGCATATACTCTGCCAATGCTTATAATTTTACAAACAGAAGTCTATCACGATGGAAACGTAAGAGTACAATTAAGACGTGAAGACATTCCACTTTCAAAAAGGTTTAGAGCTGCATTTATGGTAAATACAGACAGAGAATATATGCTTGGACTGAATTATATCGCAAGTAAAAACTTAGGTTTCAGAACGCATTACGACAGTGATATGGGTTTTGGAGTAGGACTGACATTTAATTATTAAAACCAACCCACAAGCCATACACATTGCCAAGTCGCACGAGCCGATACGCAAACCAAAACTTGGCAAAGAGTATGGCTTCCCAACAGTAACAGAATTGACCGACTATATAACGGACAAAAAAGAACAACGAAGGCACAACATCGGTTTTGCGTAATGGCGGGTTCAGCGCAAAATTGTAATTTTGTGCATCTAATTAGCATTTTGGTAGGCTGACAGTGAAGTGCATCTAAGTCCGCCACTACGCAAAGCCGAGAACCGTTATGCGGCAGCTTAAAAGACGACACCAAACCAAAAAAAATCACCTTGACAACCACCCGACTTTGAACTACGAAGGATGAAATTTTTCAGGGACAACTTCCAGCATTTCTAAAAAACAATTTTTCCATTGATTTGCAGACAAACAGACAATTTTGGAATTAAGGTCAACTCCAAATTTTTCTGAAATTGACCTAACTTGTTTTTTTCTAAAAATAGACTTCATAGCTGTTTTGACTGTTAAATCAGGTTTTTGTAACATATACGAAACAAAATTTAAGTACTTAACCTTAAGCCCAATATCTAATGAAATCTGTTTTCTTTCAATTCTCAAAAGTGCTGATTTGACAGTTGGTGGTGGCAAAAAACTTTCAGGACCTACCTCATAGACAAGTTTCAAATCAAAAAAAGTATGATAGAAAACGGTATATGGATTGTAAAGCTTCCTCGAAAATAACTTTTGTGTAGGTTCTAACTGAAGGACAATGGAACCTCCCAGAAAATTTTCAAGACTCTCAAACATCAGGATTTTGAAAATATCGGAAGTAATGCCATAAGGAATATTTGACACCACTTTGAAAGGAAATTTCGGAACTGCAAAATTCCTAAAATCACAACCGACAACTTGAACATTTCGGGCATCAGAAAATAATTTTCGTAAATGTTCAACCAAAGCTGTGTCGTTTTCAATAGCAACAACATTGTTGGCGATTTTTAATAAATGGACAGTAAGGAACCCCTTGCCTGCCCCAATATCTAAAACCGTATCCTGATTACTTATATTTGCTTGTCTTATTGCATCTTTTATTAGCACTTTATCAATAGTAAAGTGCTGACCCGTAAAACGAACGGGCAATTTCTTTTTTGTCATTAGTAACTTCTTACAGGTGAATACTTGAATTCAAATCACAATTCATAATTCAAAAATTGAAATTGCTTGACTGCAAATTTAGTAACTTTGCTTGACAAATTAACGAGAAAGAAGAGAAAATGAAAGCCGACCGCATAACATCACCTATACGCAAGCAGGGGGTTCGTGCTTCGTAAGACAGGAAAGTGGTAAATTTGAAGTTCAGTTCTTCGTAGGAAGTTCAGTGGTTAAAATCCCTGCCTGCGTATAGCTGAGAAACGTTAGTGGCAACCATAAGACAGACATTCTGCAAGAAATGAAATTTGAATTAGACACATATAATCGTAACACTCCAGACCAAGACTTGCTTGACGATTTGATAAGAGTTGCCAAAGAAATCGGCAAGGACAAAGTGACTATTGACGAATACAATGAAAGAGGAAAATTTCATAGCACCACGTTGACAAGACGATTTGGTAATTGGTTTAAGTCGCTTGAAAAAGCTGGACTTGAAAAAACAAGAAACTTAAATATTCCAGATGAAGAACTCTTTGAAAACATAGAAACTGTTTGGCTAAGACTTGGACGACAGCCCCGTTATCAAGAAATGACAAAGCCTCTTTCAAAATTCAGTTCTGGAACTTATGAAAAACGATATGGAACTTGGAGACAGGCATTAGAAAGATTTGTAGAGTTTATTAATTCAGAAGAAATTGAAACGGAAAAATCTTTAATGACAAAAGCTGAAGTTACTCCTAAGCACAAAACAAAAAGAGACATTAATTGGCGACTAAGGTTTCTTGTAATGAGAAAGGACAATTTTAAATGTGTTGCTTGCGGACGAAATCCAGCGACTGACCCTGAAATAATTTTGCACGTTGACCACATACTCGCTTGGGACAAAGGAGGAGAAACAGTTTACGAAAACTTGCAGACACTTTGTTCAGTTTGCAATATTGGAAAAAGCAATCTGGACTTTAAAGCAGACGAAAATGGCAGCCACTAACACGGGTTTTGCGTCAGGCGGGCTGACGTGCAAACTTGGAGCTTTGTGCTTCTATTCAAGTTCAGCACTTATTGACAGTTTTGTGCTCCGAAACCCGCCCGAACGCAAAGCCCCGAAACGTTAGCTGCAAGTCTATACAAACCCAAGTTAAAAAATGAGTGATAAGATTGAAGATAATCCATCATTTAAAGATTTTGGAAAGCAACTTGAAGGAGCGAAACAAGTAAAGAAACTAATATCGCTTGTAGCCCCATTTAGTAAAAAAGCTAAAGACATTTTAAACGAATTTGAAGCTTTTGATAAAATCCAAAATGATTTCGATGAAATATCTAAAAGCCCAGATTTGTTTAATAAACATTTTAGTGATTTAGGTTGGATTGCTCATGAGTCAATGAATCATACGCTAACGTTAGAGTGTATTGAACTTGCTGACAAAGGTGAAATCCAGTTAGCTGAGGAAAAATTAGCAAAATATTATACCTCAGAAGAAATGAAGTGGTTGATATCAGCTACTTATGGAACACCTGAATTTAGAAAGAGAAATAATCTAATTAATTTTGCTTATCAAGATACTTTAGATGAGAAGTTTTATTCTGCAATTCCTCTTATATTAATGGTAATAGATGGTACAGTAAATGATATCGATAAAAATAAAGGATTTTTTACGGAATCAACAGATTTGACAGCATGGGATTCCATTGCAGCTCACAGCTCGGGTCTTACTAAACTGAGAGATATTTTAAATACTACTAGAAAAAGCACATCTACTGAAGAAATATTTTTACCTTATAGAAATGGAATTCTTCATGGAAGAGACATATCATATGCAAACAAATATGTGTGTGCTAAATCGTGGCTAACATTATTTGCAATTAATGATTGGGCAAAAGCAAAAAAAAAGAACATAGAGAATCCCCCAAAAGAAAAGCAAGATAAAACTATTAAAGAATCACTTTCTGATTTGAAAAATTCAATTGTGGACTATCGTAAACAGCAATTGAAACATAGGGAAATGAACAATTACATGGATTTGTGGAAATCAAGAATTGTTGAAATAGGAAATAATATTCCAATTAATGGTATTTCATCTGAGTATGAAGAGTTTTCGCCTGAGCGTGATGTTGTAAAATTTTTAGAAAATTGGAATAAAAAGAATTACGGTGCAATTGCAAATCAAATAGATTATTATTCTAATACAACAAATGTTCAAAAAGAAGCAGGAGTTATTAGAAAAATTTTAGAAAATAAAGTTTTAAATAATTTCTCTCTTATCTCTGTAAATCATACTTCGCCAGCTCTTTGCGATGTAGAACTAAAAATTAATTTCAGTCATGAAGATAATATATTTGATAAGAGTATAAAAATGAGACTTATATATAAATCTCATGAAAATGAAAATATGGTTTATGGACAAAAGAATGGAAGTTGGAAATTTTTAGGTACTTATGCTTTTAATGAAATTCAATATCCATAAAAAGACCTGCAGCTAACATAGTATTTGCAAAAGGCGGGGTGAGGTTATAGTTGAAAATTTTGGAATATTTATCCGCATATGCTTTTCAATTCAACTTTTTTTACTAATTTAGTTTCATTGAAAAAGCATTTGTTACGGTTGGACTGAATTGAACTATTCGTTCAATTTAGCCCGCCCTTCGCAAATACTTTTTCCGTTAGTGGCAAGGCTAGGAGACCGACAACCAAGAAAAATGAAACTAAAAAACTAAAGATATGAAATGAGAAAGGTAAGTGGTTCGCTGAATAGTACGTTTTATCTTCCACAGCTAAGCAAGACATACGTTGCTTATGGAGCAGGAATTCCAATTATGCAAGGACAATCGCAAGAAAGTTCAAGCATGTTGAGAATTATCTGTACTGTTCTGATTGACTTCATAGTATTTATTATTATGGACAAAGTTACGAATAGAATTCTTCCCGAAAGGGAAATCGGGGCGACATTCAATAGAGTGTTGTGTAATGCATGTACTATTCCGTTAATGAAAATTGATGTAAAGGCTTGCCCCGTCTAACCACTTACCCCTCATTTCTCTTATGGCAACAACTATCAACAAAGGCAAAAAACAAAAAGATTGGTTCAGACTAAAACGCTATCCACATGTTGGATTACAATTAGAGCCAAAGGACAGAGCGTGGATAGAGCCTTACTTGAAAGATAAAACTGCAATTTCAAAACACGCATTTTATCCATTTATTCATAGACAGTTGAAAGTCCGTAAATTTCGCAAAGAGATATGCCATGACGGAACTCGTTCAAAACTGAGAAAACCTTCAACAAAAGAACGTGAGATATATTTCTCTAATCACCTCGACTCAAATGTGTTTAGCTTTTATTCAGAGATACTATCCACTGTCTACGAAAATGAAATAAGGGATTTGGGTATAAGTAGTAGTATTACAGCTTATCGTAAAGTAAAACTAGACCCAGAAAAGGAAAAGAGCAGGAACAAATGTAACGTTGATTTTGCACACGATATTTTTCAGTTCATAAAATCCAATAAGGAGAAAGACCTAGTTGCAATTACATTCGACATAAAAAGTTTTTTCGACAACCTTGACCATAAGTTACTGAAAAAATATTGGAAAAGAATTATAAAATCAGGCGCAGACTTACCGGAAGACCATTACAACGTTTTTCGTAACATAACTAAGTTTTCGTACATTGAAGAAGACGACCTTTTTGAAAATTTCAAAAATCAAATAATTGTTGAAAGAAAGCCGAAATCGTTTAAGGCAATAAAAATAAAGAAGAAAAATTATTTGCGAAACAAAAGAGCTGTAGCTTATTGTTCGAAAGACAATATAGAAGAAATAAGAAACTTAGGTCTAATTAAATCAAATAAGCGTGTAAAAGATAATAAGGACTACTTATTAAGGGTAAAAGGAATTCCTCAAGGTTCTCCGATAAGTGCGACATTAGCAAATGTCTATATGCTTGACTTTGACAAACAAGCACACGATATGCTTAAAAGTATCGGTGGGGTTTATCAAAGATATTCAGACGACATGGTTGCCATTTGCCCGATAGAATTTGAACAAGAAATTATAGACCATTTTATGACTTCTATCATAAACTATAAGCTTGAAATACAGAAAAGCAAAACTCAGGTCTACCATTTCAAATATGACAAGAAAACAGAAAGACATTATTGTTTTGAAAAAAACATAAACACTAACAGCCTTCAAGACAACACCCTTTTTGAATATTTAGGTTTCCAATTTGACGGATACCATACGCTCATAAAAAATTCTAGTATCTCAAACTATTACCGCAAAATGAAACGGACTTTCGCAAGAAGTCGGTTTTATACATTTCACAACAGGACAGCCACGAAAGGTCAAGTTTTTAAGACAAGACTTTACAAGAAGTTCACTTTTGTAGGAGCTGAAAGGAGAAGAATTTATCAAAGACACCCAAGCAAATCAGACTTATTCATTTTATCTCATAAATATGATTGGGGCAATTTCATTACCTATGCAAAACTCGCTGAGAAAACTATTATTGACAACAAAATTGGTGGACAACTGAAAAGGCATTGGCGAAAATTTCACGAACTGATGAAAAAAATTGAAGGAAAATGAGAAGCCCAGCCACTAACAGCGGTTTGGCGTAATGGCGGGTACAGTGCTTCGTATGACAGTTTTGTGGTAGGTTCAAATGCAGTTCTTCGATTGAACTTTTGTGCTAAAAATCCGCCACTACGCCAAGCCGCAAAACGTTGTGCGTCATCTTTGTGCGACAGAGGAAATAGAAAAAAACATACTAAAATGAAAAAAACATTTATACTTCTGAATCTAATTTTATTAGTAAATCTTAATGGATATTGTCAAACTAAAAGTTTAAAATCAAATGAAATTGTAAAACCTGAATTTAGAAATATATTAGATAGTTTAAAGGTAAAAGGAGCAATTTTAATTTATGATGTAAAAAACAAAACTTATTATTCAAATGATTTTTCTTGGACAAAAACTGGAATAATTCCTGCATCGACTTTCAAAATACCAAATTCAATTATTGCGTTAGAAACAGGAATAATCAAAAATGACTCTACAATTTTTAAATGGAATGGTGAAAAACGCAAATTTAAAAATTGGGAAGAAGATTTGACTTTTAAAAAAGCATTTCAAGTTTCTTGTGTTCCTTGTTATCAAGAAATTGCCAGAAAAATTGGTGTGAAAAGGATGAAAAGATATTTGAAAAAATTAAATTACAGAGGAATGGTTTTCGATACTTTGACGATTGATCAATTTTGGTTAGAAGGAGAATCTAAAATTACTCAAATGCAACAAATAGATTTTTTAGAACGATTATACTTTTCAAAATTACCGATTTCTAAAAGAACCGAACGTATAATGAAAGACATAATGGAGATTGAGAAAACCGAAAGTTATACTTTGAACGGGAAATCAGGCTGGGGAATGAGGAATAAGGGAAACAATGGTTGGTTAGTTGGATATTTAGAAACGAATAAATCTGTTTATTTTTTCGCAACAAATATAGAAAAACCAGAAACGAATATAGACGAATTTCCAATTATTCGATTGAATTCAACGAAAGAAGCATTTAGAAAACTGAAATTAATAAAATAAAAAGACGAACGCACAACAAGGTATTGCCGCAAGCGGGGTTAATTGTTTTTTTAGAAAATTTTGTTTACTTTTGAAGTATGGTATCTTAGTTGAAGTTAGGTGCTAATAAGCCCCGCCTTCGGCAATACCCGGACCGTTATGTGTAATTTTAGCCGCAAACGCAGTTAAAACAAAAAGGCTCCGAATTTCGGAACCTTCTTTTTATCATTTCATTTTTCTAAAAAACTTGTACAACAAATCGATTTT
>NZ_JAYWXI010000024.1:0-14608 GCF_036016955.1 Bergeyella anatis | reverse complement strand
CAAACATCGTATAACAAGGTATTGCCGCAAGCGGGGCTGACGGATTTCTATCAAACATTTGGAATAAATTAAACGGTAGGAATTCTAATGAGTTTTAGTGCTAAAAAGCCCTGCCTTCGGCAATACCCGGACCGTTATACACAAGCATAAAAAACCGACAGAAGTAGAAAAAAGAGAAGAATGAAAAGATTACATTTTACAATTATTGCAACATTACTATTGACAATAAACATATACGCACAAGGACAGAATGACACCATACAAAAAGCCGATACTGTGCGGACAATTGAAAAACTGAAATATCAACAACAACCAGGATTGGCACTTGCTGCTTCTAAAATATTTTTTTCAGACAAAAGATATTCAATTAGCGGTTTTGGCGAATTTAACTATGTCCCTATACAAGATAATGTAAATACAGATGTTGGCGACTTGGAATTGTATTATTCAGGACTTTATAGGTATGCAACTTTTTTTGGTTATCGCATCACCGACAAACTAATTTGGAACTCGGAGTTTCAGATTGAGTTTTTGCATTATAAAGCCGAAGAGACACATCACGAAATAGTGATAGAAGCATTCTTTGATTATCTTTTTAAAGACTATTTAAAAGCTCGTGTTGGATTTTATCCATTGACGATTGGTTATGTCAACAATAATGACGAACCAATAATGTTTTATTCCGTAAATCGTTCCGAAGTTGAAAGACTTATCACGCCATCTACGTGGATAGAATTTGGAGCAATGTTTTATGGTAATATCTCAAAGAATTGGAGTTATGCACTTGGTTTTTCGCAAGGTCTAAACAGCAGAAATTATTTGAGTGGAACTTGGATAAGACAAGGAAGAGAAATAAGATTTGATGTGCCAAAATCAATCTCCATAAACCCACAAATAAATTACACAGGCATTAAAAACTTGACTTTATCGGCTTCAGGGTATTACGGTGGTTCAGGACAAGGAGAAACCGTTGAAATTAACAACGAACAGATTAAAGTGAATGGCAACATTAATTTGACAACTGCTTATGCAAAATATGATTGGAAAAATTTCAGGTTCATATCGGTTGGAACTTATGGACGACTTGGGGACACTGAAAAAATATTTGAACTCACTAAAGATGAAAACGGAAACAATGGACAAGTCTTAGGAAAAGAAGTTTATGGATATTTGTTTGAATTGGGTTGTGATATTTTACCATATCTAAGAAAAAAGGAAAACATCAAATCTAAGAAAACATTTTTGTATGACACTCACGAAATGAAGTTAAGCCTTTTCACACGATACGAAAGATTGAACACTCACCAAAGTATTCATCAAGACATTCAAGCCTTGCCCAGAGTAGAAAATAATATGAACATTTGGACATTTGGAGTGAATTTTAATACTAAAGAGAATATTGTATTTAAAGCCAACTATCAATATAGATTGAACAAATTCGCTAATGACCCAAACCCAATTAAAAATATATTTGAAACAGGTATCGGCTTTATATTTTAAGACAGAACCAAGAATGCCTGTGTATAACAGCACCTACCCAAAAGTGGCGGTTCAGTGGTTAAATCGAGCTTTGTGCTACTATCAAAGTTTCTGCTTGGTTGACATTGAAGTGCTTCGAAATCGCCACCTTCGGGTAGCTGCAAAACGTTGGCAGCAATGGTAACGGACGACACTACCAAGACCAAACGGACAGAAAAAACGAGCAGACAATGACACAAGACAAAGATTTAATTTTTGCCCAACACACATTTTTTTGTTTTTCTGCCACCGCACAAGTGGCACATTTGGTTTTGCCCGACACACAACGCCAACGCTTCGCAAAACCAAAAGAGCCACTTTTTTCCAACGCTTTGAATACAGCGTTTCAGAATTTTACTAACTTTGCCACCAAATGAAGTTTTTTGCATACATATTCAGCATTTACATTTTGGCATTATCAGTAATGCCTTGTAGTGATGCGTCTAATGATTGCAGAAGTAAAACCGAAGTTGCAGAACGTGCAGATGCTCACAGCCACAAGAGCGACCATAACGATACTTGCAGTCCGTTTTGTACTTGTACTTGTTGTGGTACAACGGCAAGTACAAATCTCGGAGTTTATAAACTTTATATAAAGAAAACCCCTGTAAGTTCAAAAACCACATTCCCAAGACGTGATTTTGTATTAGTTTCCAATTTCTACGGAAACATTTGGCAACCGCCTAAGATTAATGCATAATTTTTAATGTTTTAATGATTATAGCTTTTTGCGTACAGCAACAAGCTGAATGTTTTGGGTCATACTTCGTATTTCTCGTATTCATAATCATTGCAATTTATCATTAATTATTCATCATTAATCACAATAGAAGTGTTAAATAGTATTATAAAATTCTCTATAAAGAATAAGTTCATTATAGGATTGATGACCTTGTTTCTCATCATTTGGGGGGTATGGAGTGCCACCAAAATCCCTATTGATGCCCAACCTGATATTACCAATAATCAGGTTCAGATTATTACACTCTGTCCTACATTGGCAGGACAGGAAGTAGAGCAATTGGTTACTTTTCCCGTTGAGCAAAGCATCGTCAATCTTCCCAAAGTGGAAGAAATAAGAAGTATTTCGAGGTTTGGACTTTCCGTTGTCACCGTTGTATTTCAAGATGATGTAGATATTTATTTTGCCCGGCAATTGGTCAATGAAAAACTGAAAGAAGCAGAGGAACAGATACCGGAAGGCATCGGAACACCTGAACTTTCCCCTGTCAGTACAGGTCTTGGCGAGGTGTACCAATATATTCTTCATCCCAAAGAAGGCAGTGAAGATAAATATTCCGCAATGGATTTGCGTACAATGCAGGACTGGATTGTTGCCAGACAACTTTACGGTACTCCGGGAATTGCAGAAGTTAATAGTTTCGGCGGTCTGCTCAAACAATACGAGGTATCCGTTGACCCTAACCGCATCAAGGCAATGGACGTCAGTATCTCCGATATTTTTACCGCACTCGAAAACAACAACCAAAATACGGGAGGTGCTTATATTGATAAGAAACCCAATGCATACTTCATTCGGGGAATTGGTCTGGTCACTTCACTGGAAGATGTAGGTAATATTGTTGTTAAAAATACAGGTACTGTTCCTGTATTCATCAAAGATGTAGCTGAAGTGAAATTCGGGAACGCTACCCGATACGGTGCTATGACCTATAACGGCGAGGTAGATGCTGTGGGAGGTATTGTGATGATGCTCAAGGGAGAAAATACTGCCACTGTCGTAAAAAACATCAAAGAAAAAATACCGGTTATCCAACAATCCCTGCCCGAAGATGTGGTCATAGAACCCTATTTGGATAGAATGAATTTGGTAGATAGAGCCATAAGTACTGTCGAAAAAAACCTTATTGAAGGAGCTTTAATCGTAATATTTGTATTAATTATTTTCTTAGGGAATTTCAGGGCTGGTTTAATCGTAGCGTCCGCCATACCGTTATCAATGCTTTTTGCATTGGGAATGATGCGGCTATTTGGTGTGAGTGCCAATTTGATGAGTATGGGGGCTATTGATTTCGGATTGATAGTGGACGGTTCCCTGATAGTCGTTGAGGCGACAATGCACCATTTGGGCTTACGGAAATCCACACAGAAACTTACGCAGACAGAAATGGACGAGGAGGTGTATGAATCTGCAAGAAAAATCCGTACAAGTGCGGCGTTTGGAGAAATTATTATCCTTATCGTGTATATCCCTATCCTTACTTTGGTCGGTATAGAGGGGAAAATGTTTACGCCAATGGCACAGACCGTAAGTTTTGCCATATTGGGAGCACTGATTTTGTCCTTTACCTATATCCCGATGATGAGTGCCTTGTGTCTGTCTAAGAAACCGATTACCAAAAGGAATTTTTCAGACAAAATGATGGACTATCTGCAAGGTGTTTATAAGCCTTTGTTAGAAAAAGCCATTCGGATAAAATATGTGGTTATTGCGATTGCCGTTGGACTGTTTACCATAAGTATATTTCTATTTTCACGGATGGGCGGAGAGTTCCTGCCAAAATTAGGCGAGGGCGATTTTGCTTTCCACTGTATCCTCCCACAGGGAACATCGTTAAGCCAAAGCGTGGAAACCTCTATGCAGGCATCTAAAATAATCAAGGAATTTGACGAAGTAAAAATGGTCGTAGGCAAGACAGGTGCTGCCGAAGTACCGACCGACCCGATGCCTCCGGAAGCTACCGACCTGATGATTATACTGAAACCGCAGGACGAATGGAAAAAAAAGAAATCGTATGACGAGCTTTCCAATGAAATGATGGAGAAACTCGAAGTTATTCCGGGTGTATTCTTTGAAGCTAACCAGCCGATACAGATGCGGTTCAATGAACTGATGACAGGTATCAGGCAGGATGTAGCCGTGAAGATATTCGGGGAGAACCTTGACAGCCTGTTGATTTATGCCAATAAAGCGAATGCCATTATCCAAACGGTAGAGGGTGCGACCGCTCCAACTGTGGAACGGGTAGCTGGTCTTCCGCAAATCAATATCGAATACGACCGTACCCGAATAGCCAACTATGGCTTGAATGTACAGGAGATAAACGATATTGTCAGTACAGCGTTTGCAGGTAAATCAGCAGGCGTAGTGTATGAAAACGAACGTAGGTTTGATTTGGTCGTACGGCTTGATGAAGCACACCGCAGTTCCATCGAGGATGTAAGTAATCTGTTTATTCCGCTTCCGAACGGAGAGCAGGTTCCGCTTTCGCAGGTTGCCAACATCGACTACAAATTAGGTCCCGCACAAATCAGCCGTGAAGACGGTAAACGCAGGATATATGTGGGCTTCAATGTGCAGGGGCGTGATGTAGCAAGTGTTGTCAATGAAATTCAGGATAAATTGGCGGAACAGGTTAAACTCCCGACAGGTTACTATTTTACCTATGGCGGTCAGTTCGAGAACCTCCAAAAAGCTACCGACAGATTATTGATTGCAGTGCCTATCGCACTACTTCTGATTTTTATCCTACTGTATTTCACGTTCCATTCGTTCAAGGAAGCCGTTTTGGTTTATACAGCTATCCCGATGAGTGCCATTGGAGGCGTGTTTGCCCTTTTGTTGAGGGATATGCCCTTCAGTATATCGGCAGGTGTTGGGTTTATCGCCCTGTTCGGTGTCGCCGTTCTGAACGGGATTGTACTGATTTCCACATTCAACAGATTGGAAAAAGAGGGCTGGAACGAGATTATCCCGAGGATTATCGAGGGAGCCAAAACAAGGCTAAGACCAGTATTGATGACAGCATCGGTAGCAAGTTTAGGTTTTTTACCAATGGCATTGAGTACAAGTGCAGGTGCAGAAGTGCAGAAACCATTAGCAACGGTGGTTATCGGCGGATTGATTTCAGCAACAGCATTGACACTGTTCGTACTGCCTTTGCTATACCTTGTATTTATGAGAAATCACAAGCCTACAAAAAATAATAAGATGAAAGCCATAACACCACTATTGTTGCTGTTTGCGTTCTTAGGCTTTTCTCAAAACAGTAAGGCACAAAATCCGGTAAATGTAGATAGAGCTATCGAAATAGCTATGGAGAACAACCCTCAGCTACGTTCCAAAAATATGGATATTCAATCTGCCCAAAGCCTTAGCAAGACGGCGTATGAACTACCGAAGACCGATGTAAACTTCCAATACGGGAATAATGAGGGATTTGAATATAATGACGGTTTCCAAATTTCACAGACCATACCCTTTCCAACACTTTTTGGGGTAAAGAAAAACCTTGTCAAAGAGCAGGTCAAAGGTCAGGAATGGTCAAAGGCTCTTACAGAAAATGAGCTAAAAAAGCAGGTAAGAACATATTATTATCAGTTAGAGTATTTGGAACATAATGCTTCGGTATTGAAGTATTTGGATAATATTTATTCAGACTTTATCCGTGTGGCGGAACTGCGTTATAAAACCGGAGATATAGGACGTATTGAAGTCAGTACGGCTGTTACCAAACAGGGGGAAATCAATTTATTGCTCCAGCAAAATGAGGTTTTCAGGCAAAATGCCTATCAGAACCTTAAAAACCTGATGCAGACACAGGAGGATTTTGCCATTGAACCCCAATCCGACTATGTACCATTACTATTAACTTCTTTCATTGACAGTTCGGCTGTTGCAAATCATCCGAGCATCCAGCTATTGTACCAAGAGGCGAAAATTGCCGAACAGAACAAGAAATTGGAACGGGCAAACAGCCTGCCTGATTTTACGTTCGGCTATAATAACATATCGCTGATAGGAATGCACAGTAAAAATGGTGTAGAGCAATTTTATGGCAGAGGACAGCGGTTTAGTTTTGTTGATGTAGGTATTACAATCCCCATTTTTACAACCACCAAAGCAAAAATTCGCTCGCTTGATTACAAGAAACAATCATTGGAATTAAATGCGCAATGGCAGGAACAACAGCTTAAAACGGAATTGGCAAACGCCTTGAAACAATACGAACAATATGTAGCGCAGTTTACCTATTTCAAGGAGCAGGCACTTCCCAATGCTGATGAGATTATCAATGCTGCAAAGCTGGGGTACAGTACCGGAGATATTTCTTATGTGGAGTACCTATTTGCTTTGCAGACAACTACCGATATTCAGCTTAATTATTTAAAGAGCATACAGCAAATCAATGAGGCTGTAACGCTTATCCATTCATTAATCAGCAAATAATACAATATATGAAACGTATCATAAATAATATAGTTTTTGGCATTCTTGTCCTCGTAGCATTCTTTGCTTTCAACGCCTGTACAAATAATCATAAAGAGGGCGATGGGCATAATCACGGAACGGAAGCAGAAACAACAACGGACGAACACGAAGAAGAAGACGAAAATGTTGCAGTGCTGACCGATGAGCAGATGAAAGCCGTGGGTGTTGAAATCGGTTCAATTGAACAGAAGCAATTATCCGCAACATTGAAAGCCAATGGTGCATTGAGAGTTCCCAACAGCAACAAGGCAAATGCAACTTCAATGTTTGGCGGCGTTATCAAATCCCTCAATGTGGAGATAGGCGATTTCGTAAAGAAAGGTCAGGTCATCGCCACTATTTCCAATCCGCAATTCATACAGTTGCAGGAAGAATACCTAAGCATCAATAGCCGTATAGAATTTGCAGAGCAGGAAGTCGCAAGACAAAGAGAGCTGAACGAGGGAAATGCAGGTGCAAAGAAAAACCTGCAAAGTGCCACATCTGAATTGAACACGTTGAGAACACGAAAAGCATCGTTACAACAACAAATCCAAATGATGGGCATTAATCCGACTTCCCTGTCAAATTCCAGCCTTAAATCCTCGTTGGTCGTTACAAGCCCGATAAGCGGTACGGTAAGTAACGTTTTTGCCAAAATCGGAAGCTATGTAGATGTGTCTTCGCCTATTGCCGAAATAATAGAAAACACAGCATTGCACTTGGATTTACAGGTTTATGAAAAGGATATTCCCCTTATCAAAATAGGTCAGAAAATAGATTTTGTCGTAACCAACAATCCCAATAAGACCTATTCTGCCGAAGTGTACAGTATTGGTTCATCTTTTAGCGGAGAGAGTAAGACCATTGCCGTTCACAGCAGAATTACAGGCGATAAAACAGGATTGATTGACGGAATGAGCATAACCGGAACGGTAAGTTTAGATAATGTACTAAGTACGGCTGTACCCAATGAAGCGATTGTCAATGCAGACGGGAAGTATTACATCTTTTTGGTCAAGGAGCAGGAAGAAGAACCACACGACCACAAAGAGGACGAGGCTCACGACCACGGTTCGGAAAAAGGAACTCAATTTGTAAGAGTGGAAGTCGTTAAAGGTGCTTCTCAATTGGGTTACACGGCGATAACGCCTGTAAGTGAAACTCCACAAGGTACACATATCGTGGTAAAAGGTGCATTTTTTGTGAATGCAAAAATGGATGATACAGGCGAGGATGGTCACGGTCACTAAAATAGTATATAATGAAAAAGAACATTGAACAAAAGCTGTTGTCAAAGAATACTAATCCGACCAGTATGCGGATATTGGTGTACGATTTTTTAGAGAAACAGCAAACAGCGATGTCCTTATCTGAAATCGAAAGCCATTTTTATAAAGCAGACAGGGTTACGATTTACAGGACTTTGAAAACTTTTGAGGAAAAAGGCATTGTACACAGTATTCAGGAGAACATTACGGTTAAGTATATTTTGTGCCACGACGGGTGTGATGAAGAAACGCACAAGGATTGGCACTTACATTTCTATTGTAAGATTTGTAAACAGACAACCTGTAAGGAGGATTTTATTATACCGCAGAATGGAAGTCAAAATTACCGTATTGACGAAATAAAATTATTTGGTAAAGGTATTTGTGAGAACTGTTTAAAGGAGAGTTTGCAATAGCATTGCAAGCTCTCCCTGTGTACCTTTGTTATAAATATAAATGTGTTATGGACAACTATCTTAAAGAAACAAAAATCCTTGACTACTCAAACGTTTCTATACAAGAGCTATTGGAACAAAGAGGGTGGAAAGATTTGGACACTGTTTCAAGAGTTAAAGCCATTTACAATTTTGTCAGGGATGAAATAAAATTTGGCTACAATGTTTCGGACGATATACCTGCATCAGAAATTCTGAAAGACGGTTACGGACAGTGCAATACCAAAGCAACTTTGCTAATGGCGTTATTAAGAGCAACGGGAATACCTAATCGCATTCACGGTTTTACCATTGATAAAGCCTTGCAAAAGGGAGCTATTACGGGTATTTGGTACAAACTTTCGCCGAAAAACATCTTACATAGCTGGGTTGAGGTATTGGTAAATGAACAGTGGTATTTTTTAGAGGGCGTGATTTTGGATAAACCTTATCTCACAAAATTGCAGGAGCAGAACAGCGATTGCAAAACCACGTTTTGTGGTTTCGGGGTTTATACAGATAATTTTGAGAACCCACCGATTGAATGGAACCTCAACAATACGTTTATTCAGGATAAAGGCATCAATCAGGACTTTGGTGTTTTTGATACGCCAGATGCGTTCTATGCAAAACATCAGCAAAAGCTGAACGCTTTCAAGAAGTTTATTTTTCAGCATATTGTGAGGCATATAATGAATAATAACGTGGAAAGAATAAGAAATAAAAGTGTAACGAACCTAAAAAATTAAAGGCTATGATAAATACAGACAAAAATCACAAGCATACTTACGATGCACAAGGCAAAATGACTTGTTGCACACAGGAAGAAAAAATTTACACCCAAGCAGGTGCAAAAGAGCTGGTAAATGAAAAGCATCAACACGACCACAGCGATGATGACGGACACGACCACAGCCATAGTGAGAGTAGTCCAATTAAAATGTTTTTGCCGAGTATAATATCATTGGTATTGTTGCTTGTTGCCATTTCATTTGACAACTGGCTTCCACAGCAATGGTTTACGGGTTGGGTAAGGATTATTTGGTATGTGGTTGCGTATGCTCCCGTTGGGTTTCCCGTATTGACAGATGCCGTGAAAAGCATCAGAAAAGGGGAAATCTTTTCAGAGTTCTTTTTAATGGGCATTGCCACCATTGGGGCATTTACCATTGGCGAATACCCGGAGGGTGTTGCCGTGATGTTATTCTATGCTGTTGGAGAAGTTTTTCAGACAATGGCTGTTTCGAGGGCAAAAGCAAACATCAAATCATTGCTCGACCAAAGACCTGATGAGGTAACGGTTTTAAGAAACAATCAGCCGGAAACCGTAAAGGCTGAAACTGTAAACATCGGCGAAATCATACAACTGAAACCGGGCGAAAAATTAGGTTTGGACGGAGAACTGTTATCTGAAACGGCATCGTTCAACACCGCAGCACTCACAGGCGAAAGCAAGCCCGACACCAAAGCCAAAGGCGAAACGGTTTTGGCGGGTATGATAAACCTTAATACCGTTGCACAAGTGCAGGTTACAACCGCATATACGGATAGCAAGTTGAGCAAAATTTTGGAATTGGTACAAAATGCTACTTCACAAAAAGCACCAACGGAATTATTTATCCGGAAATTTGCGAAAATATATACCCCTATCGTGGTACTGTTAGCGGTCGCTATTTGTGTGCTGCCTTACTTTTTCGTAGCTGATTATGAGTTTAAGGATTGGTTGTACAGAGCTTTGGTATTCCTGGTTATTTCTTGTCCTTGTGCATTGGTTATAAGTATTCCATTGGGTTATTTCGGAGGAATTGGAGCAGCTTCAAGAAATGGAATATTGTTTAAAGGAAGCAACTTTTTAGATGCCCTTTCCAATATTCAAAACGTGGTAATGGATAAAACAGGTACAATGACGGAGGGTGTTTTCAAGGTTCAGGAAGTGGTATTTGACAAAGCATTTAATCAAACAGAAATGCTACAAATGGTGGACGCTTTGGAACGATTGAGTACGCACCCCGTAGCAACTGCCATTCACGAATATGTTGGCAAAACAAATAATGAAATCAAATTAGAAAACACCGAAGAAATTGCAGGACACGGACTGAAAGCCGAAGTAAACGGAAAACAATTATTAGTAGGAAATTTCAAATTGATGAACAAGTTTAACATTCAGCACGATGTTGATGTAAGTAAAATTGTTTACACCATAATTGCCGTTGCTTACGACAACAAATTTGTAGGTTATCTTACCGTTGCCGACAGCATAAAACAAGACTCACAAAATACCATTGACAAGCTGAAAATGCTCAACGTAAAACCGACAATGTTGAGTGGCGACAAAAGTTCGGTTGTGAAATTTGTTGCCGAACAATTAGGAATTGCAAACGCTTTTGGCGACTTGTTGCCCGAAGACAAAGTAAGCAAGGTAAAAGAAATCAAAGCCAAAAATGAAACCGTTGCCTTTGTCGGAGACGGTGTAAATGATGCACCTGTTGTAGCGTTAAGTGATGTCGGTATTGCAATGGGCGGTTTAGGTAGCGATGCCACCATTGAAACAGCAGACGTAGTAATACAAGACGACAAGCCGAGTAAAATACCTATGGCAATCAATATCGGTAAACAGACAAAGAAAATTGTTTGGCAAAATATCACATTGGCATTTGTAGTAAAAGGAATTGTTTTAATACTTGGTGCAGGTGGCTTGGCAACAATGTGGGAAGCCGTTTTTGCCGATGTAGGTGTAGCATTATTGGCAATCTTAAACGCAGTACGAATACAACGAATGAAATTTTGACAAACCAACGCTAAAAGCAAGCACATTTGCAAACCGCACAAGGCGACACACAAGCCAAAGTTTGCAAAAGAGCTTGCTTTTTCCAACGCACGACAGAAAAAACAAAAAAATCTTTCCACGCTTCGCAAAAAATTAAATCTGCCGACACACCAAACCTGACAGACAAATACGAACGGACGGAAAAAACCACAGCTGCCAACATCGGTTTGGCGTTATGGCGGCTGACGTGCATAATTTGAGCTTAGTGCTACTATTAAACTTTTGTGCTAAATTTGGGCTGATGTTCCCTGATTGCCGCCACAAACGCCAAGCCGTGAACCGTTAGTAGCAATAACCAGAGTAGCCCGTAATCGAAAAATATTATTAAAACGACAATGAACAAAACCAAATTAATTAAACATACACTTTTGGTAATCTGCGGATTTCTATCAGTGTTTACGATGTTATACTTTTGGTTAAAAGGACAATCGGGAGGCGATATGGCTCACGTATTGTTTAGTGTAATTTTTCTTGTTGCTTATACCCTTATAATTGGTTTGGTCACATACTCGTGGGAGTTTAAGGCAAAGCATGGTGTCATTTCTGGTCTTATAACCTCTTACTTTTTGGCTTACATACTTTTTAAAGTCTTTATTTACTAAAAACAATACTTCATTTGAAACAAATTACTGCATATATATTACTAATCGGAACTATCGTTATGACATTAACTTATATGTCTGATTTATATGAAATGTATATAAACAAAAGGTTCTATGAAGGTTATTTATTCGCAGTTAAAGTTTTCATGTTTGATATTGCGATGATTATTCCCTTGATCATTTCTCTTGCAATTAAAAACACAAATGAATTGAAAATCTGGTCAGTATTGAGCGTAATTCTGCAAAATATTGTTTTGATTCTAGGATTTAAAATAGGAGCTATATATGCTGTTTGTTTAGGAGTGATAATGACAACAGTCTTTATATTAAATTTTAAAAAGTTTAACTTGAAAAATGATGCTACTAACATCAACTAAAAGCCACGGGCTGAACAACCACAACCGAAAAGCCCGCGTCTCCTAGTTGAGAACCGTTAGCAGTAATGCGTGACGAAAAAAATCGTATCTTTGACAAAAATTTGAACTGAAAGAAAGAAGTAGGAAATGAAATTACCAAAGTATCCGTTGGCATCGAGCGACAAGTTAATGACCTTTGAATTTACAAGCGAAGGACAGAAAGGCTTAATTGAAAAACTTGTGCGTTTCCAAGAAACCAACGTGAAAAACGTTTACAACCTTGCGTTTGGCGACAAAGACCTAACAACAGGCGACATAGACGATAAAGTAATTTCAAACAATGGGGATAGCGAAAAAGTTTTGGCGACAGTTGCCGCAACGCTTTACGCTTTTACCGACAAATATCCGAACGCTTGGATTTATGCGACAGGTAGCACAAAATCCCGAACAAGACTTTACCGAATGGGAATAACAAAATTTCTTTCGGAAGTAACAGAAGACTTTGAAGTTTTGGGCGAGAAAGATGAGGATTGGTTTCCGTTCAAAAAAAATGTTGAATATGACGGATTTTTAGTGCGTAGGAAAACAAAAAAATAATTAACTTTGTAAAATCAAAATTCAATTGATATGAAAGTAACAACTGAAATAAAGAAACGTAAAATTCCGATTGTTCGGGTGGACAAAGCGTTAAACAAGTTTGACGACAAAATCCTATTCCCAGACAAATTGGAAAAAGCAAATGAAATGCTTAAAAAAGTTGGACTACCTAAACAGTGGACAACTGCATAAGCACTACTGCTAACATCGGTTTTGCGTCAGGCGGGCTGACGTATAAACTTGAAGCCTTGTGCTTCGATTAAACATTAGAAATAAATTTAGGCTTTTGTGCTCCGAAACCCGCCCGAACGCAAAGCCGAACAACGTTGTGCGTCATCTTGAAGCGACATAAACCTTAATGAAACAAAAATTAAAATGAGAAAAATAATAATACTTTTAAATATAATTATATTAGTAAACTTTACCGCAAATTGCCAAACTAAAAAACTAAATACAAAAGAAGTTGTAAAAACAGAATTTGGAAATATTTTGGATAGTTTAGAAGTAAACGGATCAATTTTAATTTATGACGTAAAAAACAAAATATATTATTCTAACGATTTTTCTTGGGCAAAAACTGGAGTAATTCCAGCATCAACTTTCAAAATTCCGAACTCAATAATTGCTTTAGAAACTGGAATAATTAAAAATGATTCTGCAATTTTCAAATGGAATGGTGAAAAACGGAGATTTAAAAGTTGGGAAGAAGATTTGACTTTTAAAAAAGCGTTTCAAGTTTCTTGTGTTCCTTGTTATCAAGAAATTGCTAGAAAAGTTGGTGTAAAAAGAATGAAAAAATATTTGAGAAAATTAGATTACAAAGGAATGGTTTTCGACACTTTAACCATTGATAATTTTTGGCTTGAAGGAAATTCAAAAATATCTCAAAAACAACAAATCGACTTTTTAAGGAAATTCTATTTTTCAAAATTTCCAATTTCTGATAGGACAATAAAGATTGTCAAAAATATTATGGAAATTGAGCGAACTGAAAATTACATTTTAAGCGGTAAGACTGGATTAAGTTCGATAGAAGAAAAATATAATGGTTGGTTTGTTGGTTATGTTGAAACAAAATCTAATGTTTATTTTTTTGCAACAAATGTAATTCCGACAGACGGATTGAATGTTGATGATTTTATTTCATCGAGAATTAATGTAACAAAAAATGCGTTAAAGCAAATGAATATAATGAAATGATAAATGCCACTAACATATGGTAGCCGATAATTGCCGGCTTTCGTGCCAACTTGATACTTTGGTGCTTTTAACGAACCGAAGTGCTAAATTGATACGAAAGTGCTGTAAATCCGGCAACTACGGCTACCATTTTTCGTTATGGGCCATTTTTGAATGACAATGCGAATAGATACAGACAAACAAATGAATTTACTTAGTGATAAGAACGTTGCAATAATTGGTGGTGGACCCGTTGGACTGACTATGGCAAAATTATTACAGCAAAACGGCATAGACGTTTCAGTTTACGAAAGAGACAACGACCGAGAGGCAAGAATTTTTGGTGGAACCCTTGACCTACACAAAGGTTCAGGTCAGGAAGCAATGAAAAAAGCGGGATTGTTACAAACTTATTATGACTTAGCCTTACCAATGGGTGTAAATATTGCTGATAAAAAAGGCAATATTTTATCCACAAAAAATGTAAAGCCCGAAAATCGATTTGACAATCCTGAAATAAACAGAAATGACTTAAGAACTATCTTATTAAATAGCCTACAAAATGACACCGTCATTTGGGATAGAAAACTTGTTACGCTTGAACCTGATAAG
>NZ_JAYWXI010000023.1:0-14988 GCF_036016955.1 Bergeyella anatis | reverse complement strand
TTGAAAGCAATAAAAAAGTTTCACTTTTTTTATTTTGAACAGTTACTTATAGCTTCATCGGATTATATTTTTTTATGTTCAACATTCTGTTTGGTAAAATTACCGCTAACGTTTGGGTATTGCCGAAGGCGGGGATTTTTTGCACAGAACCTTAATAGAAATCCTAAGGGTGAAATATTGCTAAAAAGTTCAATAGAATTCCTTCAGCCCCGCTTTTGGCAATACCTTGTTATGCCTTCGCCTTTTTTTTATGGTAACTTATTCGTGTCTTATAGTCTTAATCTGTGAACAGAATTTGTCATCTGAATACGTGCCTAATCGTAGCTTTTCCAGATTATATTTCGTCAGTTTTTTGTTCAAGCAATCATCAGAACTTTAAGTTAAAAATATACTGCTTCAAAAACGGCCAAAGGTGCACGCCTTCCTATATTCAACGTCAGCTTATCTTCAACCATCGTATAATTATCTGTTAGATTGAATACCTTTAAAAACTCAGATTCATTAACTTTTACGTCAGGACATGCGCGTAACGTAGAAAGCATATTTTCAAATTTTATTCTTGATTTACTCATATCCAAAATAAAGTTGCCTGAAAATTGATTACAACCGGCAAAACCAGCGATGCTACCATCTTCTCTAAGTATAAAATACTGTTCACGTTCCTGATTGTCAGCCATATTCACTTCCTTACCATCCAACTCTATAAGTTTCCAATATTTATTTACAATTTCATTCTTCTCAACTTTTACAAACACAGCCAAAGGTGCTCTTTTACCCACATTAAGCATTAATTTATTGCCCGAAACTGTAAAATTATTGGCAGTTTCCAGCATCTGATTAAATCCTGTTTCATTCCAACCTACACTTTGGCACGCCATTTTTGTACTCGCAATGCGGGAAAATGAAATTTGTGTTCTATTTGAGATATTATAACTTCCCATAAGTCGGTTACAACCATTCGATCCGCTTAACTTAGTACCATCCTTAGAAAACATAATATGTACTTTTCCAGCTACACTTTCAGGAACTGGTTTGCCATCGAATTCAACTAAGCTCCAATAAATGTTTTCTACTTGAAAGTTTTCCAAATTAGAGTTTTGTGTTGCCTTTCTTTGAGTATTGCAAGCAGTGGCTAAAAATAGTAGTGCGAAAAGGAAAATTGTATTTTTCATATCTTTTTAATTTGTTATTGTTTTCTGAAGTTTTGAAATTATTATGCCTTTTTAAACTCTTGCGGGTAAATTATAATGGTGTTCGTGTCATAAAACAATTACAGATTTGAAGCTTAACCCTTTTGCGCAATTAAATATGTCGTCGTTTAGGGTGTGGCATAACGGAAAAAGTATTTGCGAAGGGTGGGCTAAATTGAACCAATCGTTCAATTTCGACCAACCGAAGCAGGTGCTTTTTCAATGAAACTAAATTAGTAAAAAAAGTTGAATTGAAAAGCATTTGCGACTAAATATTTCTGCTTTTCAATTCAATGCCTCTCCCCGCCTTTTGCAAATACTATGTTAGCAGAAGTTGTTTATTTATTCGGCATCAATGGAGATGAAGGAAGAGATTTTTGAGGTAAATAATTATCTATTTTATCTTGCTTAAGAATTTCCTTTTCCACATTGTTGAAGTCAACAAAAAATTTGGAAATTTTTGCTGAATCTTGTTGGGAATAAATTTTATCAAAAAGCAAATTCGATATTTCATTAAATTCTTTATTCATAAAAGGTTCAATATAACAAAGTTGCTTTTTCGTTTTCTTAAAAAAAGAAATATAATTTCGACTTCCCGCATAACCTTGATTTTCTGCCAATTGCTTTTTCTGAACGAACTCTTCTAAATTCTTGTTTGCGAGTTTATTAATTTGTTTTAAATCTTCGGGTTTTAGTTGATAAGAATAATATGCAGGACCTTTACTTCCATTCACAAAAACTTTTAGTTTTCCTTCTTTGTCCAAAGTTGAATACGAATTTATTTCAACCGAATTTGGTGAATTTAAATCATAACTAACTATTTGAAAGTTTTCTAATTTGTTTTTTTGAGCACAACTATTAAAGCTAATTAGAATTAAAAAAAATAAAATAATATTCTTCATTTGCGAGTTTTTTGGTTACAATTTCTGCCAACGGAAAAAATATTTGCGAAGGGCGGACTAAATTGAACCTTTCGTTCAATTTCGAGCAACCGGAGCAGATGCTTTTTCCGTATTGCTAAATTACTCAAAAAAGTAATACGGAAAAGCAGAAGCGAATAAATGTTCCCAAATTTTCAACTTTTTACATAACCCCGCCTTTTGCAAATACTATGTTAGCCGCAGGTGTTTTTCCTTATTTTGTTGCAATATAAATCTCCACTTCCGAATCTTGACCTTTTTGGCTGTTTTCCCCATATACTTCAAAGTCATAAGTATATTTTCTATTGAGTTCTTCGTCTCTATTCCAAATGTCTATCCAAGTATTGATAACAGCGTTCGGCATTTCGCCTTTTGCTACGAATTTTTGAAAGTTCTCGGCTTCAAATTCCCGACCGACTAATCCGTTAGGGATTTCATTTAGTGTTGAAACAGGAACACCTATAATCGTAGTATATTCCTCGGTGTAGTTGCTTTTGTAATCAGTATAAATTGAAAATATTTCATCTGATACTTTATTTGGTATCTTCTCAAAAATGTTTTCCGCATAGAATTGCCCCCAAAGTTTTCCCAAATCTTCCTTTGATTTGTTGTCTTTGTTTGTTGTCCTAATGGAAATTCCAATTACTTTAAATCCGTTTTTCATTTTATTGTTTTATCAACTGTTGTTATTCTGTATGTGTTTAATGCACTGTAATTTGAATGTTTTTTTTAGAATTGGGGCTTTGTTAATGCTCATATTCAAAAAATTTCTTTTCAGCCGTGTGTTTTGATACACTTGCCGCTAACGGAAAAAGTATTGGCGAAGTGCGGGCTTTCGAAGAACTGAAAGTTCAAGGAAGACCAAGCGTAGCGAATGCTTTTTCAATACTGCTAACTTACAAAAATTTGCAGAATTGAAAAGCGTGAGCGGAATAATATTTCTGCTTTTCAATTCTATACTTCTTCCCGCATTTTGCCAATACAATGTTATCTGCAGTTTTTTTATTGAATCCAGTAACTATTACACCAATCAATTACCTCTTCATTTTTTACAATTATATCATAATTATTTCCATATTCATAGTTTTGTTTTGTCATGAATATTCTTGTTAAGAAAGTGTTTTCTGCAATTTGAATTGATGGAGAAACTTTTAAGTTATATTTCTGAGTGAATAATTTATTGATTTTAAATCTCAATTTTCCAGCTTTTCGTTTTTTTATTGTTAATTCTTTTCTATAATTGATATTTTTGGGAATTGAAATATTAGTAGCAATTGATTTTTGAACGTTTGCAATTTTGGAAATTTGCTTAAAATCAAAATTAAATTTACTTTGATCTTTTTTACAAAGTGAATAATCCCATAAAATATTTTCAATAATTGTTTCCTCATCTTCGTTTTTTAAAATGTTTTCATAAATAGATTTCTCAATTATTTTTCCATCGAAAAATACTTTTGTTTTTTTCAATTTTGGTAGAATTTCTTGTGCAAAAAAATCAAGACTTTTCTGTTCAGTTTGAGAAAACAAAAAATTTGAAAAAATCGTGAAAAGTACTATTGTAACGCGCGTCATAAAATTGCAGATAACGGTCCAGGTATTGCCGAAGGCGGGGCTTCTTAGCACCTAACTCCAACTGAAATACCACACTTCAAAGGTAAACAAATTTTTCTAAAAAAACAATTAACCCCGCTTGCGGCAATACCTTGTTACCTGCTGCTGTTTATTATCCGCTTTATCTTTTCATTGAGAGTAATTGATAAAATCTATACATAAATAATCATTTATTGTCGGGTCAACTGCATATATTTTTCCTGTTGCTTTATTCTCAATCGTGACAAAGTCGTGGTCTTTAAGAAATGGCGTTTTGAGATATTTGTGAATGTTTGTTCCAAAAAAATAAAGCTGTCCTATTTGTGGTTTCGCAATCCAATAATCAGAAAGGTTATTTTCTTTGAGTAGATAATTACAAGTTGTTGCGAAAAATGAGGCATAACCAACGCAGTATGCTGTCTTGGAAGTTATAAGTCTATTTGGGTCTGTGTCATTTTTGCCTGTCGTAAAGTTAAGTCGTTTAGAGGTTATTGAAAGTCCTATTTTGATTATACTTTCAACATCAAGGGTTTTCTGTTTGTCTGTATTTGTGTCAATATATTCTATAAGTTTTTTATTCGTCGCCGAATAATTAGTCCGCAATCCAATAGACTTATATGTTATTAAATGTCTGTAAAACCAACCACGAAAAATCATTCCACCTATTGTTAGGATTAAAATTGTTAAGAATATTCGTTTAATTGCTTTCATTGCTTAACAGTTGTTATTTACAGTAGCAGGTAACGGTTACGTATTGGCGATGGTGGGGCATTTGAAAAACGTCAGCCCAACATTTGCACTAATGCCCGATAGAAGCACAAATGTTGAATTTATAACTATCAGCCCCACTATTGCCAATACGATGTTGGTGGCTGGGCTTCTTTCAAAAGAACTCGTCTAATAATATATAAAACTCTATTTTATTTTTGTTTGGCTTATCAAGTCCATATACCTTGTAAAATATGTCAACCATTTCTGGTCTAAAATTATCTCGTATGTTTCTAACAGCAAGTGCAATATCTTGATATTTATCTGCTATACCTCCATTGCCAATGTCTATAAAACCACTTAAGTTATGATTGTCAAAAATTAAGTTGTCAAAACAGTAATCTCCGTGTGTAAACACTAATTCATAGTCTGATGGCTTTATGCTTAATAATTTCACAAATAGTTCTTCGGGGCTGTAAGTTTGATTTTCGGGTTGTAAGTCTGTAAAATCAATTAACCCACTATCTAAATTAAATCTTGCTTTTGAAATTTTCAAGTCAAGGTGTTGAACCAACGCAGTATTGTCGATTTTCAAAGAATGAAGTTTTTTCAATGATATTGCATATTGCTTAATAATTTCTTCAGTTTCTATTTTATCAAAATAATATTCAAGAGTTTTTCCTTGCAGTTCCGTCATACATAACAATTCAAAGTCGCTTAATTGTTCATAAAAAATAATCTTAGGAACTGGAATTTTTCCGTCAAGCCATAAATAATTTTGATAATCGTATTTGAGGCTTACATTATGGTTAATATAAATTTGTTTTTTGAGAATAAAACTCTTTGATTCATCTGTCGTAACCCTGAACAATTCAGCATTTGTTGAACCACCTGAAATTTGTGTGGTAGTATAATTTCCAAAATATTTGTCAAGTTGATTTTTTACGTCTTTACTGATTTCCATTTGCTGTGTCTTTTAGCCTTGCCACCAACGGGAAAAGTATTTGCGAAGGGCGGAACTGAAATGGACCTTAAGTTCAATTCAGTCCAACCGTAGCAGATGCTTTTTCAATGAGACTAAATTAGTAAAAAAAGTTGAATTGAAAAGCATTTGCGACTAAATATTTCTGCTTTTCAATTCAATGCCTCTCCCCGCCTTTTGCAAATACTATGTTAGCAGAAGTGTTATTATTTTTATACAATTTTATTCCTTCGACGAGATTAAATATTTCCTTCGTTATATCTTCAACTTTCATAAAAAAATGGGAAGGAAATTTCTTTTGAAATGCCCAACTTTTTTCTTTTTCACTGGTAGTATTTTTGAAAAACATTTGATAGAAATTGTGATGCTTTAAATTTTCATAATTATTTTTGTCTACATTTCTAATTCCTATTGATTTGCTTTTATAATTTATTCTAATTAGGATTTTTTCATTATCAAGTCCTTCCAAAATAATATCTGAATAATTTTTATTTTGTGTATTTATTGGTAGAACTTTAAGTTCATCATCAATAATATTTCGTGTTATTGATGAAGTGGTCTTTTTAAAATTTAAATAAGATTGTTTTTCATTGTTTAAAATTTCTCTAAGGTTTAAATCAATCGCAGCTAATTCTTCGTCATTCAACCAAGATGGATGTGGAATAGCATAAATATCTAATTCTCCAATTTTACCTTTAACAATTAATCTTTTATTGTTTTTACTTAATAATGCATTTCCTTCAATTTCAAATTGGTCTATTCCTGTTGATGTACCCAAAAGTATAATTAAGTTAGGTTTTGTAAGATTAAGAAATTCTGTTGTCATTTCTTTACACATTGTAAGTATATCAACCTCTTTAAGCTTTTTAATATCATTAAATTTTCTTGAAGGAAAATACACGTAATTCATGTAATTAAAGCCTAAACATAGGTCATCAATTAATTTCATTTTTCTTAATTGCTTAATTACTTTCCAATTTGTTTTATGTTCATTCCAACTAGAGTTTCCTCTAAGAAATTTTTCAGCTGTCATTGAAGCACTACCGTTCACTTCAGATTTTTTTGTAGGAAAAGTACTATTGTTATAAGGATTGAGTGCTAGTATTAGTGTAGAATAATCTTCATCATATGGTTTTTGAAATGCATAGTAATCTAAATAATAATCATTTGCAATCTTGTTGCATTTTTCAACAGTTTTTTCAGCCCAAATTTGTAATTCTTTATTCATGTGTTTAAGTTTGTATTTATAACGTAAAAATATTATAGATAACGGACAAAAGAAGTCTTTTTATTCCACATAATTGAAAAAAAATACCGAAATATAATTCAAACGGTGAATTTTTAGAACATTTCTGCTAACGGAAAAAGTATTTGCGAAGGGCGGACTAAATTGAACCTTTCGTTCAATTTCGGCCAAACAAAGCGGATGCTTTTTCCGTATTGCTAATTTAAGAAAAAAAGTAATACGGAAAAGCAGGAGCGGATAAATGTAACCAAATTTCAACTTTGCACTTAACCCCGCCTTTTGCAAATACTATGTTATGTGCAGTGATTTTATTGAAGTAGCCAATTAATGCAGTCCTCAATTTCCTCATAGTCGTTTGGTAAAAGTGTTTGTAAATTACTAGTTTCAAGATTGTTGCAAAAATTCGCCCATATGGCTTCATTTTTACCTGACAGATTTAAATGCTTCTCAATAGTTCCTTTTTTCCATACCCAAATATTATGGGCTCGCATTTTCAAACAAATATTCTCAATGTTTTGTTTAGTATTTTGACTTTGTGCAAGAATCGCAAATGCATCTGCAGCAGTAATAGAGTTTCCATTTTTAGATGGCCAACCATCAGCTCCAATAAATATATTATTAGTTGGAGCAATATTTAAAAGTTCAGTTAAACAAGCATTTATATCTTCGTCATTAGCTTGCAAGTATCCTTCAGAAATTCCATTTTTCATTGCATAATCCAAATCAACGATTGCTTTTGTAGGCAAATCCATTGTTTTTAAAACTTGCATTGTTTTCTTTGTATTTCCCGAACCATCTAATCTTACGAAAGCAGTTTTATGATGCAGTATGGTTTTATTTGTAATATTTTCAATCAATACGGGGATTAATTTATTTTCTGTCTTACCTTCGGCAATAATTACTTTTTCAGAGAAAAGTATATTACTTGAGTTACTTAATGAATAAAGCAAAGTAAGTTGATGTTGAGCCTGACTTTCAATAGCAGGTATTGCAGATTTTAGTGTAGTGCGTTTAAATGTTCCTAAGGTGTCATTTTTCCTGATAAGAATTGTGTTACCCACATCTTTTTGAGTTATCATAAAAGGAGAATGTGTGGAAAAAATCACTTGATACCCTTGATTTGAAAGAATTGTTAGTGAATTTCTTAATATTTCGATTGCTTGAGGATGTAAGTATAATTCTGGCTCATCAATTAGTAAGAGTGTGGTTGTTCTATTAGCCTGTTGCGATAATTTTAAATCAGCTAAATGTCTAATTAAAGTCATTTGAATAGACCTTTGAGCCCCGTGACCTAAAGAGTTAACATCCTTGGCATTTGGGAATTGATTTTCGTAAACTTTTATCGTGCCCTTTTTGAAAACTTCTTTTAATTCAGGAGTAGGGATATGAACTTTAACACTTATGTCAGGAAAAAATGCATCTAATTTTGTATTAATTTGCTGGTCAAACGCTTCCAATTCTGGTGCACGATTGACACCTTCAACATCTAGTATTTCCTTTAGCCCATTTAAAGCTTCATTAACTCTTTCGCCATATTGTATTTCAATAGGCCCAATAATCTCTGCCAATAATTTACCTATTGTAGAAGTGCTACTTGATCTTGAGATATCTTCTTCTGAATTTTCCATTGCACCAATATGAATTGGCTCTGGAAATAAATCCTTTATGGCGTTATCAATCCCTGTAGGGTTATTTTGCCAAGTTGTATTATCATTTGGATCTAAAACTTGAAGTTGAATTTGAGCAACACTTTGACCTGGTGAAGTTTGAATTCTTTTAATTGTTATAGTTTCATTATTCAAAAAAGGCTCTATTCTAGCTCTATGGCCTTGGTCGATATTATCTAATATTTCAGAAGAAATCCCCTCTATTGATGCAGACACAGTTATTGGCTGAGAAACATCATTGAAATAGTTAGCACTTAACGATGTTTTCCTTAAAACCCATCTTATTGCTTCAAGAATATTAGATTTTCCTGCATTGTTATAACCAACCAAGGGAGTAAACTTTGAAAGCTCAAAATCTTCATTAATAATTGATTTAAAATTTTCGATTTTAATTTTGCTAATAATGTGTCCCATTTGCAGGAGTTTGGTTAATCATTGCACATAACGGGTTACGGCTTTGCGAAGGAGCGGAAATAGAAGCACGGACTTTCAATTTTGCACAACAGTAGCATAAGCCATTTTCTATTTGCTAAATTACAAAAAAAGGAAATAAAAATGGCTTATGCGGTGATAGAATTACTACCGTTGAATTTTGCACTTAACCCGCTCTTTTGCAAAACCGATGTTAGCTGCTGTACATTTTATTTAGCATTATTTCTTTTTTTAGTTTTTACATATTCTGCGTGAAGTTGTCCACAAGCCGCATCTATTTCTGAGCCGAATTGCGTCCTTCTTGTAGCGTGAACACCATTTAGGTTTAACTGGGAAACAAATTCAATTACTTTCTCTTTTGTTGGTTGCTTATAAGACGGATTTGCTCCAAAAGCATTGTTGTATCTTATAACGCTGATGTGATATAAATCTGGACGAACTCTGGACTTTACCATATCAACCAATGCGTTCAAATGTTCTTGTGTATCATTTAATCCTTCAATCAATAAGTAAGCGAGGTAAATTTTCCGTTTGTATTTTCTTACATATTCGTCAAGTATTTTGAAATTATCGTCTAAAGGAAAGCGTTTTTCTAACGGTATTAATGTTGCTCTTTGTTCCGGAAAAGGGGAATGAACTGATAAGGTAATGTTTACTTGCGGAAACCTTTTTACCAATTTTTCTAAATTCGGTGCAAACCCAACAGTTGAAACGGTAAGCCTGCGTTGTGAAAGTCCGCCATATCCTTTGGTGGTAAACGCTTCTATAGCGGTTAAAATATTTGGATTTGCAAGTGCTTCGCCCATACCCATAAATGCTATGCTGTCGGGCAACTGATTGTTCCAATGTGAATGGAATACTTGTGCACAAATTTCATCGGCAGAAAGATTTTTCATCAATCCCATAGCTGAGGTGGCACAGAATGTACAACCTAAACCGCAACCTGATTGTGACGATATACACATAGATGTCCAACCTGCACGGTAACGGGAAAGAACCGTTTCTATTTTTGCTCCGGATTGGGTTTCAAAAAGTACTTTCTCTACTTGTTCAGCCGAATGAATGATGGTTGGCTTTAGCGGTAAAGGCGTTTCTCCAAATTGGGTTTCCAATTTTTCTCTTAAACTTTTGGGAAGTTCTTTCATGTCTCTAAAATATTCTATGCCCTGTTGCAAAGCATAAACTATTTGTCGGTAACGATATTCGGGCATTTCACTTTCGTTTAAATAGCGGTGAATTTGCCATAGTATTCCTCCTGTTGGTGGATTGGGTAATGTGCCTGCTGTTAATTTATTTGTCATATTCATTCTGTTTATTGGGTTAATGAAATTGTTCGTTCTATGTTTATTTGTTCCAAAAATGTTTCATCGTGCGACACGACTACCAGCGTTCCCTGATATTCATTGATGGCTGCTGTTAGGATTTCCACATTCTGAATATCCAAGTTGTTGGTCGGTTCGTCCAAAATGATGATGTCAGGCGATTTGCTATTAATCGTTAAACAACAAAGTAGCAAACGCATTCTTTCGCCACCGCTCAACGCACTGCAAGGTTTGTCCCAATCTTCTTTGGTAAACAAAAAGCGATTTAATCGGATTTTGATTTCGTGTTCTTGTAATGCAGCAACATTGAATTGTTGGGCTTGTTCGTAAACTTTTAGTTTGTTGTCAAGCAAAGAATAGTCTTGGTCTATGTAAACCGATTTGTTGTCTGCTCGGTAAATTGTTCCTGTTTGTGGTTCGATGTCGCCCAAAATGAGTTTTATCAAAGTCGTTTTTCCTGAACCATTTGTTCCTTTTAAGGCAACGCGTTCGCCACTTGTGATTTGAAAATTCAAATGGTTTTTCCAAAACGGTTGCGTGTTGTAAGCAAAATTGATGTTCGATGCGGTAAACAAAATTTTTCCTTTGTGCAAGGCTGAATTATCAAAACCGAATTTCATTTTGTCAATGTCGGGTAGGGAAGAACGAAGTTCTTGCAAGTCTTGCGAAATACCGCCAATTTTTTCTGCGTGAACACTTTTGAGTTTTGATGTGCTGTTTTCGGCATTGTTTCGTAAAGTGTTCATCATAATTCGGGCAACGCCGGCTTTTGCTTGTTTGCCTTTTCCACGATTGTCTAATCTTTGTTGTCGTTCAATCGTTTCCCGTTCTTTTTCTTTGGCTTTTCGCAATGCTTTTTCCTTACTTTGAATGTCTTGACTCAAAGCATTGTTTTCAATTTGTTTTTGTGCTGCGTAAAAGTCATAATTACCACCATAAACTTTAATTCCGTTTCGACTCAGTTCGCAAACTGTGTCTAAAAGATTGAGTAATTTTCTATCGTGGCTTACAACAATCAAAGTGTTTTTTGTGCTTTGAATAAAGTCATACAAAAGTTGTCGGCTTGCAATGTCTAAATGATTGCTTGGCTCGTCCAGCAAAACTAATTCGGGTTGATGAATGGAAATTCCTGATAGAAAAACTTTTGTTTTTTGTCCACCGCTTAATGTTTCCATTTTTTGAGATAAGTCCAAATCGTCTAATTGCCAATAGTTCAGAGCTTCTTTGCAACGGTCTTCAATCGTCCAATCATCATTGAGTAAATAGAAATTTTCTTCACTTGTATTTCCGTTCAAAATTTCATTCAGAGCGTTCAATTTTTTATCGATTTTCAACGCTTCTGCAATGGTAAAATGATTGTATTGTCCAAAAATTTGTGGAACAAAATATGGTTCAGCATCAATGCTTATTTGTCCGTTTGATGGTTGTAATTCTTGGGCGATAATTTTGAGCAAAGTTGATTTTCCTGCTCCGTTGTTGCCAATTAACGCTGCCTTTTCGTGATTGTTTACTGTCAGATTGATGTCGCTAAACAGTAAATCTTTGCTTGGGTGTGTATATGAAATGTTTTGTAAAATCAACATAACTTCTTTCGTTAAAGATGAAACAATACAGCAACCGCTTTGCGGTTGTTGTTCTGATATGTCTGAAAGTAAATATTTTTTACATTCTGTCTTTACTTAATTTTTTGTGTCTGCAAATATACAATTTTTTTTGAGTAACGGTTTTTCCTGTATAGCAGCTAACGAGAAACGCATTGGCGAAGTGGCGGATAAATTGGACGAAAAGTTCAATTTAGCAGTAACGTAGCCGATGTGTTTCCACAGAAGCTAAATTATTAAAAAAAAGCTGAGTGTGGAACACATTCGGCGGAATAAAATGTAGAAAAGTTGAAGTTTGCACTTAACCCGCCATTTTGCCAATGCGATGTTATGCGACCGCCCTTTTTAAAGCGAATGATAATATTCCTTGATTTTTTGAGCCATTAATTTTCTTCGCAAAGTCAAGAAATCTTGGTAATCGTCAATGTTCATTTCCATAATTTCGGTTGGAACACAATTCATTTTCAAATTGTCCAAAAGTTCTTGTTCCGTTGAAAGTCCGCTTACAAGTTGATTTCCGTCTTGCATTTGTGTTTTAATCAACTCAAAATAGTCTTTTGGTGGTTTGTTTCCGACTTTTATGTTTACTTCCGATTGCATATAAACGTAGTTTGCAATTTGGTTGTATTTACTTCTGTCTAAACCGTTTTTGCTTAAATAATCTTTTGGAAACAAATGATGAATATCTCCACGTAATGAAATTAAATCGCTAACCAAAACATCTCTTGATAAAAATCCTCTGTCGTTTGCTTTTACTTGTGATGCAAGGAAAACGTGAAAATACGGACTACTTGCAACAGAAGTATCTAAACTTTGTGGTAATGATGCGTTCCAAAAAGCGTCTGAAAGTTCTCCTTCTTCTTTTTCTTTTAGATAATCTCCAAACGGTTTTTGAGAAATTTGTTTGATGTCAAAATCAAATGTACTTTCGGGCGAACCTGAATATCTTCCTGTTAATATCGAATAAACCAACCATTTTCTAACATAACTTTCGATAGCAACAGAATTTACTCCAAGTTCTTTTAGCTTCAAATAAACGATATAAGCAAAATTTAAAGCATTTTGCGAACGAATAAGTTTTGGCGAAATAAATCCTGCGGATTTTACAATCATTAAAAACCTTTTGAAATTGGTTTCGTTGATAAAATTATTTACACCGTTTTTAAGTTTTTGAAAAGATTGTTCTGCAATTTCCGTTTCAAAAGTTCGGGTTTCAAAATTTCTTCCCGAAAGTAAACTTACCAAATCTGAAAGTCGTCCTCTGTTAAATTGCGATGTAAATGCTACACGAATTAAATCGTTGTAACTTGGGTCGTATAAATCTTCATTTTCAGTTTTTAGCCACGACATTTTTTGGAAAAAATCGGTTTGTGCAAAATCTTTATCGTTATCAACGATGTGTTTATAGAAATCCGGTGCAATGGCTAAATGGCAGAAATAATCAATCGCTTTTCGCAATTCATTTCCGCCATTTTCTGTGTCGGAAGCAATTTTACTCATCGCAAAATCTGCCTGACTTAAAACAACACCTTTAGAGTTAATTCTGATGAAAATTTCAGTTACCGTTTCAATGTCCAATTCGGGTGCTAATTCAATCATTCCGATTGGTTTTTTCACGATGCTAATTAATCTTGAAAACGAGTTTTCGATTAAATCTTCGTCAATTTCAGGGTTTAAAGCCGAGTAATCACGAACCAATTTTAGTAAACTTACTTTTCCCGAAAATGCGTCCGTAATATCGTGAAGCCAAGTTTTGTCTTTTAAAATTGCAGGGTTTTGAACTTCAAATTTTTCTTCAAGTGGATTAAATGCAATTTTAATTTTTACACGTTGGTAATTTTTATTGATGACGTATTGACCTAAAATTGCGGCAGTCAAAGCTGTAATTCTTTGTTGTCCGTCAATCAACACTTTTTTCCCTTCGCTTAAACTTCCGTCTTTAAGTTTTACATTCGGATTTCTCCAAGCAATTACGTAGCCGATAGGATAACCTTGATAAAGACTATCCATTAAGTCACGGACTTTTGAGCTGTCCCAAACAAAAGGTCTTTGAATTTCTGGTATTGCGATTTCTCCCGAATTTACCCAAGCTAATATGGTTTCGATTAAGTGTTGGTTTACTGAATATTTCTGCATTTCTGTTTTTCGTTCGTTTCTTTTAGGTACGACTGTTCAAATAGGGTGTCGCATAACGTGCCGCGTATTGGCGATGGGCGGGATTTTTAGCACTGAACTTTAATCGAAGAACAGAAGTTGAATTTTGCACTTCCGTTGATACGAAGCCGTTCAGCCCGCCTATTGCCAATACGATGTTGTACGACGTAGTTATGTTTTGGGTTTTAGTCCAGCTAAATATTTTCGTATGTCATTTTCTAATTTATCCGGGTATTTGTACTCTAATTTTTTTGACAATTCAGTTCCTATTTCTGAAACTAAATCAGTCATTGAAAATAGAGCAGACCAATTTTCCTTTATATCGCTCCCTGAAAATGTTTGTTCTGTTTTAGCCCACATTTCCTGGTTAAGATACTTTTTGAAAAGTCGTCCATATTTATTGGTCGTTATGTTCCAATTGTGTTCACTTGCAATGTGCCATTCAATTAAAGGAATTAGATATTCTGTGCGAATAACGGTTTCCGACATAAATTTCGCATAGAATATTTCATCTCTCACAAGACACTTTGCCACGTAAGTTGTGTCCCACCAAAAATCGTTTATTAGATTTTGAAACTCTTTTTCAGACGGTTTTTTGATAATGGAAATTTGATAAGTTGGTTTCAGCATTTGCTTTGTAATACCATCTTTATCAATTAAAATTTTATAACCAATATCCCAATCTTCTGGTAATTCTTTCTCTTGCGTTTCCTTTATAAATTTTGATTTGCTGTAAAGTTTAAAATCTACTTTCACACCGTCTTCATAAAGTAGCATTTTCATTGCGTGTTTATGGTTAAAACAACTTTCGTCTTCTTCAATCATAGCAATTGGATTTCCGAATTTAAGCGTCCAGCTTTTGTCTGAAATGTAATTTGTATTATCCTCAAAAACAAATTCAATGTCTAAATCACTAAATTCGTCAACAAGTGCTAAAGGATTTACAAGTGAACTTGTCAGAAGAAGAACTCTTACATCTTCGTTTTTCTCCGACCATTCTATAATTGTTCTTAACTTTTCTTCTCTGACTTTCATTTTGTTTGGTTCGGTTTTACTATGTCGTACAACGGGAAACGCATTGGCGAAGTGGCGGATAAATTGAACCGAAAGTTCAATTTAGCAGTGACGTAGCCGATGTGTTTCCACAGAAGCTAAATTATTAAAAAAAAGCTGAAT
>NZ_JAYWXI010000022.1:0-15731 GCF_036016955.1 Bergeyella anatis | reverse complement strand
ATATTCGCCTTGGATACGCGTAGTACAGCCTCATGGTGGTTCGGGTAAAGGTTTTTATTTTATCCCCGAGATAGATGAGGAAGTGATGGTATCTTTTGAAAACCAAAACGCCGAAAGACCTTATGTGATAGGTAGCCATTATAACGGAAAAAGTAAAAGTGGGTATGCTACAAAAGATAATAGCATAAAAGTGATACAAACGAGAAGTGGGCATATCGTTAAATTCACAGAAGACGAGAGTATTATCATAACTGATAAAAGTGGCAATGAAATTCATCTAGACACCACAGGTGGGAATATTAATATAACGGCACCAGAAACAATAAACATTAGTGCAAAAAATATTAATATTACAGCATCTCAGAATGTATCTACCAGTGCAGGAATGAGTATTACGGAAACGGCAGGAGTTAATCATAGTAGCACAGCAGGCGGAGCAATGATGCAAAGTGCAGTTTTAGATTATTCCTTAGTGGCTGCGAATATTACAGAAATAGCACAGGGAAATAGAGAGAGTAAGGCGAAGGAAATTATAGATTTATCTGCAAAGAAAAATATTCATTCAGAGGAGGGGAATAATATTCATACTAAAGGGACATTCAATAACAATAGTGGCGAAAAATCTAATTTTCATTAACTATGGCAGGAGGAAAAATAACGAGAATAGTAGGTAGTGTTAGTAGTATAGAATGCGATAGTTGGAATGTATATACCGATGAATTTAATGCTTCATCGGGAGGAAAAAGCGTTTTCACGGCAGATGGAGGAACACATTTTGGAACACCGAAAGAACCACCTTCCGCTGGGAAATATTTTGTGAAAGGATGGTGGACAGATGAAAATGACCAACCTATTAAAGAAGCACATATAGGAGATACTATAAGATTTCATATTGAGACTAAGGGTATAGATGATGGGGAAAAAGTGGATTTTATTGTATATGATTGGGACTATTTTAAGCCTTTTAATGATAAACTTTTACTATTTGAGAAAGATACTGGAGCAGAAAAGAATAAAATAATTATCAAACAAAATAGAGGGTATATAGAATGGACTACAGGAGAAGGTAGCTTAAGACTAATAGATGAGATGTTTGAGGGGGATGAAATAGAACTTTTTGTAGAATGTAGCTATAGAGAAGAAACTATTAGCCTCCCATATATGGAAAGTGATTATTTGGTGTTAAAAGAGGAAGAAGAAATAATAACAGTTTTGATAGAATTACCACATAGTGGTCACACAGATAAACTCAATAGAAAAGGGCTAGGAGGACATACAGGTATTATTATTGGAGATGAATATTATGATTATGGTCCTCAACCAGGAAGTCCTTTTATGTCGGATGGTCGTCCTTGGTGGGATGGTTTCGGTTCAGATAATTTAACAAAAGATGATATTATAACAATATTAGAAAATGAAGACTTAAGAAAAAATGGAGGTATAATAGGAAGAGTATGTTTGATAGACATTCATATTAGAGGGAGTGAGAAAAATAAAATAGAGAAATGGTGGAAAGAGAGATATAAGGATTTGAGAACTTATAGTGTTATTCCTGCTATTGGAGAGCAGTGTACTACAACTGTGAGGATTTCAATAGAAAGTTGTACAGTGGTTTTTAATTATTATACTTCTGAAATAATTTCTTTCAAAAAAATCACTAATACCACTCAATCTCCTCAAGGATTTTTGGAGCTTTTGCTTGAAGAAGGAGTACATACTTATGGATCAAAAAAGGGAACTAAATTAACTGTTACAAAAGATTATGCTGAAATTAATTAAACTTATATTTATTATGACAATTTTTAATCTGTTTTCTTGTAAAGAAGAAATAAAAAAATATTATGTATATGGAACAAAAGAATATCAGCAAAGAGAAAAACAGCTAAAAATTGATACGAAACAGGCTGCTCAAATGTTTGCTAAATATTTTTTTGAAAAGTATAACGATAAAAATGAAATTGAGGTTAACCTCCGAATTATTTATGATGATTATTACATATTCTCAGATGGAGTTATTTTGTATAATCATAAAATAGGAGAATATTTTTTAGGAAATACGACTTGGGTCAATGGAAATACAGGTGAGATTTTTAATTCTGATAAAGAAAAGTTAAATATAAATTTACCTGAACCATCAACAAAAGATATTCTTGATGGAGAGAAAAAAACTTATTTTACCCAGAAGTTTTACAATGATTTGAAAAGATAGAGTGTTTGGGGTAATGTTCCATATTTAATGATGAAATAGTTTTGTCATTGTAAAATGTTTATTATTGGCATGACTAATGGAAATATTAGAATGGTAATTTATCTGCATTGGAATGGGGAAGAGGGCTTTTAAATGGGTGAGCAATCGCTATTGAGGGAGAAGGAAAATAGGGAGAATTTGCTGATAGTGAAGGGTAAAAGTCGCGAACCGAAATTAAGGATTGGTGGAAGAGCCAAATTATCAGACATCAATGATAAAGCGATGGAAATTTATCGTATTTTGGAGATAACCCATTACTTAGATGGTGATACCTATTGGAATGAGTTTGTAGGTATTCCTGATATTTTTGTGTCGCCTTATGTAGATGAGAATGCTTTTGCTAAATGTGAAGACCAACCTGCTATTGTAAAGGATAACAACGACCCGCAAGGTTTAGGACGAGTAAGAGTACAGTTTATTTGGCAACGCCCTACCAATGAATATTCGCCTTGGATACGCGTAGTACAGCCACACGGCGGTTCGGGCAAAGGTTTTTATTTTATCCCCGAGATAGATGAGGAAGTGATGGTGTCTTTTGAAAATCAAAACGCCGAAAGACCCTATGTCATCGGTAGCCACTACAATGGAAAAAGTAAAAGTGGGTATGCTACCGCAGGAAATGATAAAAAAGTAATCCATACGAGGAGTGGCACTAAGATTATTCTAAATGATGCTGAAGGTAGTGTCTTTATAGAAGACCCAAGTGGAAACACCTATTTTATGGACGGACAAGGTAACATCAATGTGAATGCTCCTAAAAATATGACTTTTACCGCAGGAGAAAATGTAAATATTAGTGCGGGAATGAATGTTAGTGTAAATGCAGGAATGAATATTACTGAAAGCGCTGGGATGAATCACAATAGCTTTGCAGGTGCTATGATGATGCAGAATGCGGTGGCAGATTATTCTTTGATGGCAGCTAATATTATGGAAGTAGCTCAAGGAGAAAGAAAATCTAAAGCTAAGGAAGTAACCGATCAATCTGGTAAAAAAAATATTATTTCTCAAGAAACGAATAGCATTCACTCAAAAGGGAAATTAAATAATAATAGTGGGGATAAATCCAATTTATTTTAGTTATGGCAGGAGGGAAAATCATACGCGTTGTCGGAGGGAAAAACTCTATTGAATGTGATAATTGGACGGTTTATACTGATGAGTTTAATGCTTCGGCAGGAGGTAAAAGTCAGTTTACGGCTGACAAAGGAACTAATTTCGGAAAGCCAAAAGAACCTGAATTAAAAAAAGGAGTTTTTGTAAAGGGATGGTGGAGCTCTGATGAAGAAGGAAAAAATAAAATAACTGAGGCTTTTTTAGGAGATAAAGTATTTTTTCATATTGAAACCAGAAACATACCTAATGGTAAATATATAGGTACAACGCTTTGTGATGATGATTTAAAACAAATAAGAGAAGCGAAAGACAATAATAAAGGCTCTGATAAGATTGCATTAGGACCTAAGGGAGGGGATGATTATAAATATTTGAGATATAGGGAAGTAAAAAACAATAAAATAGTAATAACAATCTTGTTAGAAGGAATCTTAGAAAATTTGATTGAGGAGGAAGAGGATAAACAAATAGAATTGTTTTTTGCATGTAGTTATGATAATGAAAATGTTGAACTACCTCTTTCATTTAGTGATTATTTAAAAGTGTCAAAAAAAATAAACTATGGAGGAGCTTTTTTATTTATTCTTACAGATGAACTACTACCATCAGGAAAAATAGTTAGAAAAGTTGTAGTGCCACCACCTGCAAAAATATTTGATTATTTTAAGAGTAATAAATTTGAAATGCTTGGAATGTCACCCCCAAATCCATCAGCAAATATTTCAATAGGAGAACATGCTTTTGGTTTAAATAAAAGCCAGTATTTGTCTGGTAGTAGCTTACCGAATGGAGCTCCTAATATTAAAGGTACACCACATTATATTGACATTAAAAAGGCTAAAGCTGCTGGATGTAAAATATATTCTACTGAAGAAATTGTAGCAGATTTAAAAAGGCTGAGACAACAAGCACCCACTGTTGAAGCAAAAGCAAGATTAGATAAAGTTATCAATGCGGTATCAAATATTGAAAAAGAAGTTTTAATTGAAGGAAATATCCCTGCCGATGCTATTAAATCTCCAGCCGCTATGAGATTGACAAAAGGGCTAAGAGTATTAAATATAATCGGTATAGTTATAACCGCTTATGAATTAGAACAAGCAACGGAAAAATCTGTTAAACAAAGTTCCATTAAACCTATTGCGGCAGAAACGATAAGACAAGTT
The DNA here is from genome assembly GCF_036016955.1 of Bergeyella anatis. Lineage (NCBI taxonomy): Bacteria > Pseudomonadati > Bacteroidota > Flavobacteriia > Flavobacteriales > Weeksellaceae > Bergeyella > Bergeyella anatis. The sequence goes on along the minus strand of NZ_JAYWXI010000022.1, from coordinate 11,201 downwards.
GGAGGTTGGGGCAGTGCAGTTGCTGGTGCAAAAATTGGAGGAATAGCTGGAGCTGCAATAGGAATAGAAACAGGACCAGGGGCGATTATTACTGGAGCGATTGGAGCAATTATTTTTGGAACAGCAGGCTATTTTGGGGCAGATTGGATAGCAGATCAAATAGATGAAAACTAAATATAATATGTTAAAACTATTCAAGAGAAAAGTTTGGTATCATTTTTATTTACCTGCAGAATTATATCATTATATGAAAGTAATTAATGATAAAACATTAAAGCAATTTTTTTATGACAAAAGATTACTTTTTAGAGGAGTGAGGTGTGAAAAAATTTCAAATAAGCTTTACTACATTTCTATAAGTTTCAATAACAGGACAGAGAAAGAAACTTTCGAAATTGAAATTGCTAAATATAACGAATTACTTCCACCGTGGGTGGTTTTTCCTGATATGTTTTATGGTGCTCCGAGATGGAATCAAGGAATACAAGAAGATTATTGTATAAGAAATTGGCTTCCATACTGGGAAAGTCTCGATCTCAATCAAAAACAAGAATATTTATTAAAATACGATTGTCCTAAAGAATGGATAGGGTGGTTTAAACAAAATAATAGAATGATTATGTAATAAAAGTGATACAAACCAGAAGTGGACATATCGTTAAGTTTACAGAAGACGAGAGTATTATCATAACTGATAAAAGTGGTAATGAAATACATTTGGATACCATGGGGGGGGTAATATAAACATAACAGCACCAGAGACCATGACACTCAATTGTAAAAATTTGAATATCAATGTAGGGCAGAATATGACAACCAATGTAGGAATGAATAAGTCTGATGGTATAGGATTAAACCATATTGAAAATATAGGAGCTATTAAAACCACCTCTGTAGTAGGTGATGCTAATATGTTCATCACAGGGAAACTAACAGAAATAATAGAGGGTGATGTACATAGTGAAACAAAACAAGAACGAAATGAAGTAAGTGATGGAAATATTGTAACACAGAGTACAGGAACTAATGAACAACACTCTAAAAAATCTATTAAAAATAATAGTTCAGAAAAAGGTAATAATTTTTAAAAATGAATTATTATGAGTAGAACAAGAATTGTAAAAGGGAATATCACGAAAATCATTGGAGGGAACTATAAAAGATATTCCAAAGAGGATATAGTGAATATTGGCTCTAAGGTAATACAAGTAGGAAAAGAAGGTGGGGTTACTTATGGAGAGCCTGAAGAGGTACCTTTACAAAAAAATTCTACTGTGCTGATAGTGGAGGTAAAAGGTGAGAAAGAGTCACTCCCAGGGAAGGAAATTACCTACAAAGTAACAAGATTTAATATACAGCCGACAGAGGAAGATAAAAAACGAATTCGTTGGGTAGTAAAAGTGGATGATAAAAAGGAGAAACAATCACAACAAGGAATGAGTCTTAAACTCAAAATAAAAAAAGAGTGGGCAGGGAAACAAATTGTGGTAATGCCTTACTTACAAAAGCCTACAGAAAGTGTGAGTGCTAAGACTAAGGTTGGGAAATGTGATCATATAGATGGAGCAAGAAATGTAGCTTTATATATCGAGCAAGAAATAAAAAAGAATACACAGAGTAATATAGCAGGGAGTATAAGGTATTATGCATCATATGAGGAATATGAAAAAAGATTCAAAGAATGGAAAAGTAGAAATATATTGGGACAACTTTTAAGTCAGCCTGAACCGCAAAATTTGCTAAAAGCTAGAATATTATGGACAGAAAGAGTTTTTAAGAATAGACCTTGGGATCATAAACCTATAATAAGAGATAATTTTAAAGAATTTGCAATTGAAAGGAGGGAATATTCAAATGTCTCTAAAAAGTATGTTACATATAAAAGTTATTTTCATAAGTATGGAGAATATGACTACTTTTATGATGTGTGGTCTAATATACACTATGGTTATGTTGGATTAAGCGTTGGTTTCAGTGAAGACACATTATTAGATGGAGCTGATTTAGCCCAAATAATAGATAGTTCTGGAGGGAACTCTAAGGATACAGAGGATGATAAAATAGCTATAAAAATAGGGTTTTCGTTATATTATAAATATGGCAAGTATGCAGAAAAGCTGACAGCACAAGATATTTTAGATGCTTTAGAGATTGCTCCTCTAAAAGAGAGCAAGAAAAAACATAAATGCTACAATAATGAAAATAAATAATATTCAAAAAAGTTTATACTTTTTTCTGACATTGTTAATCGTTCTAATCATATATTTTGTTTATAACTTTACTCGTCCCACTATTATATTTCATACCCATAATAAAGAGATAGGTTATTTAGGAAAAATAGTAACTTTAGATGGAGATATTCATAAATTGTATGTACAAAATCATATTTCACAATACAAGTTGCCACATATTTGGGATTGGGACAATGAAGATGAAATCGCAATATTTACATATAATTATAACGATTTATTGACTAAAAAGGATATTGATTTTTGGAAATTAGAAATTTACCTAGATGAAGAAGGAAAATATAAAAAATATACCAAAGTTAGATATTTTTGGCTAAAGTGAAGCAATAGTTATTTCAAAATAATAGAACAAGTAATTAGGAAAAAGTAATTATGAAGACAAACCTATATAAAGTCCAAAGAGGAGATACATTAGAGTCAATAGCTAAAAAGTTGAACATTTCTCGTGAAGCGTTGAGGCGTCATCATAATACTTATTGTGATTTAGAACACCTTATAGAAAAAGACCTTCAAGGTATTAGAGAAGTACATATTCCTTCAGATGAAAAAATTATAGAAATTCAAATGTATGAGCAAGAGTTAGCAAAAATATTTAGGTTGCCATCTTCCTATTTGAATACTGATTTTTATTTCCCCAATTACGAAGTAACAGAACACATAAAGCAAGATGATAAAGATAAAATAATTATTACTTACGATGTTTCTATTGCTTTTAAGAAAAAGAATGACAAAGGCTTGGTATTCGAAGTACAAACACATAATTTCAAAAAAGATAAACAAATACCAGATGATAAAATAAGTTTGATATCCCTTGCTTGTATGAAAAGCATCTCACCTATACAACTGGTAGTCTTGAATAATGGCAAGCTATCTCAATTGTATGATCACGATGCTATTATTAACAAATTTGAAAGCAACAGAAAGGATTTCGAAGATTTTTTTATTGGGGAAATATACAGTAATTATATAAATAAATTTTATAGCACCATCAAAAATGAAGTTTATATTTTCAATCAAATTCGTTCCACTTTATTGTATCAGTTGTTATTTCCTGAAAGGAAATATTTACGAGAGGAAAATGAATGGAAAGCTACATTTTATGTTGTTCCCAATTCTTTTCCATTAGAGTGTAAATTCAATTCAACACACCATTTTGAAGATAATAATACCATTAAAATAAAAGGAACAATAGATGATAACTATAGCCTACAAGAAATTTTGAAAGGAGTTAAGATTGAAGAAAATCAAAAAGAGGCTATAAATGGAGAAGTTGAACTCTACTATACTCTTAGTGAAGATAGCAAAATGTTAGAAAAAATAACAGCCGAAATAGTGCTTTGGAATCACGGAGAATTGTACCTAAAACATTTTTTAACATTAGAAATGAAAAATCAATGATTTTTTTATTACATTAGTGGAAAAATAAATTTTTCTTTTTTAAGAAGAAAGATATGAGTAAAATAATTGAAGAAGGCTATATACTCGTTGGAACGAATAATATAAAAAAATTGTCGGATAATAAATATGCTATAACTAATACTTCTGGGAAAATATCTTATGATATGGTCTCTATGGATAATCCAAGTACAGAAAAGGAGAAGCAGATATGTTCTAGACTTAGTAAATCAAGGTTAGATACTATAAAAAAGTGGAATATTTCAATGTTAGAGTCAGAGTTTAAAAGTACATTGTACTTATTATCAGATACAGGATCTGATGCCAATAAACTTGCTGAACATTTTTTTTCAGGTGAAGGAAAACTTTTTAGTTTTTCTAGTTCTACTAACCTTGCAAATGAAATTAAAAATTCAGATCAATTTGATGAATTCAAAAAAGCTCTTGATAGTAAAATTAATAATGAAGCTAAAGACGGGTGCCTTAAAAAAGAAAAGGAAGACGGTACATATGAGATTTTAAGAATCAAAGATATTGCATTACCGTACTATGGAATATCTGAAGTCTTCATGACTAATGATGATGCAGCAGCAATATTGGGAGGAATACAACTTGCTATTGTAAAATATAAATTATACAAAAAAGGTAGTAATACCTTTAGAACAAAACTAACAGATGTGTTTTTTTACGATACGTTTGGAGCGGGTTGGGATGATGCATGTAATACTATGAAATCATACTCTGATGGTCTAGTAGCAATGTTTGTATTACAACATTATAAAAATATAAATAATCCTAAAAAGTATCAGCCATTTGTTATAGGAGTTCATATAAAATTATAGAGGTATGAAAGTGAAATATTTAGTCTCATTGTTTTTGTTTTTTTATTCATACATAGTTTTTGCTATAGGAGTTACTGATTGGCGACAAACTACTCCTGGAGGGAATGAAATGAATAATTTTAATGATATATCATTAGTTTTTAAAAGTGGGAATACGGTTGATAATATTTTTAAATGGTACTTTTACAAAGATCATATTATCTGCATTATTGTTAATTCTTGGACTGATAATATGGAATTTTCATATGCAGTGATTAATGAATCAACAGAACATGTAAAATTATTTAAAAATGAAAAAGAATGGAAGATTTATATTGAAAATTCAAAACTAAAACCAACTGTATGGACGAGATGGTATAGAGGTGATTGGTCTATATTTAATAATAATATTTTTAGTATTTTATATTTCCTTATTCCAGCAATCATTTTTTTACTATTTCTATTCAGAAAAAGCAATTCTTTGCTCAAAAAAATTATGTATATCGGATTTTTAATCTTATTACTTTATTATATATTAAATTTTTTTCCACAGAGTATTTAATTCTAAAAAGTTATGACTGAAGATATTTTTAAAATAACTCAACTGGTTTCAAGAGGTCTTGCAGAATATAAATTTTATTCAGATAAAAATGATTCTGAGACAAATGATGAGAATAAGACAGATGATGAAAAAGAAGAAGAAAAAAACTCTACCGAAAATCGCTCGAGTGAGCATGAGGGAAAATATTTTGTTATCCAAAAAGGAATGTGTCAATGCAATCAGGGGTTTAAATATCCAAAATTTAAAGTAACCTCTCACCAAAAACATTATTGGAATGATGAAAATGGTGAGGCAGACTATTTAGCAGTAACAGAAGATGATTTAACCTTTGACCCTCCCGCTATGCCTTTTGGCAACTGTAAATTAAAGCCTACAAGTGGCGGATATTTACCATGTGCCTTTGCACCGGCAGGAAAGTGGACAAAAACTTATGATAAAGTAAAAATATTAGGTAAAAAATGTGTAACCGAAATTTCTGAATTGATGTGTACCTCTGGAGGTAAAATTACAATTTTTAAGCATGGACAACAAAGTGAGGCAGGTAAAACTCATGTACAGAAAGCTAATGCAAGAGAGCAGCAAGTTTATAATCCTATCATGAACTTTGAAGAGTTTCAAGACGAACAAGATGAAACATACCTATACGATTACGAATAAATAACTAAAAGGATTCAATTATGATTATAGGAAAGCAAAGCCCTGTAGTTGGAGTTAAAGAAATATATCAAGTTAATGATTTGCTTAGCAATAGTTTTTTGAAAAATACTAATGTAAGTTTTTTGTGGTACTTATTCAGGAAACAAAAAAATGGCAAATGGTTAGATATAACAAAAAAAGAAGGTCCAAAGAAAGGAGAAAAAGTTACTTACAAATTTGGTGAGACCTTTTTGGGTACAGAGTTCAAAATAGTAGTAAATAAAGAAACCCAAAATGTTTTTAGCCAAAATAGAATAACAAAGCCTTTTGCGGAACTTATAGTTGTACCTACAAGTAGCAGAGTCCCTAAAATAGAAAGAGTTATTTTATTTAACAAAGGAGCAAGCGATGTTAATAAAGCCCATTATACAGATACTTTAACCGCAAGAGCATATTGTACAGCAATGTTTGGTGAGACAGTAGAATTTCATTTATGGGAAGATGATGCACCAGGTGGAGGACATAACGCAGAAATCAATAGAAACAATAGGCTTGATGTATCTTTTAATGCAAAAGTAAATGCTAAGGGGATTGCCGAAGCACAGATAAGATTACTTTCTCATGCAAGTGTTTTGAAAAACATTGCTAATAGTTATTCTATGAGAGGTAGTAAGGATGAGGGTAAAAATCATGAATACTATGTTACGGCAAGTTATTATGGCAAGATAAAAGGTTCCAGCCAGGTCAATGTAAATGTTGTGAATCCAGATTACAAATCAAAAACCACGAAATCTCCAAAACATAAGAAAACAACCACATCTACTCCAAAAGAAAATACTCCTAAATTTCCAGCAACTAGAAAATCAAGAATATTAAAAAAAGAAGATCCACAAGGTAAAATTATAGATGCTTACTTTGTGAATGTTTTGGGGCAAAGAGTATCAAGAATATCAGTTGGAGACAAAGTAAAAGTACGTATTTTATCGAATGGAATGAGTGGTAAACATATTGAATATGTAATATGGGAGTATGATACCACTTATAGTGATGAAATCTATCGTAGTGGCAAGATAAAATTAAATTCTAATAGGGCAGATACTCCTGAGATTACCATTACACATTCGATGTTTAAAAAAGGGATTGATTTTAAATATGGGGATACAGATAATGATTATCAAAACTATTTTATAGAGGTTATTCCTTTAGATATTTCGGTAAGCTCCAAAAAGTTTGGGGTTACAAGTGATGGTTTGATGAAAGTAGAAAAAGGAAAAAGTGCTTCTAGTGTGGGATATAGTAAAGTGGAGGAGAAAGAGAAAAAAGATGATGTATGTGTGTGTAAGTTAAATACATTGAATTGGGGGAGACATTTTACCTGTCAAGAAAGGAAAAAAATTTTTGAAATATCAAATAGACTTGATTGTAATCCGAATTATTTAACTTCTGTTATGGCTCTAGAAACTGGAGGAACATTTGATCCAAGCATTGTTAATAAATTGGGATACACAGGTTTAATACAAATTGGTGCGGATGCTGCAAAAGATATTAATAGAAGAAAAGGAACACAAATTAGTTCAGGAAATAAAGGAAATCTTAAAAATATGACGAAGTTAGAACAATTAACATATGTTGAATACTATCTTGAACCATTTAAAGGAAAATTAAATACTTTAGCTGATTTTTATCTAGCTATTTTAATGCCAGTTGATTGTGGAAAAGGAAATCAAAGTAACCATGTTGTTTTTGATAAAAATCTTAAATTAGATTTTGATGAAGAAGGTAAAGTGATAAAAAACACAAAATGGGTGAGAAATAGAGGATATGAACAAAACCCCGTTTTTCATAAAGAAGGAAAAAATGAGGAGGGAAAGACATACGTGTGGGAAATATCAAAAGAAATAGAAAAATGGTACAATAAGGGAGGTAATAAAATTAATAAAGAAATTGATTTTTCATGTCAGAGTCTACCTGAAAGCAATATAGATAAGTCAAAATCTAATATTTGGCATGATCCAGTTGATAACCCTCGTTTAACTAAATATAATTATTCAGGAATAGTAAAACCATCAAGTGGGACATATGGTGAATGTAGAAGATATTCTAATGGTAAAAAGAGATATCATGGAGGTTTCGATTTTTTTGCTATTCCAGGTAAAGATAAGGTTTATTCCTGTTTGAAAGGAAATATTTACGAGGTTAGATATTCAGTAAATGCAGGTTGGATTATAAGAATTAAAGTGCAAAATGTTAAAGACTTATTAGAACAAGAGAAAAAAGTAAATTATACAATTCAATATCCGGATGAATGGGTGGGAAAAGATATTATAGAAAGTGATGAAGTTTACTTAATTTATATGCATCTTGATAGTGTATTATTTACAGCAAAAGATGCACAAGAAAAGAGAGAAGTAGATGCTGGTACTATTATAGGGATTGCTGGTGTTACAGGAAAAATTGCAAGTGGAACTAGAGCGCCTCATTTACATATGGAGATTGCTACTGTAATGGATCCTTACGTAAAGGGAATAAAGGGAAGGAAATATAGAACTAATCCTGCAAGATTTGTAAAACTTAATCCTTACGACACACAAGATCAAGATAAGGCAGCAAAAAAGAAGCATTACTAAATAAATTTTAGGTATGCATTGAAAGTTTGATAATAAATCTTCACATAAAGAAGCTATTCAAAGATTTGATTTTAATAAATTTAATCAGTAACTTAGAAAAACTTAAATATTTTATTAATGAAAAATACATTACAACTAACGGTTATATTTATTCTATACCTATTGATAAATTCATGTAAAGGAAACAACGACAATATTTCTTCTGTTAATAACAATAATGAAACTGTTATAGAGGATGAATGGAATAAAAATACTCAAACTATAGTTCATGAAAATGATAGCATAGAATATGAGGAAAACGATGAATTTATCTCAAATTTTTTATTTAATCAGTGGAAGGGTAAATATGAACTAGTACAAGAAGACTTGATAGATGGCTGGGGGAGAGAATCGATGTGTTTTACAGAATTGGTTTTAATCGCCCCAGATAGTTGTATTTATAGAAGTTGGCTTGCCGATGAAAATGGAAAAAGATACGCTAAAGAAGATAATTATCAAGAATATGTTGGAGGTATGGTTGCAACCTCAGAAAAAGACTCTATAGAATTTTATACAAAAAAGGTTCTCGCAGGTGGAAATAATACATTGTCACCATTGCTGACACTAACTAAAAGTAACGATAAGTTTTATTTGCATAGTGTTTTAATTCCTAACTCTCGAGATGAAATACATAAAATTTCTGTTGATAAATAGAGGAGTTTTTTAATCTAAAAATAATAAATAAGGAGCATTTATAGAAAATCATTAAACAAACTTTGTTACCTTAGAAATGGTCTAAAATATTCATTGAAATGAAAATAATAGTTTTATTGCTAGTAATCAGTTTGTTGAGTATTTGCTCTTGTAAGGAGAATGGCAAAAAATCTGTCACAGATTCTACGCAGAATCAAATTGATTTTTTTGATAAAAAATATTTTACGGAATACAGTTTAGTTGTAGATGAATCTACACTCGCAGACCATCCGATACAAACCTTTTTAGATTGTAATGATGGTTATTTTACCATTCATTATATTCCTAAATCGCCAGAGCTTAGAGTGTTTTGGAGTGAAGACTATTTAAATACTTACGATATAGATAAATTAGATTTTGAAAAAGAAAGTATTAAAATTGAAAAAAAGATAAAAAGTAACCTAAATGATTATGCTATCTTTTGCTATTATGTTCCCTCGAGGTTTTTAAGAACGAATTCTATTTGTTCGGAGGAAAGTGTTTATTTGGATGACGAAACTAATGCAAAAATATATTATTACAATTCTCAAGACAAAAAATGGGAGCAAATTAGTGATGAAAAATCAAATGTCCTTCCAAAAATATTTGATTCAAAATACTTTACTAATAAGTTTCCTAATTACTTTACATCAGAGAATATAACTCAAAATAAACCTATACCATCTCAAAAAGGACAGGGTTATCAGATACTTTTTGAAAAGACAGCGGACATTAACCAAGATGAGAAAATGGATAAAATACTTGTTTATGGTACAGAGTGGAATAGCCAACCGCCAGAACCATCAGATTTCAAAAAATATAAAATCGTTATCCATTTGAGTAATGATGATTCATTTCGTACTTTAACAAACAGCAATATCATTGAGCCTTACTATCCAAATAATGTCGCATCTGGTTTTTCTGATATTAAGGTAAAGGATAATTATTTTACCATAGAGCAAGCCAATGGTGGAGGTGGAAATATTGTTAAAAGTTTTACCACTTTTAAATACAATAAACAAAAAAATGAAATTTATTTGTACAAATATTCAACAATCACCATTCAACAATCTTCAGGAGATGAAGAAACATCAGAATTAACAATAAAAAATTTCGGAATTATTCCCTTTGAATCATTCAATATAGGAAATTTAAACTGAAGGTAAATTAAAATATAGCAAAATTACAAAATTCACAGAGTAAGTAATCGTATAAAAAATCAATTTAATGAGTTGATAATCAAAATGAATTATATTATAGAAAACCAGTATATAATTTCTTATCAATGAAATTTTAGAGCAGTAAATAGGGCATTCTCATAAGTATTTTTTTTCAAAAAAACAAAAAATAATTTGGTTGTATAATAAAATTATATTACATTTGAAAGGGAGAAAAATGTGCAAATGCATTTTTACCATAGTCATTATTACTAACATAAAAATTTTTTGCTTATGATTTCAAATAAAGGAATAGGCGGGAACGAAGTTCCAATGGATGCAAACGAATCGATTTCAGAAATTCCATTTAACAGGACTTTAATTGCACAGCAATTGACAGCTGACGAACCTATCAAGCCTGAATTAGTAGAAGGTTTGACTACTGTTGAGAAAGTATTTGAACACTTCAAGCCTGAACTCAAAGTTGATTTTGAAGATGCAGAAGGTGCTACAAAGATGGAAACCTTAAAATTTGAAAATTTAGGGGACTTTGGAGTAAAAGGAATTACAAATCAAAGTGAGTTTTTATCTGGTCTTAATACTGAGAAAGATCAGTATCAAAAGATTGTAAAGCAATTAAAGACTAACAAAATTTTAAAAGCAGCATTAGAAGACCCTGATGCCAAGAAAGCTTTTATACAGTCGTTACAAAATCTTATTGAGGAACTTAACCAACACTAAAATCTTATCCTATGGCAGAAAATAAACAATCACAAATAAAAGAAACTCAATCGGTACAAAGAGAACAAGTTTCAATAGAGAAAAGCTTAGATCAATTAGCTAGATATGGAGGATTTGATTTATTAGAAACTTCTATAGAGAATATTCAAAATCTTAATCCTGACAGAAAAGCCAGAAGAAAGATATTCTTGAGCGAAAAAAATAAAGCTAAGGAGCGTCAGACACTGAAAAAAACTTTGGAACTTTGGGCAGATGTAATTAGTAAAAGCGATACGCTTACAGATATGGTTGCTCATTGTGAA
>NZ_JAYWXI010000021.1:0-16112 GCF_036016955.1 Bergeyella anatis | reverse complement strand
GTAAACAATTATATCAAGCAACAAATTGAAAAAGGTTTTTCAATGTATATCTACGATTTTAAATTTGATGACCTTTCTACCATTGCCTATAACCATTTGTTAAAACACTTAGATAAATACGAAATTAAGCCTCAATTTTATGTCATAAACTTCGATGACCCACGCAAGAGCCACCGTTGTAATCCAATCAATCCTCAATTTATGACAGATATATCCGATGCGTACGAGAGTGCTTATACGATTATGCTCAACCTAAACCGAACTTGGATACAGAAGCAAGGGGATTTCTTTGTGGAATCGCCCATCATTTTATTAGCGGCTATCATTTGGTTTTTGAAAATCTATGAGAATGGTAAGTATTGTACTTTCCCACACGCCATTGAATTACTAAATAAGCCCTATGCGGACATCTTTACGATTTTAACTTCCTATACCGAATTAGAAAACTATTTATCGCCCTTTATGGACGCTTGGCAAGGCGGAGCCCAAGACCAATTACAAGGACAGATAGCGAGTGCAAAAATCCCTTTATCAAGAATGATTTCACCACAGTTGTATTGGGTGATGACGGGCGATGACTTTTCTTTGGATATTAACAACCCCAAAGAGCCTAAAATTCTTTGTGTAGGGAATAATCCCGATAGGCAAAATATTTATTCGGCAGCCTTGGGGCTTTATAACTCTCGTATTGTAAAACTCATCAACAAAAAAGGACAGTTAAAGTCGTCTGTGATTATTGATGAGCTCCCAACGATTTATTTTCGTGGACTGGATAATTTGATTGCCACAGCAAGGAGTAACAAAGTAGCGGTCTGTTTAGGTTTTCAAGATTTTTCACAACTAACAAGGGATTATGGCGATAAAGAAAGTAAGGTAATTCAAAATACAGTGGGAAATATTTTCAGTGGGCAGGTTGTAGGTGAAACAGCGAAAACCTTGTCCGAGCGTTTCGGTAAAGTTTTACAAAAACGCCAAAGTATGACCATTAACCGAAGTGATAAATCGACTTCGATTAGTACACAAATGGATAGTTTGATACCACCGAGTAAAATATCGAACCTTACACAAGGAATGTTTGTGGGTTCAGTATCGGATAACTTCGACCAGCGTATCGACCAAAAGATATTCCACGCTCAAATTGTGGTAGATAATGAGAAGGTCGCCAAAGAAACTAAAGCCTACAAAAAAATACCTAACATTTTATCCTTTAGTGATGAAGAAATGAAACAACAAGTAGAGGCGAATTACAAGCAAATCAAAGCCGATATTGTAACCCTTGTAGAAAGTGAAATGGAGAGAATTGCTAATGACCCAGATTTACAACATTTAATTGATAATGAGCAATAAACAAATGTGTTTTGTGTAATTTAATATTATCATCACTACTATTTTTATTTAAACCATTTTTAAATTTATACTTTACCTAAATTTTCTTTAAAAAAATCATAAAAAAGATTTTCTCATTCAAATTTATTTTATTTCCTTTGTTGGAGAATAAGTATAAAAATAAGATGTATAGATTGTTTTTTTTATTACTCGTTGTAATATCTGGTGGCATCAATGTTTACGCCCAGCAATATCAAATTAAAGGAAAGGTAATTGGAAACTCATCAAATAAGCCAGTTGAGTTTGTAAATGCAATGTTGATGAAGAAAGATAGTGTTTATAGTGGTGCTGTAACGGATAGTTTAGGGGGATTTATAATAACAGCTCCAAAAGGAGACTACACGCTAAAATTGGAGCAATTTAGTCAAGTTTTCTTAAGTAAAGACATATCACTTTATAAAGATTTAGATTTAGGAATATTACCGATAGAGCAATTTATAACTTTGTCGGAAATTGTGATTGAGGCGTCATCAAAAAAGCAGTATTCAGATAGGGCAATTTATTCTTTTGATAAAGAAACCTTAGAAAAAGCCCGTTATGCAAAAGATTTATTGGTTTCATTGCCTGAATTACAGTTAGATCCCATATCTCAAGCAGTAAATAGCACTAGAGGGGGGAAAGTTTTATTTCTTGTTAATGGAATAGAAGCAACAGATAATCAAATTAAAAGTATCGCTCCTACTCATGTGAAAAGAGTAATATATTACGACATCCCTCCTACACGATGGGCAAATAGAGCAAATATAGTGGTTAATATTATCACACAAAATCCCGAGGTAGGATATTCCTATGGAGCAGAGGTGTTCTCAGCCTTTACCACAGGTTTTGTAAATGGTTTTGCTTATGCAGATTATACCAAAGGAAATAATAGTTTTGGTTTGGAATATAAGATAAATGTAAGAAACTATAATAATCGTCAGAATGAAAACACTTATACCTACCAATTAAATAATAAAAAATATCATATTCTTAATCACCAAAAGGATCACTTTGGCTATACTAATCAAGATATAGCACTTCGTTATACACGAGCGATTCCTGATGATTATACTTTTCAAATAAAATTTACAATTACGCCTTTTAGTAATTTTTTAGATGGGGAAGGTAAGAGCCTTTTTCAAGAGGGTAATACTAAAACAAATCATCAATCTATACAAGAAGGAAACTCTAAATATACTAATCCAACTTTAGATATCTATTATTCTAAGAATCTCGGAGAGAAAGATGAGTTAATTTTTAATATTATTGGTTCTCATTATAAAACTCAATCAACTCGCCTCAAGCGTGAATGGAATATTGCAACAAATACAAATGTATTTAATGACAATATGAATTTAGAAACTACACAAACAGGTATTGTGGGGGAGATTGCTCACACACATAAGTTTGAAAAAGGACAACTAAATTCAGGTTACCTTATACAAAACACAGCTATTTCCAATAACTTAAAGAATCTTTTAGGAAATTCACAATATGATGTAAATTATTTAGAACAATATCTTTATACCGAATACTCTTCTAAATGGAAGAATTTGAATTATCGTTTGAGTATGGGATTAACGAATATAAATAATAAAAGTGCCGTTGAAACAACTAATTATTGGATACCTAATCCTAAAATAGTTTTATCTTACTCTTTAATGAAAAATCATACACTAAGGCTTTATTCTCAATACAATACTAATAACCCTAGTGGAGCAGAATTAAGCCCTAATGTAATTCAAGTTGCACCTAATTTAGTGTCAAGCGGTAATCCCTATTTAAAACCTTCAAATAAATGGTCAAATGATTTAATTTATTCGTATTACAATAAGTATTTTGATATAAATATGTCTGCTTTTTATGAGTACACTAATAACCCAATCATTAGTTTATATACTTATAACTCTACACAAAATTATTATAATTTAAAAAGTGTAAATAGCAAACACTACAAAGAATACGGACTTAATTTTATTGGGAGAGTGAAACCATTTGGAAATAACTTATTATCTATAAAAGCCATTGTAGCTCCTATTTATCAGTCTATTTTATTATCTAACAATAATGAATTGAAAAATATGCGTTGGAGTAATATTTTTACTATTAATTCTGCATATAAGAATTTCAATCTCCAATATCAATTTAATATTCCTACGTACTCTTTGAAAGGATTGTTTTTATCTACTGATGAAAATAAAAGTCATTTATTTGTAGGGTATAAAAAAGATAGCTGGTATTTCTCAGCAGGAATGTATTGGATAGGAATGCCATCAAAATACGATACTAAAACAATAGAGGGAAGTTTAGTTAATTATACTTCTCATACAGAAATATTCAATAACAAAAATATGTTCGTCCTCGGGTTGAGTTATGATTTTTCAAGTGGTAAGAAACTACAAATGAAGAAAAAATTGAATAATCGTCCAACAGATGCCGTGACATTTTAATAAACTAGAATCACAAAGAGAGATTCAAATGGCGGAAACTGAAAAGCCAGCAATGAGTAAGTATAACAAAAAAACTGTTCGTATGAAAAATGAAAAATCATTTCAAGAAATTCTTCAGAAAATGGAAAATCTGAAGGAAACAGAGCAAGGAAAACTGAAAGGTGGTATTACAGTTATTAAGGGAGTTGCTACAGCTCTTGACAGAAATTCTGGTGATTGCCATAACCATGGTAATTGTTCAGGTGAAGAAAATACTGGAACTTGCCACAATTATCCAGAGACTATGAAGTGATAAGTGTTTTCCAAAGTATTAGTTATCTCTAATACTGAATAACTCCACAAGCAATGCTTGTGGAGTTTGTTTAAAACAAATAAATATTTATAAATGAAAAACAGTCAATTTAATACAAGTTTTTTTTATAATGAAAAGTGGGTTATTTATAATTCATTAAAAGATAATTTCATATTACTGGAGCCTTTATTGTATGAATTGTACCAAGCTGCTACTAATGAAAATAAACTAGACGATTTAACTAACTATCATGAAACCCTTTACGATACATTAGTTGATAAGGGTATGATTGTTGATGATTCAGTTGATGAATTACAGTTGGTAAAAGATTTAAGGGCTAAAGTTGATTTTAATAAAGAAACATTCCTTTTAACGATTAACCCTACAATGAATTGTAATTTTAAATGTTGGTATTGTTATGAGAGTCATATAAAAAATTCTAGGCTAAATGATGTAAACTTAAAAAAAATACAATCTTTTATAGACAATAAAGTCAAGAATAAAGAGTTAAAATATTTTAGGCTTTCATGGTTTGGAGGAGAACCATTGTTATATTATGACAAAAATGTATTTCCTATAATTGAGTATGCTTATAATAGATGTATTGAGAATAATGTTTCTTTTTCATGTTCTTTTACCACAAATGGCTACTTAATTAACGATAAAATGATTCAAGATTTTAAAAAATATGGTGTAAAAGGTTTTCAAATAACACTAGATGGAAATGAGGAAGAACATAATAAAGTTAGATATGTTAGCAAAAGTAGAGGCTCTTATAGGGAAATAATTAATAATATATTTAAATTATGCAGAAATAATTTCCATGTATCTTTAAGAATAAATTACACTAAAGACAAATTAGATACAGTTAAAGATATCTACAATGATGTGTTAGCTTTGGAAAAGAGTTATCGTAAAAACATGAAAGTTGATTTTCAAAGAGTTTGGCAAACAGAGGATACATTTGAAAGCAGACAAAAGGTTATTGAGTTAATGAATTTATTCTCGACAAAAGGGTTTAGGGTAAGTTCCGTTATTAGTAATGTTGATAGCGTTAGGAATTCATGCTATGCAGATAAAAGTAATCAGGCAACAATTAACTATGACGGAAATGTTTTCAAGTGTACTGCCAGGAATTTTGATAAGCAAAACAGAGAAGGTGTTTTAACTGAAGAAGGACAAATTAGATGGAATGATAAATATTACAATAGATTAAATGCTAAATTTAAAAACACCCCTTGTTTAACATGTAGATTATTACCTATTTGTAATGGAGGATGTAGTCAGCAAGCATTGGAACATACTGACGATTATTGTATGTATGATTTTGATGAAAATCGAAAAACTGAAGTTGTAAAAAATAAATTTTTATTACTCCTCAATAATTTTGAATAAAAATTCCTTTGTCCCCCAAAAAGACCAGATGGATTGTGGTCCAGCCTGCCTTGCTATGATAGCAAGATATTACGGCAAGAAATACCCAGTAGAATATCTCAGAGAAAAAGCATTTATAACTCGTGAGGGAGTATCTCTATTAGGAATTAGTGAAGCTGAAAAAAAAATAGGATTTTGAAGCGCAATCTATAAAAATTGATGTACAAGACCTTATAGAACAAAGAGAATAGTTTCTTTACGTATACAATTCCAGAATTGTAAAACTCATCAATAAAAAGGGACAGTTAAAGTCGTCTGTAATCATTGATGAGTTACCTACGATTTATTTTCGTGGACTGGATAACTTGATTGCTACAGCAAGGAGTAACAAAGTGGCGGTGTGTTTAGGTTTTCAAGATTTTTCACAACTAACAAGGGATTATGGCGATAAAGAAAGTAAGGTAATTCAAAATACAGTGGGCAATATTTTCAGTGGGCAGGTTGTGGGTAAAACAGCAAAAACCTTGTCCGAGCGTTTCGATAAAGTCTTACAAAAACGCCAAAGTATGACCATCAACCGAAGTGATAAATCGACTTCGATTAGTACACAAATGGATAGTTTGATACCACCGAGTAAAATATCGAACCTTACACAAGGAATGTTTGTGGGTTCAGTATCGGATAACTTCGACCAGCGTATCGACCAAAAGATATTCCACGCTCAAATTGTGGTAGATAATGAAAAGGTAGCCAAAGAAACTAAAGCCTACAAAAAAAATACCTAACATTTTATCCTTTAGTGATGAATAAATGAAACAACAAGTAGAGGCGAATTACAAGCAAATCAAAGCCGATATTGTAACCCTTGTAGAAAGTGAAATGGATAGAATTGCTAATGACCCGGATTTACAACATTTAGTTGATAATGGGTAATAAACAAATGAGTTTTTGTGTAATTTAATATTATCATCACTACTATTTTTATTTAAACCATTCTTAAATTTATGCTTTACCTAAATTTTCTTTAAAAAATCATAAAAAAAATTTGCTCACTCAAATTTATTTTATTTCCTTTGTTGGAGAATAAATGTAAAAAAGAAGATGTACAGACTGGGTTATTTATTATTTATTATGGTTTTAGGAGGTGTTAATATTTACGCCCAGCAATATCAAATTAAAGGAAAGGTAATTGGAAACTCATCAAATAAACCGATTGAGTTTGTAAATGCAGTATTGATGAAGAAAGATAGTGTTTATAGTGGTGTTGTAACGGATAGTTTAGGGGTATTTATAATAACAGTTCCAAAAGGAGACTACACGCTAAAACTAGAGTATTTTGGGGCAGCTTTTACAAAAAAAGGAATGAATATTTCAAATGATGTGGATTTAGGGATATTAAAAATGGAAGAGAGTACTGAATTGCAGGAAGTTGTTATCAATGTGAAAAGAAAAATAATTAAGCAAGTAGGAGATAAACTTCAATTTGATGTAGAAAATTCTCCTTTTGCTAAAGGAAACTCTGCGGGAGAGTTACTCTCAAAAACGCCAAAAATTATGTCTGATGGAAGTAGTGGGTTTAAAGTGAAAAATAAAGCGGCTTTAGTGCTAATTAATGGACGTAAAATGAATCTTTCTCCCGAGGATTTACAAGCGTACCTGTCTACCATCAATTCTGAAAACATAAAGCGTATTGAGGTTCAAGAAACAGCAGATGCCACTCAAGATGGTTCAATCAAGAATGGAGTGATTAACATTGTTTTGAAAAATAATCCTAAAGGCTTACGTTTGGTTTCTAAGCAATATATGAAATATTATACGAAAGAAAACCAACACCATGTATCGGGCTGGAATGCTCAATATGGCTCAGAAAAATTATATATGTACACCAATTTGAATTTTCAAAAAGAAACAAACGGGGGTGCTTCCTTTACACATTTCTTTCATAATGATGGAACGAAACAATTTTCTGATGGCACCTTTGAGAATAATCAAAAATATTTTAACTCGCAAATCGGTGCTGTTTATTACATCAATCCTAAAAATGAATTAGGTATTTCACTTACTTATAATCAATGGAAAAATGATTATGATGAACCTGGGGAATTTACAGTTACTAAACCCAATCAAATGCAGATAGTTTCTGATGGATTGAGTTTAACAAGAATGTTGGTTAAAAATAGATTTGCACAATTTAATTACACCTTAAAACTAGATGAAAAAGGAAGCGATTTACGTGTTTTATCAGATATGGGGGAGAACTATTTTAGTAACTCTTCTCAAGTTGATACTCGTTATCCAAACATTCCTGCAAAAGACAATCATATACAAACTAATGGACTTTCTAAATCCCGATATCTCAGTAGTCAGGTAGACTACAATCAAACATTTGACGATGGTTTGGGACTGCTTATTGGGGCAAAATTTAATACCATTTTTAGAGATAATGAGCAAAAAAACTTTATCCTCGAAAATCAAAAGTGGAATCCTCAAAAAGATAAAAATCAGGACTTTACAAGTAATGAAAAGATTTATGCCACGTATGCTAGTGGTAGCAAACAATGGGGAAATAATTTCTTAAAATTAGGTTTAAGAATGGAATATACCAATATGAATGGCAACGATAATATCACAGGAAAAGGTGTTGGAAAACGCTATACTGATTGGTTTCCAAGTTTTTACTACAAATACGATTTTAATAAAAATATTTCGGCAAATGTAAATTATAGACGAAGCATAAGTCGTCCAAGTTTTAGTGATTTAACACCATATATCTTTAAAACAAATGATTTTCAATATTCAGAAGGTAACCCTGAATTAAAACCTTATTATACCAATAGCTATAAATTAGGATTTGATTACAAAAAATATTCATTGACATTTGGTTTCCAAAAAACGATAGATTACATTAGAGATATTTATATCACAAACTCTGATAAAATCAATATTGTGAAACCCGTAAACTCAGGAATGGAAGAATTATGGAGTGTCGATTATACCTATGCAGATAATTTAACAAAGTGGTTGTATATAAACTTGTCAGCCGGCATATTTAACGGCAAATATGATTTGCCAGAAGGAAGATTTCAGGGAACTAATTGGTATGAAAACATTTTTGCTAGAGTAAAATTACCAAATGATTGGAGTATAGAAGCTGAACATCGTTTTCAGAGCAATGAAACCTCATTCAATAATCGTAGTAGATACAATACTTCTACAGATTTTTCGATTCGCAAAACTTTGCTAAATAATTCTTTGCTTTTATTCTTCCGAGTACAAGATGTATTCAATTCTAAAAGAACAGATTTAGTGAGTTATTATCCTGACTTTTATTATCAATTCTATATGAAACCTACCACAAGAAATTTTACTTTGTTGATACAATATACTTTCGATAACAAAAACAAAATAAAAAAACAAAGTATAGAAAGTTCTGACGAGGTTAGAGGAAGGTTATAAGCTTTTTTATGAAAAAGACCATGAGGAGTTAATGTCTTAAAACTTATAACTCATATTTATTAACTTAAAAATTTTGAAATATGAAAAATTCAAAATTTGATGCGAAGCGTTTTCTTAATGCGAAAACGTTAAACCCTCTAGAAGAAAATACCATCAGAGGGGGAGTAGCAGAAGACAATGTCAAAGTTAGAGTGACTGTGACAGTCAAAGAAACAGTAACTGAGACAGAATCAGGAAGTGGTTGCGGCTGCTAAAATCGCTGTAATAGAGCAAATCATAAAGATTTGCTCTATTACTCTTTTCTTTATGGTTTAATAAAAAAAATATAAATATGACTTTTAGTAAAGAATGGTGGAATGATTTTTTAAATATCAATGACTCTTTCAAAAAGACTTGTGTAATAGAAAATGTCTTAAGTAAGGAAGATTTGTTCCATTTCAATAAAGCAGTACAAAACGCACTAATTAATAAATTGAAATCTGGTGAAAAAGGTGGCTTCAGACTATATTTTCCAGAAGAAAACGTTAGTAAGGTTAATATAGAGTTTAGAGACAAAATGTTTGAAAATCCTATTTCAGAAGATGAATCAATAGAAGCCTACTGCAATAGATTATTTAAACAAAAGTTTGGTATTATATTCAATGCTTCTGAAAGATATTCTTCATATATCTCGGAAAAATTGATAAAAATAACAAAACCTCTTACTGAAGCGGTGGGGTTGCCTGTAGCAGGTATGCATGCTACCATTTTTATTGGCAATTATGGTTGGACTCCTTTGGGAATACATCAAGACCATCGAGGAGCTAATGTTATTCATTTTCATTTAGGTCCAGGTAGAAAAACAATGTATACTTGGGAGGAAAAAAAATATGATGAGTTAACAGGAACAAAACATAATAATCATGATATAGCACCATTGCTTAAGTATGCTGAGAAATTTGATTTTGGATCGAGGGATTTATATTTTATGCCTTGGAATCAGTTTCATATAGGTAAAAGTGACGATTTTTCAATTGGAATTACATTTTGGTTTAATAATCCTACCAAAATTACTTACTTAAATAACATATTTAATACTTTTTTCACTCAATATGTAGATGATAAAAATGAAGAAATTATCAATCCAAATCTGAATTATTTCAATAGCAATTCAAATTTTGAAGATTTTTTATCAATAGTTAATCTCGGAGATAAAATATTAAACTTAAATTTTAAAGATTTTTTATTCATGTTGTACGACGAGTATAAAAAGGGACTCATAAGTAATTGTGGTTGGGAAGACTCTCCAATAACATATGAAAAATCTAAAGGTGAACTTATTGAAGATAGAGATTTATCGGGTAAGAAAATAAAACTTACAT
Source organism: Bergeyella anatis (assembly GCF_036016955.1). Taxonomy (NCBI): domain Bacteria; kingdom Pseudomonadati; phylum Bacteroidota; class Flavobacteriia; order Flavobacteriales; family Weeksellaceae; genus Bergeyella; species Bergeyella anatis. The sequence continues at coordinate 5,814 of NZ_JAYWXI010000021.1, read as the reverse complement.
ATCCTTTTAAAATTATTTCTGAAAAAGATGATGATAACTTTAGATTTTATGTTAGAGGATATAAAATGGAGATTAAATATCATATGGAGTTGTTAAATATTATTGAGAAATTAAATTCTTTTGAAACACAACTTGTTGATGAATTATTAGAAAATCTTTGTGATTCATGGCCTAAAGAAGCTGGATTATATTTTTTGTCAATGATTTATGACAAAAAAGGCATAAAAATAGTTGAGTAATATTCTAATGGCATTTTTTTTTCTTCCCCAAAAAGATTTGATGGATTGTGGGCCTGCGTGTCTTGCAATGATAACAAGACACTATGGTAAGATATATCCTATGGAATACCTCAGAGAGAAAGCATTTATTACTCGTGAAGGAGTATCCCTTTTGGGGATTAGTGAGGCAGCCAAAAAGATAGGATTTGAAACACAATCTGTTAAACTCAATATTCAAAGTCTTATAGAACAAAAAGAATTATTACCTTGTATATTGCATTGGAATCAAAATCATTTTGTTGTATTATTTGCTATTAAAAAATCTTTTTTTTCTAATAGAGTTGATTTTTACATTGCTGACCCCGCTTATGGCATCATAAAACTTTCAGAAAATAAATTTAAAAAATCATGGCTGTCAGAAGAGAATACAGGTGTAGCTATGTTTCTAAATCCTACAGAAGAGTTTGAAAAGAGAATTCCACCAAAACAAGAAAAGGTATCCATAAAATATCTACTAAGCTACCTAGCACCGTATCGAAAACAATTGAGTCTTATGTTCTTGCTTTTGTTGTTCGGGAGTGGTCTTACTCTTATTTTTCCATTTCTAACAGAAGCTCTTATTGACAAAGGAGTTAATGCCAAAGACTTAAATTTTATTTTTATAATTTTATTAGCTCAATTAGGCGTTTTCTTAGGCTCCATTACCATTGAAATTATTAGAAACTGGTTAATGCTTTATGTGGGTACGCATCTAAGTATAAAAATTATTTCAGATTTTCTCAAAAAGATGCTTCAGCTTTCTGTCAAGTTTTTTGATACCAAAACTATGGGGGATTTTAATCAACGGATTCAAGATAATGAAAGAATAGAAAGTTTTTTAACCTCACAAAGCCTAACAACTTTTTTTTCTATAATTACTTTTTCAGTTTTTTTTGGGGTGTTATGGTATTACGATATTAAAATACTTTTGGTTTATTTAGCACTAACAATATTGTCTGTGGGGTGGTCTTTCTTTTGGCTAAAAAAGAGAAAGATTTTAGATTATTATAGTTTTCAACAGCGTTCAGAAAATCAAGAGTCTATTTATGAAATGCTCAATGGAGTAACCGAAATGAAACTTAACCAATTTGAGGATTTTAAGAGAAAGGAATGGGAAAATATTCAAAAGAAATTATTTAAACTAAATATAAGAATACTTAAATTAAATCAAGTTCAACTATCGGGTTTTGAGTTTCTTAATCAACTGAAGAATATCCTAGTAACCTTTTTAGCAGCTAATTATGTAGTAAAAGGAGATATGACTTTAGGGATGTTACTTTCTATATCCTATATCATAGGTCAAATGAATTCTCCAGTTAATCAATTAGTTAATTTCTTCCGTTCTTTACAAGATGCAAAGTTAAGTTTGGAAAGACTTAATGAGGTTCAGAATAAGCCAAATGAAGAGCAAATAATTCCAAAAGGTCTAAGCAGGCTAAAGAATATTGATTTTGGAACCTCAAAAAAGTGTATTCAGCTCAAAAAAGTAAGCTTTCAGTATGAAGGACCTAGATCACCATTTGTATTGAGAGATATAAACTTAGTTATCCCTGAAGGAAAAATTACAGCAATTGTTGGGGCAAGTGGAAGCGGTAAAACATCACTCATAAAATTATTGCTCCGATTTTATGAATCTGTATCGGGCAGTATAGAATATAACGGAACAAATATCTTAGAAATCTCTCCTCAAAATATCCGAGAAAATTGTGGTATCGTCATGCAAGACGGATATATTTTTTCTGACACTATAGAGCGAAATATAGCCACGGGAGATGAAAATATTGATTATGATAAGTTACAAAAAGCCATTAAAATAGCTAATATAGGAGATTTCATTGATTCGCTACCTCTAGGTTTAAAAACAAAAATAGGTGCTGCTGGAAATGGTATTTCAGGCGGGCAGAGACAGCGTATTCTAATTGCAAGAGCAGTGTATAAAAATCCACATTATATATTCTTTGATGAAGCAACTTCTGCTCTGGATGCTGAAAATGAGAAAATAATTCATGATAATTTACAATCTTTCTTTAGAGGAAAAACAGTAGTTATTATTGCTCATAGATTATCAACAGTAAAAAATGCTGATCAAATTGTAGTATTAGATAAAGGGGAGATTTCGGAACTAGGAACTCATCAAGAGCTTGTAGAAAAAAGAGGAAGTTATTACAATTTGGTTAGAAATCAATTAGAATTAGGTAGTTAAACCAACTACCTAATTCTATAAATGATTTCTTTTATTTGATAGAAATATTTACTTTTTTATTCACATATTCAAAAACATTCAGTGCTTTATCCAGTTGTTCCTTTGTGTGAGTGGCCATTATACTCATTCTTATTCGAGAATTTTTAGCAGATACTGCTGGATAAGTTATTGGATTAGTATAAATTTTATTTTCTAATAAAATTTTACTTGCTTGGAATGTTTTTTCAGTATCCCCAGTTTTCACAGGAATAATAGCAGATTCTGTAGTACCCAAATCAAACCCTAATGCTTGCAACCCTGATTTGTAATAGTTTATATTCTCCCATAGTTTCTGCTGCCAAAAAGGTTCTTCGTCTATAAGTTCAATTGCTTTAGATACTCCTAAAACTGCGGGAGTAGCGGATGCTGAAAAAGCATATTGTCTTGATTGATAGCTTAAATAGGAAATTAAACTAGGGTCAGCAACAATATATCCACCAACATTACCAAATGTTTTGCTAAAAGTACCTGTGATAATATCAACATCATTTAAAACATCAAAGTATTCCATAGCTCCCCTTCCTGTTTTTCCTATTACTCCTATACCATGTGCATCATCAACCATTAGAACAGCATTATATTGTTTACAAAGACTAACCATATCTTTTAAGGGGGCTATATCTCCATCTTGTGAATAAACTCCATCAACAATTACCATTTTAGTTCTATATTTATCTTTCACTCCTTTCAGTATCCTTTCGAGATGATCTAAATCATTATGTAGAAATCGTTTTACTGTAGTTCCCATAATTCCTTCATACACACTAGAATGTACTGCCATATCTACAATAGCAATATCTTCTTTTTTAAGTAGACTAAGAAGAGACGCACTATTGGCTGTATACTCTGTAGTATAGATTAAGGTAGAGCCCTGAGGTTTTCCGAAAAAACGGGAAATTTTATCTTCAACCTCTTTGTGAAAATTAAAATAACCTCCAATTAGAGGAGAAGCACCTGCACCAGTACCATATTTATTAATCGCGTTAATGACGGTTTCTTTCACTTTAGGATGTTGTGTGAAACCTAGGTAATCATTGCAAACAAAGCTTACATAGTTACCTTCTGATAATTGCTTTTGTTTTGCCAATTTAATTTCTGAGTTACACCCTGAAGTTGCAAGAATTTTATAATTCAAGACTCCTCTGTCATCTAAGAATTTTAGGTACTCATTATTCAATTTAGCTCGTTCGAAAATGTTTAAATCTTCCACATTTTCAAAATCTTTCAAAGTTTTTTTAGTAAAATCCATACGACTTCTTTTGTTTTTAATTGTTAAAATATGTATAAAGATAAGAAATATCCTTAAATAAGGATAAAATTAAATAAATGTTTAAATATAATTGTCATTTAAAGCAAAAAATACTACCTTTGGAGGGAAAATTTATATATTAGTAGTTTATATGAGTGAAGGAAAAAAAAGAAAAAGATATTCTGGATCTATTAGAGATAAAGCAAGAACTCAAAAAAACCTTATTGAAGCCGTTGGTAAAGTACTAGAAAGTCAGGGGTATGCAGGTTTAAAAAATGCTAAGAATATTGCAGATGCTGCTGGAGTTGATAAAAGACTTATATGGACTTATTTTAATGGAGTGGAGAACTTAGTAGAAGAATATGTTAAAAAAAATGAGTTTTGGCAAAGTGGTTTAACTAATAATACTTTCAATAATTTAATCACGAAAGAAGAGGATTTAGATGAGGATAAAGCTTTTTTTCTACTCAAAAATCATTTTGAGAAATTCAGAGATGATACGGCTCTACAAAAAATAATCACTTGGGAAATTAGTGAAGAAAATGAGATGTTAAGAAAGGTAGCCGACCGTAGAGAGCAGCTTGGTGAACAGCTATTTTCTTTAATAGACGAAAAATTTGCTAAATCTAATGTAGATATTAGAGGTGTTGTTGCTTTATTATTAGGAGGAACATATTATCTTAATCTACACGCTAAAGCTAATGGTAGTTTATTTTGTGGTATTGACTTGAATACAGAGGAAGGAAAAAATTCAATCTTAAATGCTATCGAATTCATTATAAATTCTTCTTTTGATAAATTAGAGAAATAAGAAATGTTTGCTAAAAAGATTAAGAAAAAGCCTTTTGTGATTCACAAAAGGCTTTTTTAGGTTGTTAATTTATTGAATGTAAACTTTATCCAGCATCTTTATTTTTTTACTTTTATTTTGTTAGTATATAAGAAAATCCAACACCAACTTCAGGATAAAAAGCTGAATTTCTTGTATTAAAGTCATTTACCCATCCGACTCCCAAATGAAGATTGAATAAAAAGTTCTTATTAAGACTTCTTTGTAACCCCCAAATTCCTGCAATACTTAAATTATTTCCACTGTAGAGGTCATTTTTTTTATTTAGTGATTTTAATTGATAATTTGTTTTGATCCCTAAAAAAGAAGCACTATTGTATAAGGTGTTTTTTCCTAAATTTTTCCGTTTATTGTAACTATACAAATAGCGAAGTTCAGATGAGAAAAATATAGCGGATCTTAAATAATCTAAAATAACCTCGCTTTTTTCAATTCTAGCACTAGCACCAATTCCTAATTTAGAATCCAAAACAAATGAATTTGCTACAGGAGCCTGGTAGTCAAAAGATATTGATCTTATACCAAGGCTAATTTTACTAATAGAAGCCAAATTACTTTCCTCTTGTGCCAGAACAAATGTGCAAGAAAGGCAAAAGGAAATAATATATATGAATTTTTTAAGCATAATTATTTTCATTAAAATTAAATAAAACTTATTTTTAATCCCTTTTTACCGCAAATGAGGAACCGCCCCATTTACCTTCATATTAGGAATCTTTTCCTTTACATAGCCTTTTAACTGATCTCTGCTACTAAACGATAAGGCATTATTTACTTTATCAAAAGTAACCTCTCTCTCTGATCCAAATGAATTATCATTTGAATTTAACATATCATCTTGCCTACACGCTGTAACGACAAGAGATGCAACAGCGATATACGCTATTGACTTTCGAAAATTTAAAATTCTGTACATATTAAAATTTATTAAAAATGAACAGGCAAATTTAATCCTTATTTAGAGATAAAAAAAAGATATATATCTTTTTTTTACAGTATGGTATTTTAATAACCTGTATATAAAGTTTTTAATTAAATTATATAAGTGTTAAATTATCTTTATTGAAGGATTTATTTCAATTATTAAGCAGTTAATGTTTTTGTTTTTTTACATTTTAAACTTTCTACTCGATGGAGTTACTTCATTTTTTAAAGACTGAGTGTTTTCTCCTTCAGTTTCTGATACCTCTTGAGATTTTTCATTCATAGTATTTTC
>NZ_JAYWXI010000003.1:0-251680 GCF_036016955.1 Bergeyella anatis | reverse complement strand
ATATATCGTACCTTTGTCGTATTGAGTTCCGATGAAAATCAATGAAATCAAAAGAAGCAAGTTGAGTTACTAATTCGTTACCTGAAATTGAAAAAATGCTTATAATTTTTTGTATATCAATAACTTAATGAATTAGTGTGAATTTTAAAATATAAAGGTTTTCTTTCGGGGGACAATTCTTCTACTTTAACCTTCACTACCGCTTTATCTCCTACCATCTCCACTTCAACCACTGGACGAATAGGAATATTAAACATAGAAGCACATTGTGTAGCAATATCTGACTGAATTTGGTCTGGATTACTAACCCCCGTCACTTTATATGACGGAAACAGCGAATGTTCTTCTCTCTCTATCCCTAACACAATAAGACCACCATTCAAATTTGGTTCATTGGAAAAGGCATTTACCGACTCTAAAAAAGATTTCTCTACTTTATCGCCTTTTTTCACTTCTAACGAAGAGTTTTCATCAATGGTATTCAACCATTCCATTATTTCTTTCACTCTCTCCATCCCCTTACATCTTATCATTTAACATTTTTTCCAACGCTTCAATGGCTTGTTGTCGTTGCGTTTGCAAATCTTTAATTTGAGCAATGATCGCGCTTGGTTTTTCGTAAGCAATCGCTTCATAAACAATCTCCTTATATCGATTGATACTAAGGTCGTAATCGTTTGCTACAATATCCGCCTTGGAGACTAAAAAAGATTTTTGAGTGCGGTCTCTGCCTATGCGTTCAGGGTTTTGCCAATCGAGGATAATCGACGGAATGTCACAGCGGCCCTCGGCATCAGCTAAGACGCTCTGAGGTTCGGCAAAAACGCTCTCCATCTGTTCGGACGAGAGAAGAGGGGTCCTTTTATCATCCAAACTGAACCCGTCAGCCGTCATATCATAAAACCAAACCTCATCCGTACCGCCAGAATCGGTTTTCGTGAACAAAAGGATGGCTGTGCTTACGCCAGCATAGGGTTTGAAAACCCCACTGGGCATCGAAATTACCCCTTGCAAACGGTGCTTTTCGATAAGTTCCTTGCGGATGTTCTTGTGGGCGGTACTATTGCCGAACAATACGCCGTCAGGCACAATAACAGCTGCTCGACCACCCAGTTTCAAAAGTCTTAAAATTAAGGAGATAAAAAGCAATTCGGTCTTTTTTGTTTTGGTGATTTGAAGCAGGCTGCTTTCTACCTCGTCGTAATTCAAAGCCCCTTTAAATGGCGGGTTGGCCAGAATCAACGAATATTTTCCGGTGGTGGAGTTGCCTTCCGCCAGCGCGCTTCCGCCTTCAATATTAGGGGTTTCGATACCGTGAAGTTGCAAGTTCATTGATGCAATACGCATCATGGAAGGGTCAATCTCAATGCCATTGAACATTTCCTGCTGGTAATGCGTTCTAAATTCTTTTTCCAAAAACCAATCGTTACATTTATCAAAAAGATATTCGCTCACCGCTACCAAAAATCCTGCCGAGCCCATTGCCGGATCGCAAACGGTATCTGTTTTTTGCGGCCGCATCAATTCCACCATCATGCGGATGATGTGTCTTGGTGTACGAAACTGCCCATTGGTACCCGCTTCGGCTATTTTACTCAGCATATACTCGTAGAGATCTCCTTTGGTATCCCTCTTGTTGAGTGGAAGCTTATCTATTTGTTGGACTATGCGATCGAGCAGGTTTGGTGTGGGAATCATAAAGGTCGCTCCCTTCATATACTCCGAAAATTTACCCCCTCGCTCTCCGAGAGTTTTCATAAAATCGAAAGCCGTTAGGTTGTCTAAATTAGGATTGGGACGCGTGAAAATCTGAAACATTACTTCCGAATCCTTATCCTTAAAATAGCTCCATCGCAGGCTGTTTTGTTTTTCGGTATAGATGGGTTTATGTTGAGAATGCCCCAGTAGATTGATTTCTTTTTCGATTAATTTTTGTTTTTCGTCCAGTTGTTTCAGGAAAATCAGATAGGTGAACTGTTCGATGACAGTGAGCGGGTTAGTGATGCCTCCCGTCCAAAAGTCATTCCATATTTTGTCAATTTGGGATTTTAGTTCGCCAGTGATCATGCTTAAAAGGTTTTTTTATAGTTTAGGAAAAATCATCAAATCTAGCAAAGATACAAATTTAATCAACGAAAAAGCATTGCAGAATGCAGAACGGAAAAGAGAAAAATCGTTGCGGCATCCACGGATGCCGCAACGATAATACCGGATATCTATTCTTTAGGCAGGAGGTGGGCTACAACCGCTACTTGCTGCTCGGGATGGGCATTAGTATCAATCCGTTGGATGCGCAAATCCAAGAGGTTTTCATGGCCCATTTTAACGAGTTTATAGAAAATTCGGTTTTCGGTACGCGGGATAAATCCTAATTTATATCCTTTGTAATAGAGGGCTACGGCACGATGGTCAAATTTGTTATCGGCTTCGTGTTCCAAATCGAGTTTGGTGCCTATTTTCAGTTTTGAAAAGCATAATACGCCATCATAATAATTGAATCCTGCGATATGAAAATTAACTAAATGCTCGCGTTGTTGTTTTCTTTTGGTTTCCATTTTTAGGTTTTTTCTGTGAGTTTTGAATAGGATCTGATGGATCGGAGTTAACAGTTTTTTTTCTCTAGGATTTCGCCCAGCTCGATGGTGAAGTTGCAATTATCTACGGTAAGTAGATCGCCTGCATCTAAATCCACATCCTCATCTATATCCAGGCGTATTTGTTTGATTTTTACAATCATTTGAGGTGCGTCCTTGGCATAACCCTGCTGAAATCGAACGGTATCGTATTGCTTTACATCGCTAATGTAGCCCTCCTCATCAAAAAGACATAGCCGTTTGATATAGAAATCGGTAAAGGCTCTGTACTCTTCGGTTTTGTTACCCGAAAGAATTTCGTTGAACCATTGTTTGGCTAGAACCAAGTAGAGTTGTTGTGATTCTGTTTTCATGATACTTATTTTTTTAACTGGTACAAACTTAGTTTTCTCCTGTGCAGCCTATTTGCATTGATAATTAATTTTCATTTTTTCGATGGTGGTTTTCAGTTGATCGACCAAAGACTGAGGAGTTAAGACGCTCATATTTTCGCCGTGGGATAGGATGAGAGCTTTTAGTTCGTAATTTATTTTCACCTCTAGATGTAGCAAATTTCCCATAATTTTTTGCGAACCATGGAGGGGTTTGGATTGGATGTATGGAAGGATGGCGTCGGATAGTTCGATTGTTACTTTTTCCAAAGGAAGGTTGGGGTCGTTGGTAACGCCGATGATTTCATCAAAGTAATCATTGAAGTCTATGGTGTTTTCCCGATAGTCTTGTTCGCAAGTCTCAACAGCAACAATGCGGTCAAGGGGCATATTTTGCAGGGTATCAAGCTGATGATTCCATCCGAAAAGAAACCAGCGGTTATTGTATTGTTTCAGGAAGTAGGGCGATAGGGGGATTTTTTTTGATTGACTGTGCTGAAATCCTTTATATTCGATAAGAGCTGTCGTTTTTTTTAGGATGAAATGATAGAGCGGATTAAGGTATTCTATTCCTTTCAGGTATTGGTTTTCCTCGAATCCTATAATTTTATTTTTGGGAGTTTCGTTTAGGATTTCCGAATCCAGTTTGGCCTGAAGAGATTGTAACCAGTCAAATCCCGGGAGATTGTGGATTCGGTTAAGGGTTTCCATGGCTTGCCTCAGAATGGTTTTTTCGGTTTCGCTAACGGGCTTTTTTAGGATAGAGAAATCGGGGTTTTCGTAGCGGTAAAAGACGCGTTTTCCCTCTTTAAACCGGCCGATGGGGGCTTCGAATCCGGCTTGACTTTCCATAAATTTAAGGTCTTCCAGTAATTGTCTTCGGGAGATGGAAGTCGGCTGCATATAGTGTTGGCTTAAAGCTTCGCTACAATAGTCGATAAGATCTTCGATGAAGAATTTTTTGTAGGGTGTTGCCAGGCATTCGTCTAAGGCTTTATAGCGAATTTGAGCGTTTTTGTTGGTTGACATGACTAGAACGTGAATGGTTTTTCTACGAATGTAAAAAATATTATTCGAAAAACGTTCGAGAGGCGTATCAAATGAAAAGCGGCGGTCTAAAAAAGACCGCCGCTTTTACCAGCTACATCATCGGCATATCTTCGCCGGAATCTTCGTTGCTGTTGTTTCGTTGGCGTTTTTTCTGTTCTATTTTTTCGCCTTGTTTGAAGCGGTAGGTTAAGGACAGAAGTATTTGCCTTGGCATAAACTGCATGTATTGTTCGCGTTCGAAATTATCACTGTAACTGATGTTTCTCATGGCACGCGAGTTAAAGATGTCCTGAATGCTGAACGAAATGGTTCCGTCGCCTTTCCAAATGGTTTTATTGGCTCCGAAATTTACGGCATACATTTCTTTACGGTGTCTTGAGGCTGTTTTTTCAGCTCCTCTGAAGAAACCTTGGAGCTGGAGGTTGAAGGTTTTGTCTACTTTAAAGGTATTGGTCATTCTCAAACGGCTGGAGAATCCTTTACCGGCGAAGGAGAATGGTTTACTCATAATATTGGGGTCGTAGTATTCGCCTTGGCTGGTATAGTGGTAGAGGTTTACGTTAGCCATAATTTTCCACCAAGGTAAAAGGTCGGCGGTGGAATTGAGATCCAAACCGATATTGGTTTCCGATCCGACGTTAAAGGGACGGGTTACCAAAATTTGAGACGCCGCAGACTCTCTTACCACTACCATTTGGGTGGTATTGGTGGTGTGTTGGTAGTAGAGTGTTGGGTTGATGGTGAATTTTTTCTTTTGGATAGCGTAGCCCAATTCGAAGGAATTGATATAAGACGGATCAAGATCCGGATTTCCTAAGAATTGATTTCGGTCGTCATTGATGCTGAAGGAGTTGAACGGGATGAGGAACCAAGACCTCGGGCGGTTGATTCTTCGGGAATAGTTGAGTAAAAGTTGGTTGTTGCTGCCTTCGGCGATGTCGTAGCTCAAAAAGACGCTAGGGAAGAGTCCGGTATAGTGTTTTTTTATGTTTTCGGAATTTCCGGAGAGGTTGTTAAACGTGACGTTGATGTCCGAAATTTCGGTTCTTAATCCGAGTTGATACCCCAGTCGGCTGGTTTTGCTTTTGAATTGAGCATAGAATGCATTGAACATTTCCGTGTAGACGGTTTGGCTTGTAAAGTCGGGACGCAGCACAAAAGTAACGTCATCGAAAGAGCGGGAGACGTTGTAGTCGTAGTCATTCTCGTTACGGTCGAAGCGGTAGCCGGCTTCGAGCTTGGATTTTTCGCCGAGAGGGAGTTCGTAATCGACTTTTCCGATTAACGTGTTGTTGACGGTGCTTTGGTTTACGATGTTTCTGGAGACGAAATTACTTTCTTGGGTCTCTAAGATATTGGAGTAGCCGTCGTTGTTGTTTTGCTGGATACTGAACGAGGTGAAGAGGTTATGCCCCGAGGAATTGAATTTGTAATCGAATCCCAAATCACCTTGAATGACATTGCCGCTGCCTCCACCTAAACTAAGCCGTTGGGAGGTCGCATTTAGACTGCGGTCGGCGTTCAGGGTTTGGTAGGTTACCAAATCACGGCTTTCGTTTTCGTTATAGCGAATCATTCCTGAAAGATTCAGGGCTGCCTTTTCCGAGAGATCTACCGTGAAACCGCTGTTGGCATTGTAATATTTTCCTTTGTTGTTATTGTCGCTGCTTTGGTTGAGAAAGGAGGACGTTCCGTTATTGTCGAAATAGCGGGTGTTGTTCCAGCGGTTGTTTTTTCTTTCGTTGTATCCGCCGCCGCCGTTAACGTACCAGGTCCAATTTCCTTTTCGCCAGCTTAGGTTGGTATTTAGTCTGGTGGTAGGCAGGTAACCAAGGGCGCCTTCTACGCTTCCGTTAAATCCTTTGGTTTTGGTTTTTTTCAGAATGATGTTAAGAATTCCTGCGGTTCCGGAAGCCTCGTACTTTGACGAAGGGTTTGTAATGACTTCGATCCGCTCGATTTGATCGGCGGGGATGGATTGCAAGGCATTGGCATTATCGTCAATTCCTAAGAGAGAGGAAGGTTTACCGTTGATGAGAAACCTTACGTTGGTGTTTCCTCTCATGGAGACGGTTCCGTCGGTGTCTACATCAACGGAGGGGACATTGCTTAGAACGTCCTGAAGGTTTCCACCTTTACTCAAAACGTCGGTGGAAGGGTCGTACACTTTTTTGTCCAACTCCACGCGGTAAGGTTTTGTGGAAGCGACGGTAATGGTGACGCCTTCGATGTTTTTGGTCGGAGCCAATGTAGCCGATTCTTCCGGCAGGAGGAGGATGGATTCTTGAGTTCCGGCCTTTATAATTTTGTTTAGGGTGTGCTTTTTATGGTCGATGGCTTCTACGGTTACGTCATAATTTCCCGGAACGAGTTTTAGGCTGTAATAGCCGTTTTCGTCCGTGAGTACGGCATCGCTGTGAAGTTTGTCGACTTTGGAACTGAAAGTGACGGAGGCGTAGGGAACGGGATTGTTTTTTTGGTCTACAATTCTTCCGTTGATGTCTGCTTTTTCTTGTGCGAAGGCGAATACGGCTGCGGAAAGTAGCATTCCGGCACTAAGGATTTTTCTGGGGGTAAAAAGGGTAATTTCGGTTCTATCCATTAGGTTTTTATTAATGCTTCCACTTACCTTCTGTGAGGTAAGTGGAAACGGGATGAAAAATTAATGATATTACAAGGAAGAAAGTTTCTGCCTCGTTGTTTTGTACGGTTCTTAGATGGGGCAGAAAACAAAAGGTTAAAATAAAAATGGCAAAAAAGTTATTTTTTTATGTTTTTCGTGTTCAGCCATTGCTGGTAATCCCTTGCATTTTTAGCGTGTTCCGTATCGCTGGCGGTAAAACGGTGGTAGCCGAAACGGTCGGGATCTGCCGCCATATAGATGTAGCTGTGCGCTTCGGGATTTAGGACGGCATCCACTGAATTTTTATCGGTAATGCAGATGGGACCTGGGGGAATGCCCGCGTTGGCGTAGGTGTTGTAAGGCGAGGGATGAGAAAGGTGGCGGTAAAGCACCCGTTTAATTGGAGTCGTAAAATTGGATTCTTTGTTAATGGCGTAGATCACGGTGGGATCGCTTTGCAGCTTCATGCCTTTTTTATAGCGGTTGAGATAAAGTCCGGCGATGGTTTTTTGTTCGTCGGGTTTGCCTCCGGATTCCTTGTATACGATGGAAGCTAAGGCGTAGATTTGATTTCGGGTTAGTCCGCTTTGTTTTTCTTTTTCCAGACGTTGGGCGTTCCAAAAGGTTTGGTATTGTTTTTCAAAGGTTTCGAAGAAGGCTTCGGGAGTTACGGTCCAAAAGAAATTATAAGAATCGATGAAGAAGAATTTTTTTAGATCTTCGGCATTGTTTAGACCTTTGGACCGGGCAATGGCATCGAGTCCTTTCACCATGGCGGCAGAATCGATTTCGGTTTTTCGGCATACGCGGCCGACCATTTGGTAAACGTCGCCGAAATCGCCTATTCTGAACGTGTGTGGGCTTTGGTTACCGGCTTTAATCATATTGACCAGGTCGGTGTTGTTGGTGCCACTTTGGGTGCGGTAGCGTCCGGGATGGAAGTAGCGGTTCATGTTTTTGTCCAGAGCGACGGCTTCAAACGAGGAGCGGTCTTTCAGGTACGGTGCAACCGAATCTAAAATTTGTCCGAACTGGGCTCCGGTAGGGATGTGAAAATAGCCTTCTTTTTTCACATTGTTGGCGAAGTATTTGCCGTAGAATTTCAAGCCGAAATAACCGCCTGCACAGGCAAGCACTAAAGCGAGGATAAGGATTGTTTTTTTCATTTTTTTCGTAGGGGATTAAAGGTCTATTTTTCCTCTGAACACTTGCTGAGCGGGGCCTTCCAACCAGATGTTGTGGAAATGGTCATTGTTTTGTTCGGCATAGACTTTTAGATTTCCGCCTAATACTTTTATGGCAACGCTGTTTTTCGGGGTACTTTTAAGGAAGGTTAATGCGGCGGCGGTAGCTCCTGTGCCGCAACTGTAGGTTTCGTCTTCTACGCCTCTTTCGTAGGTTCTGACAAAAAGGGTTTGGTCGTCTTTTTTCTCGACGAAATTCACATTGATGCCTTCGCTTTTGTAGGCTTCGGCGTTTCGGAGGTTTCGGCCTTCTTGGTAAACGTCTAAGGTCTGAAGCGAATCCACGTAACGCACGTAATGTGGCGAGCCGGTATTGAGTACGAAATCTTCGCCGTCTTTTTCGATTTTTTCGACGTCAATCATTTTCAGTTTGACGATTCCGTTGTCGATTTGGGCTTCGTGCGGGCCGTCGATGGCTATGAAACGGCATTTTTCCTCGAAAACATCCAGAAAATGAGCGAAAGCCACGAGGCAACGTCCGCCGTTTCCGCACATGGTACTTTCGTTTCCGTCGGCATTATAATAGACCATTCGGAAATCGAAAGCATCGTTTTCGTCGGTTTCCAAAAGAATGAGGCCGTCTCCACCGATTCCGAATCGGCGGTCGCAGAGTTTTTCGATGAAAGGTTGTTGTTTGGGAAATTGCAGGTCGCGATTGTCAATCATGATGAAATCGTTTCCGGTTCCTTGGTATTTATAGAATTCGATGGTGTTTTTCATAACGTTTTTCCTTGTTTTTATACATTAGGGAGATCATGGAACTCTTGCCATGATATTATTTTTTTAACCAAATCGGCGCCAAAGATACGAAAAGAGACTTTGCTCTTTTGGATGAATCCTTTTACGGTTTAGGGGTAATTTTTTTTGGAGGTAAACTTTTTCGCCATTCCAGCCATCCTATTACGGCCAAAACGGTAAAAACCAAATATTGGAAAGAGGTCAGGCCGAGGCCTTTATAAAGATACATAGGGACGGAAATCAGATCGCCCACAATCCAAAAAAGCCAATTTTCTATTTTGCGTTTGGCCATCAGCCACATTCCGATAAGAAAAATCGCGGTGGTCAGGACATCGAGCCAGTTGGCCCAATCCAAATGATCCAATCCTAAAGTAACGCCCGAGAAGGAAAAGTGATTATCGATAAAGGGTTTATAGTAATATACGGTGGTCACCAAAATAAGACTGGCGGTAAAGAGCATGCTCCCGTAGACCCATTCTTTTGGGGTGGTAAGGGCTACTTCGACATGAATTTGGTCTTTGGTGTTTTTAGACCACAACATCCAGCCGTAGAGGCTCATAATCGAGTAGTAAAAATTAATCATCATGTCGCCCAACAAGCCGAAGACGAAAAGGATATACACGTAGATGACCGTGGAGACGATGCCGGTAGGGTAAACCAGAATGTTTTTTCTGATGGAAAAGAAAACGCTCATTAGCCCGAACAAAACGGCTACGGCTTCCAAAATGATTTGATAACTTTCGTAGCTTTCGTAAGGCTTTAGAAATAAATCGTAAAAATCCATGCCTCAAATTTAGGGTATTTATCCAATAAAAATGAGGTTTTCTTTTCAAGTAGGGAGAGAAGAAACCGCGTGGGATAGACGCGGTTATTTGGATAGGGGATTTTAGGGTTTTATTTTCCGATTTAATGTCAGCCATCCGCCTCCGTTATAGACTTCGGTGTAGCCGCTGCTTTTGAGAAACGATTTGGCACTTGCGCTGCGCATCCCCGAGGCGCAGCAGGTGATTATTGGCTTGGTTTTGTCTTTTAGCTTGGCTAAATGTTGAGGAAGTTGGCTTAGTGGAATGTTGATTGAGCCTTTAACGTGACCGCCGGCGTATTCACTAGGGTTTCTTACGTCAATGATGACGGCGCCTTGTTTGGCGAGTTGGGCAAAATCTACACTTTTAATGCCGAGGAGTTTTTTGATTTTTTCTATCATGACCTTTTGATTTTTTTGCAAAAATAAAAGCTGTCAAAGGTTTTGATGGTAACATAGGTTACATTGTATGGGGGGGAATCGGTCGGAAGGTTTTTATCGGATTATAATAGAAATTTAATTCTTTCTTATTTTTACGGGATGAAAGTGTTGTTTTTTGTGATTCAGTGTTGTTTGCCGCTTTGGTGGTCTGCTCAGGTTTTGTCTTTGGAAACGCTGTATTCGGATGATATAAGTATAAGGGCGATCGAGATTGATGGGGATCGGGTATGGTATGCGGGGATAGGGTCTAAAATGGGGTATGTCGGTTGGAAAAACCCGACTGATCGTTTGCAGATTACCCTTCCGGTTGAGGGGTTGGAGTTCAGGACATTGGCAAGGCGAGGCGACCGTTTCCATGCGGTGAGTGTAGGAGCTCCGGCCTATTGGTTTACTCTTGATAAGCGTACGTTAAAGGCGGAGCTTTTGGAAAAAGATACGGTTTCTACTGTTTTTTACGATGCGTTTGTCTTTCGTGGGAAGCGTGGAGTTGCACTCAGTGATCCTCGTAAAGGAGGTGTTCCTCATGTGGTTTTTGTGGGGGCAAAGGGGAAAAAGGCTGAGGCTTGTCGTATCCCTTTTTATAGTGATGGCGAGGCGCATTTTGCAGCGAGTAATACCAATGTGGCGATGTGGGGGCGAAAGGTTTGGGCGGTCAGCGGAGGGCATAAAGCCCGGGTGTTTCGCTTCCGATGGGGGAAGCCTTGCGATTGGGAGGTGGCGGAAACGGATTTTGTTCAGGGAAGTTCTTCGCAAGGGATTTATTCCGTTGATTTTTATAGGGGGCGCTTTGGGGTAGCGGTTGGAGGGGATTACACCCGACAACAGGCTAACGTTAATAATATTGCGACCAGTTGGGATGGAGGCAGGACTTGGCAGATTCAGGCTTCGGGGCAGAATGTGGGGTATATGACTTGCGTTCGGTTAAGACCTGGTTCGAAGGGGAGGGAAATGGTAGCGGTGGGGGACCGTCATATTTCCTATTCTGGAGACTACGGACGGACATGGGTGAAACTTTCCGATGAGCGGGATTTGTACACTTTCCGTTGGGTGGATGCCGACCATCTTGTTTTTGCGGGTAAGAATAAAATCGTGCGGGGAAAACTGGCCGGATGGGAAAAACTCAGAGGGTATGCCGGAGTAAGAGAATAATATTTGTTATTTTTGCGGAATGAATCAGTCGCTTATCGATAAATACAATATTCCGGGGCCGAGATACACTTCTTATCCTACGGTTCCGTTTTGGGACGAATCTTCTTTTTCCGCTCAGAATTGGGAGCAGACGGTGCTTCGCTCCTACAAGGAGAGTAACGAAAAGGAGGGGATTTCCATTTATATTCATTTGCCTTTTTGCGA
This sequence comes from Bergeyella anatis, assembly GCF_036016955.1. NCBI lineage: Bacteria > Pseudomonadati > Bacteroidota > Flavobacteriia > Flavobacteriales > Weeksellaceae > Bergeyella > Bergeyella anatis. The sequence goes on along the minus strand of NZ_JAYWXI010000003.1, from coordinate 240,464 downwards.
GGCATTATGCACGTTTTGCGCTTGTCATAAGCGGATTACCAAGCAGCATAGTGTCGAGGTGCCTTATATTGAGTCGGTGCTTAAGGAGTGGCAGCTTTACCTCAAATTATTCAGTAAGGAAGGGGGAGAAGGGCAGAAGCCGAAGCTCAAGGAGTTGCATTTGGGGGGAGGAACACCGACGTTTTTTTCGCCGGCTAATCTTAAAACTTTGTTGGAAGGGATTTTTCAGACGGTGGAGATTGCAGAACGCCCGGAATTTTCTTTTGAAGGGCATCCCAATAACACGACTTACGAGCACCTGAAGGTTTTGTACGACTTGGGCTTTAGACGTTGCAGTTTTGGTGTGCAGGACTATGACGAGAAAGTACAAAAAGCCATCAATAGAGTGCAATCTTTTGAGAGTGTGGAAAAAGTGACCAACTGGGCCAGGGCGATCGGGTACCAAAGCGTTTCTCACGACTTGGTTTTTGGTTTGCCGCATCAGAACTGGGAAAAGATGGAACATACGATTCGGCGGACTTTGCAGCTTCGTCCGGACCGATTGGCGTTTTACAGTTATGCTCATGTGCCTTGGATTAAGGGGGTGGGGCAACGCGGTTTCGATGAGAATGATTTGCCTAGTGGTGAAGAGAAGCGTAAGCTTTACGAAAACGGTAAAAAGCTGTTGGAAGAGCTGGGGTACAAGGAAGTGGGGATGGATCATTTTTCTTTGGAAAAGGATGAACTTTACCAAAGTTTGATTAATGGAAATATTCATCGTAATTTTATGGGCTATTCATCCAGTAAGACGCAGTTGATGATTGGTTTGGGGATGTCGGCAATATCGGACAGCTGGTATGCGTTTGCTCAAAACGAGAAAAGTGTGGAGGCGTACCAAAGTCGGGTTGAGAAAGGAGAAATACCTGTGTTTAGAGGGCATATTCTTGACGAGGAAGATTTGTTGATACGCCGTCATATTTTGAATTTGATGTGTCGTTTGGAGACTTCGTGGACGAACGAAGCAGAGATTCCCGAGATTGAGGCGGTTGTGGAACGATTGGAAGAAATGCAGGCTGACGGTTTGGTGGAGATTTCGGAGCGGGCGATTCGGATTACCGAGAAGGGGCGGGCGTTTACGCGAAATGTGGCGATGGCTTTTGATTTGCGGATGCTTCGCAATAAACCGGAGACCCGTATTTTTTCGATGACGGTTTAGGAGATCACCGGCCGGCTTTCCAAAGGGAGCCGGCCGATTTTTTTGATGGTTCTTTTGTTTGCTTTGAAAAACGATAAAAAAAACGTTTTTTTCGGAGCAAAAACCATGGTTAAATAGTCTTAATTCGTTTGGAAATCATTATATTTGCCGACTAAAATTTAATGTTGTATTAAAATGCAAGGAAAAGGACTTATTACGCTGGTGGCGGTGGTTCTGGGGCTGATTTGCCTCAACGAGCTATTGCCGACTTGGTACGCCAGCAAAATTGAAAGACAGGCCACGGCATTGGCGGGGAACGATCCCGTGAAGTACCAAAAAGAGATGGCGAGACTTTCCCAAGACACTTTGAACCTCGGATTTACGAAACTTTACTACTCCAAAGCGAAAGAGAAGGAGATGAAGCTGGGGTTGGATCTCAAGGGAGGGATTAATGTGCTTTTGGAAATCAACCAAAGGGACTTGGTCAATAACCTTACCAATTATTCGACCAATCCGGTGTTAATCGAGGCACTAAACCGTACGGATGAAGTGCAGAAAAACTCTACGGCATCTTACATTGATAATTTCTTCAACCAATTTGCCCTCGTTAATCAGGAGAAAAAAGCCAACTTGAAACTGGCGGATCCCGATATTTTCGGAAATACGAATCTTTCGGAAATCAAATACAATACCAGCGACGAGGAGGTTAAGCGCATTGTAAAAAACCGAATCGAACTTTCCACGGGAACGGCTTACGAGGTAATCCGTACGCGTATCGACAAAATGGGGGTAACCCAGCCCAATGTTCAGCGGGTTCCGGGGACGGGGCGTATTTCGGTGGAAATGCCGGGAGTGAAGGATATCGACCGGGTAAAGAAAATGCTTCAGACATCGGCTAAGCTTCAGTTTTGGGAAGTTCAGCAGATTCAAGAGGTGTTTCCATACTTTCAAAACCTTAACACCCTTGTAGCGGCAAAAGGCGATTCGATGGGGGTTGCCAAGTCGGCGAACTTTGAGAAAATGCTTCAGTTGGAAAGCTTGGGATCCAACGGGGTGGCCAACGTGAAAATTTCCGATACAGCGGCCATTAACAAAATATTGAACAGCAAACTGGCTCATGCGGCCAGACCGGCGAACCTAAAGTATACCCAATTCCTTTGGGGGTATAAGCCCGAAGCCGGCGATGAAAATAATTTGGTGCTTTATGCCATTCGTGGGAACATCAACCAAAAGGCTCCGGTAGACGGAGCGGTAGAAAGTGCTAACATCAGCTATGACGAATTGGGAAGAATTGTCGTGGATATGCAGATGGATAGCAAAGGGGCAAAAGACTGGGCCGTGCTGACAGAAAAAAATGTCAACCGTCCTGTGGCAGTTACATTGGATAACGTGGTTTATACGGCGCCTAATGTTATCAACAAAATTCCTAACGGACGGACGCAAATTTCGGGGAATTTTTCTCAGGAAGAAGCTCAGGATTTGGTGAATGTTCTTGGAGCCGGAAAGCTTCCGGCAGGAGCTAAAATTGTCCAGGCTGAAGTGGTAGGGCCTTCATTGGGGGCGGAGTCCGTAAAATCGGGGCTTTACTCTTTCCTTATTGCTTTTGCCATTATTATTGTTTATTTGGTTCTTTACTATGGTGGTGCTGGGATTTACGCGGTGATAGCCATGGTGATCAACTTGTTCTTCCTTTTAGGAATTATGGACTCGGTGGATGCCACGCTTACTCTTCCAGGGATTGCGGGGATCGTGCTTTCCATGGCGATGGCTATCGATGCTAACGTGATTGTTTACGAGCGGACGAAGGAAGAATTGTTTGCGGGTAAAAACATAAAAGAGGCCTATAAAGAAGGATTCAATTTTTCTTTATCGGCGATTATCGACGGTAATATTACCTCTTTGCTTACGGCGATTGTTCTTTATGTTTTTGGAACGGGTCCGATTAAAGGTTTTGCCGTAACGTTGGGAATCGGTATTGTGATGTCGATGTTTACCTGTGTGCTTTTGACTCGGGTGATGATTTTCAGTCGTTTGAACAAAGGCAAGGGGCTCAGCGTATGGACTTCGTTGTCTAAGAATCTTTTCAGAAGCACATGGTTTGATTTTATCGGAAAACGAAAAATTGCTTATGTTATCTCTGGATTGATTACTGTGGTGAGTTTGGTTTCAATTCTTACCAGTGGTTTCAAATACGGGGTGGATTTCAATGGCGGTCGCAGTTATGTGGTTCGTTTTGACAAGGATGTTGTGGCTAACGAGGTGCAAAACGATTTGGAAAAACAATATGTGGGCGCCGATGGCGAAAAGAGCGCGGTGGACGTTAAAACTTTCGGAACCAATAACCAGCTGAAAATTACAACCAACTACCGTATTGATGAGGAAAGTCTGGAAGCAGATCAAGGCGTGGAAGCCAAATTATTCGAGGGACTGAAGAAGTATCTTCCTTCAGGAACAACTTTGGAAACCTTTAAGAATCCGGGCGAAGGAGTCGGGGTGATTAGTTCGGTGAAAGTTGGTCCTACGGTGGCTGACGATATTACAAAAGCTGGAATTATGGCTTGTGTGCTTTCTTTGATTGGGATTTTCTTGTATATTTTGCTTCGTTTTAAGAAGTGGGAATTCTCTACGGGAGCCGTGGCTTCTTTGGCACACGATGCGATTGTTATCTTGGGGGCGTACTCTTTGTTGAAAAACGCAATGCCGTTTAACATGGAAATCAATCAGGATTTTATTGCTGCGATTCTGACGGTGTTAGGGTATTCCATCAATGATACGGTGATTATTTTTGACCGGATCAGAGAGTTTCTTCAGGAGAAAAAAGCTCTTACATTGGCGAATTTGTTCAACGATTCCATTTCCAGTACTTTGGGACGGACGTTTAATACGGCTTTCCTTACTTTCCTTGCGATTTTGGCTATTTTCATTTTCGGAGGGGAGAATTTGCGGGGCTTTATGTTTGCCTTGTTAATCGGGGTTGGCTTTGGAACATATTCCACTTGGTTTATTGCTTCGGCGGTTTCTTACGATCTTTTGAAGAAAAAAGGGTTGAAGGGGGCTGTGAACGACAAAAACAGCGATACTCAATCTTAAAAAATAAGTGCTTTGCACTATTTGGAAAGCGATCCTCTCAAGAGGGTCGCTTTTTTTGTGTAATCTCATTTTTATCATAAGAATAATCGTTAGAATGATGGCAATAATTTTTATCTTTGTTCTATGGAATACAAACAGCTTATTATTCGCGGAATATCCTATAGCCAAACCCAATCGGGGGCTTACGCCTTGCTTTTGGAACATGTGGAGACGTCCGTTAAATTGCCGGTGGTGATTGGGAACTTCGAGGCTCAATCCATTTCTTTGGGATTGGAGAAGGATTTGCAGTCGCCGCGCCCGCTAACGCACGATTTGTTTACCAAGTTTATTCATTCGGTGGGGTTTGATATTATTTCGGTGGTGATTTATCAGATTGTGGACGGGGTGTTTTTTTCCAACATCAACTTGCAAAATCAAGCAACCGGTGAAGAACTTGTGCTGGATGCCCGCACTTCGGATGCTGTGGCGATGGCGGTGCGTTTTGATGCTCCTATTTTTACCACCGATCAGGTATTGAACGAAGCGGGAATCGTTTTGGAACTGGAAGAAACCCTTTCGGAGGAAGAACGCGAGGAGGCGGCCATGCCGGTTTCCGACTTGGATAATTCGCTTAGAAATTATTCTTTGGAGGATTTGAATCTTTTGCTGGATAATGCAGTGAAAGAGGAAGATTTCGATCGGGCGTTTGAAATCCAAGAGGAAATAAAAAGAAGAAAGAAAAAGATAGATTAAAAGCATGGAGAGCAATTTCCGGAGGAATTAAAGAAAGATTAACGTTATGAATCTAAAATTAAGACTCACAATTCTGAGTTTTTTACAGTTTTTTGTTTGGGGGGCTTGGCTCACTACTTTGGGAACGTACGGTTTCGGAGTAAAAAAGTGGTCAGGTGAAGAGTTTGGTGCCGTGTTTTCGACTTTGGGGATTGCCTCTATCGTCATGCCGGCTTTGGTGGGAATGATTGCCGATAAGTGGATGAATGCGGAGAAACTTTATGGGATTCTTCACATTCTTTACGGAGGGATGCTTTTTTTCATTGCCAAGACGGATGATCCGACTACTTTTTTTTGGATGCTTTTGGTTGCCATGTTTTTTTACATGCCGACAATTTCGCTTTCCAACTCGTTGTCGTACACGATATTAAAGAATAACAACTACGATGTGGTGAAGGTCTTTCCACCGATCAGGGTTTGGGGAACTGTGGGTTTTATTGCCGCGATGTGGATGACTAATATCTTTAGCGATACTTATTCGCCGTTTGACTGGGGTCGAAATGTAGGGGAAAGCATTGCTTCCTTTACGGGCAACATAGTTAATGCGAACCAGTTTTATATTGCTTCTTTGTTTGCGGTTGCATTGGGCTGTTATGCTTTTACGCTGCCGAAATGTCCACCGCTTAATGTCAGTCAGGGGGCTTCTTTAGGAGAGAAATTAGGATTGGACGCTTTCAAATTGTTCCGAAGCTATAAGATGGCTCTCTTTTTTGTGTTCTCGATGCTTTTGGGAGCGGCACTCCAATTGACCAATATGTATGGAGATACGTTTCTTAAGGATTTTAAAGAGGTAGCGGCATACGCCGATTCGACGGTTGTGAAATATTCGACGATGATTATTTCCATTTCCCAGGCTTCGGAAACACTTTTTATCCTTACCATTCCTTTCTTTTTGAAGAAATTTGGAATCAAAAAAGTGATGCTGATGAGTATGGGGGCTTGGGTGTTGCGTTTTGGGTTGTTTTCTGTCGGTTCGCCGGAGGGCATTGGTTTGATTGCCATTATTTTCTCGAATGTAATTTATGGTTTGGCTTTTGATTTTTTCAATATTTCGGGATCTTTGTTTATCGAAACTTCCACGGATCAGAAAATCAGATCTTCGGCTCAGGGGCTGTTTATGATGATGACCAATGGTTTTGGAGCTATTTTGGGAAGTTATCTCAGCGGGATTATTATTACTTATTTTTTCACTTCGGCGGACGGATTAAAGGATTGGTCGGGAATATGGACGGTTTTCACGATTTACGCTTTGGTGGTGATGGTATCCTTTGCCGTTCTATTTAAGCATAAGCATAATCCTCAAGCCTTGGCTGAAGTCAAGCACTAAAAAGATGAAGGGAAGGCACTGCTTTCCTTTCTTTTTTACTCCATATTACATGAAGAAAGCCAACCTGAAAAGGTTGGCTTTTATTTTTATTGGGTGAGAAAGCGGTTATTCTTCTTCGGTAGGTAGGATGCCGGCTTCTTTTAAAATGACCTTTATGTTTTGGAAGGTGTTTGGGACTACCGTTTTTTCGATTTCATTCAGCGGTTTCCAAGCTACTTCCGTGATGCCTTCTTCGGTTTGGGGAATGGGGCTCTCGTCGCCGACATGGCTCATTTTGAACCAATACGTGGTTTTGAGTACCCGCGTGCCGTTCCGCTCGGTATAAGTATGGAATGTGGTGTTAACGAAATGCTCCAAAATCAATTCGCTTAGGGCGGTTTCTTCTTCCACTTCCCGAAGGGCAGCTTGTTCCAAAGATTCGTTTTTTTCTATTTTTCCTTTGGGCAGATCCCATTTGCCTATGCGGTGAATAAAAAGTACCTCTTCGGCTCGGTTGGTCACAATACCTCCGGCGGCTTCGATGACTTTGAACAAATGCGTGAAATCTTCCCACATTTCTTCGATGTTATTGCCGTAAACATTGATTTCGGGGCAGGAGGTGTTTTCGAGCAGATCAATGGCGATTTCCAAAGTAGCAAAACCCTCAAATCTTAAGTTCTTTTCAATATCGACAGGATACTTACTGAGCGTTAATTTTTTCTCATTCACAAAAACTTTATACATTTGTAAGGTTTTAAAGATAATGCTACAAAAATATAAAAAATGAACTTAGAAGGAAGAAAAATTATTGTAAATAAATCCGTTCAGGAGTTGGTGGAAATGCTCAACAAGCCTCAGGACTACGAACAGCTGATGCCTGAGGGGCTTCAGAAGTTTGAATCGAATGCCGAAGGGTTTAAGTTCGGGCTGAAAGGCATGCCTGAAATTGCTTTGAAAATTGCAGACGTGAATGACCAAAAAGTGGTATTGAAATCGGCTAGTTCGAGTTTAGATTTTGCTTTAACGGGACAGATGAATGCGGTTGGAGAGCATCAGACCGAGGTTCAATTGCTATTTGAAGGGAAATTTAATCCTTTCATTAAGATGATGGTTGAAAAACCGCTTCAGAATTTTATTAATTCGTTGACGGATAAAATCGAGAAACTCTAACCCCAGACTAAAAAAACAATTAAAGACCGACAGAACTTTCTGTCGGTCTTTGGTTTGTAAAAGAAAAAGCGTTGGGTTTTGCAAAAAAGTTCGCTTTGCCCAAGGGCAAAGCGAACCTATTGATGAAATGGTTATTGGTTTTATTAGTTAAAACTTCTAGTCCATCCTTGAGCCCAGCTTGGGATTCCTGTTCCGTTACCGGCTCCTTTTGCTGCTTCGTTTTCGGTGTAAGCACCAGAAATGTCGAAGGACGATTTGTCTGATTTTTCACCTTTGGCCTTGGTTCCTACGTTTTCAAATTTGACGTTGGTGATTTTCAAATCGCCTGAAGCAATGTGTCCAAGGGTGGTATCGTGCTGAATATCGATTCCGGTGTTCCAGTTAGACAATACAACGTTATCCAAATGCCCTTTGGTTCCCACTCTTAGTTTGATTCCTTGAGATTCCGATCCGGAAGTGTTTCCTACCAATGTCAGGTTAGAAATGGTTGGGAAAGAGTAAGGCGTATTGGCGTGGTTGTTGGCATTGTTGTCGGCTTCGATGCCTCGGTTGCCTCGGTTGTCGAAACGGTTGGCGTACCAGTTGCTGCCTTTACCGTTCCATCCTTCAGTCCAGTCGAAAGAGTCGTCGTCCGCACCGTTAACCACAAGGTAGTTGGAATCTACGGTTCCTCCGAACCACTCGATACCGTCGTCGTTGGACGCATAAACTTGAACATATTCAACCGTAGTTCCGTTTCCTACTCCGAAAAGAGAAAGACCGTTAAACTCTTTCGTATCACTGAAGATGGCACCAGCATACTCAATTCTTACATATCGGATGGTTCCGGAATTATCGTTGGTTACGTTTCCTCCATAAGGGGCAGCACCTACTTCAGATGATGCAGTGGTCGCTCCGGTGTTGATTGGCGCTTTTCCACAGATTACAATTCCTCCCCAGTCCCCCGGCGTTGCATTAGGCGAAGTGAAAACAACCGGTGCCGTAGCGGTACCGTTCACAAAGATTTGTCCGCCTTGCTTTACCAAAACGTATCCATTGGTTCCGGCTGTAGATTCGATTCTTGTTCCGGCAGGAATAACCAATTGCCCTCCGTCCTCAACAATTACGGGACCGGTCAATTTATAAACCAAACTTGCATTCAAGGTGGCAATTTCTCCTGATTTTACAGTACCTTTGAAATCGTTGTGGTCAAAAGAAGAACTTACAGTTTCGGTGTTTTCATTGTTTCGGTCGTTACAAGAGGTTACACTGGTGGTTCCGAAGGCAACAAGTCCTGCTATTGCCAAAATGGTCAAAAGATTCTTTTTCATTTTTAATTGATTAAAAGATTTATTGGTTTAGTTTAAAATTTATAAGATAACCCTAAGCCCATGCTTATCCCTCGCTGGTAACGTTGAACCGTAAGGGTTTGGTTGGTGTTTTCTTGCACTCTTTGGATGTATGGGTTTAGTAGGTTTCTTGCACTCAGGCTTAATCCGAGACCGTTTTCCAAGTTAAGTTTCAGTACGGAATCCAATGTGGAGAAACCTTTGTCGACCAAATTTCCCCGGCCGGTATAGCCCAAAGAGTAGATATTGTCCGAAACATAGGAGTACGCTACGACGAAATCCATTGTGTTTTTGTTCCATTTGTATTCGTACCCGAGATTCAAATTAGCCAAGAAGTCGGAAGCTCCCTGAAGTTTTTCTTTGGTTTTGTTGAAATTGGTAGACAGTCCGATGGTTTTGTTTTCCTTAAACGTTTTCTGATTGTCCAATTCCTGTTCGGAGTTAATATACGAGGCGTTAAGGAAGGTGTAGAATTTGGATCCGTTGCCCAGTTTAATCAGGTTTTTTCGGAATTCCAATTCCGCTCCGAAGACCCGTCCGGAGTTTCCGCTATTGACGAAGGATTGTTCGTTGGCAGAAGAAACAATGGTAACTCTGGAAATTGGATTGACGATGTGTTTTCCGAAAGCCGTCACGGACAAAACTTCACCATTGGTCGGGAAGAATTCCCATTTAAAATCGACGTTGTAGTTGTCCGATGGTTTCACGTCCGGGTTACCGTAGCTGGTTTCGTTTACTTCGTCATAGGCAAAAGGTGCAATTTCCAAAATCAAAGGGTTGGTGTAGGTTTTGGAAGAAGCGAGCCTTAGGTTGCTTCGGTCGTTCAAGACGTATTTTAAGTTGAGTGAAGGTAAGATTTTATTGTAAACTTTGTTTTGTTTGCCTTCTCCAAAAACCTGAACGTCCCAGCTGATAAGTTGATCCAAACGGTCGTAACGTAGCCCGAGTTGTCCGGAAAGTCTCTCGGAGGCTTTGTATTCAAGGATACCGTAGCCGGAGTGGTTAAATTGGTCGGACCAATAAGTGGCCGGTTTCAAAGCGTTGGACGTGCTTCCGGCTAATCCGCGGAAAGTTCGGATATCGAACGCACCGGCGAGGTAGTTGTTTTGGTTAAAGAAAATATCGAAATTGTTTACATCCACAAACATCATGTTATTGGTAATTCTGAAGTTGTATTGGGTAGCCGAAAAATCGGTTTGGATGTATCGCCCTTGGTAGCCGAGGGTTAGTTTTGTTTTTTCGTTGGCTTTATAATCGAGATGCAAATCCCCTACGGCATCACTTTGTTGGAATTGGTCGAAATAGCGGTTGTTGTCTCCCGTGGAGTTGTTGGAGAATTCCCAATTGCCGCGGTGGTTTTGGCGGGCGATGTTTTGGGTTCGGTCGGGACGTTTGCTGTCAAGGTAATTGAAACCCAAATTCCAAACCAAATTAAGTTTATCGCTCAGTTTATTATCTCCGGCCAATTGGTTGATGAATAAATCGGTGTTTTTGTATTCGCCCCGTCGGATGTAGCCGGTACCGTTTTCGGCATTGTCCCGTATGAAGCCTCTCCATATCCCTAATTTTTGTTCGGTGGAATGGATGTAGTTGGAGGTTAGTTTAAATTTATGGTTGGCGTTGGCACGATAGAAGAGGTTAACCACGCCCATCGTATTGGTGGCATAGGTGTTTTGGATGGCGTTGAGCTCGTTAATACGATCTCCCCCTGCATCGTAGGAGTTTTGAGGGCCTTCGATGCTGTTGTAGCCGTTGTCAAAACCGCCGTAAGCGTAAATGTTCAGCCTGCCACTGCCTAGTTTTACGGTGCTTCCCGTTTCGAAATTCATACTGGAATTGAACGGATTGTAGATGACTTTGTTGGCTAATGAATTTTTGAAGACATAGCCTCTGTTCAGGATGGCGTTATTGGATGGTTTTTCGGTAACCTGATAGCCGAAATAATTAGGGCCGTGGTTTAGTAGAAAATGGTTCCGCTTGGTGGTGTTGAAATTAATAGAAGACCCCAAACCGATTTTAAAATAAGGTTTTCCGCTGTGTTCTTTACTGGAAATATTGATGTTGGCTCCGTTCACGTCTCCGAATATTCTTGGAGAATAAACTTTTTCCAAAGCGATAAATTCGACGATGTCTGTTTTAAAGATGGCAAGGTCGATGTTTTTGTATTTCGGATCGGAAGAGGGAATAGGCAGGCCATTGATGGTGGTGGCATTACTGCGATCGCCAAGTCCTCGGACGAAAATAACTCCGGATCCTTCTTGCTTTTGGGTTCCTGTGGCTTTGGTTACGGCGGTGGCAACGTCGCCGATTCCTTGTTTGGACAGCTGAACCGCGCCGACTCTTTCGATAACTTCCACGGCGCGTTTTTGTTCGGCAATGATATTGCTTTCGGTTCCTTTTTTGGTTGAACCTCTCAATATAACGCCTTCAATGCGCTTTTCGTTTTTCAGGGAATCTTTTTGCCCATAGAGTGCTGCGCTGGTTATTAGGAAAAGGGCAGCAATGCTTATCGTTTTTAGTTTCATTGTTTTCTATGTCGTGCCTAAAAAGTTATGCTGCAAAGAAAGTAATACTCTGATGGATAGCTGTTTTAGTAACCTTTAATTAATCTTTAATAAAAAATTAAGAAACAAAGGGTTGTGTTAATTTTGTGTGAATTCACTTTGGTCTGTTCGAAAGCTCATGAGATTTAATTAAATTTGACAGCTTAATAAAGTAAGAATGACCCCGAAAAAAATTCTTTTAATTGATGACGAGCACGACATTTTGGAGATTTTGTCGTATAATTTAGAGAAGGAAGGCTATCAGGTTTACACGGCGGACAATGGCACCGACGGTATCGAGAAAGCCAAGGAAATTTACCCTGACCTTATACTTTTGGACGTGATGATGCCAGAGAAGGATGGGATCGAGACCTGTCAGGATCTTCGTAAGTTACCCGAGTTTCAAAAAACGCTTATTGTGTTTCTTTCGGCTCGCGGGGAAGAGTTTTCCCAGTTGGCGGGGTATCAGGCAGGCGCCAACGATTATGTGGTTAAGGTTATTAAACCTAAGGTTTTGATTTCCAAGATTAATGCGTTGCTTCAGCTCACGAGCAAGGCGGAAGAGGTGCATAAAGTATTGGAAATAGGCAATATGATTATTGATAAGGATAATTTTCGGGTAACGCAGAACGGACAGGCTTTTCTTTTACCTAAAAAAGAATTCGATTTGCTTTATCTTCTGGCGTCGAATACCAAGAAAGTGTTTAAACGTGAGGAAATTTTGGAGAAGGTCTGGGGGAACGATGTTATTGTGGGCGAACGGACAATAGACGTTCATATCCGCAGGCTTCGGGAGAAACTTGGAGATACGGCTATACAGACCCTAAAGGGAATTGGCTATAAATTGGTCGTGTAAGGCGACATTTAGGGTATGAAATTCAACCGTCTTTCTTTTATTTCGGCGGTGGTGATGACGCTCGCCATCACCTGCATCGTGATGATTTTCGACTTCATCAAGGATGTGGATACTACGTTTGATACGGGTTTGCTTTTTCTTATCAGTATTTTGCTTATTTTTTCGATTAACTATATTGGGGTGGACTATTTGTTCAATTACTATGCCCGTAACGAAATTCGGCGGCTTACGGATGATTTGCCTCAAAAGTTTTTTGACAATACCGACAATGTGGGCTTCAAGGAGCTCTCCGAACATCTTAACCGCAGTGCTTCCGAGATTGATATGATTAAGGAGATGGAGGGGTATCGAAAGGAGTATATTGGTAATGTTTCGCATGAGCTTAAAACGCCTCTTTTTTCCATTCAGGGGTATATAGAAACGCTTAGGGATGGTGCGGTGGACAATCTTTCCATTCGGGATAAATACCTGGAGCGAATCGGGATTTCGGTGGAGCGGCTTATTGATATTGTGAACGATTTGGATATGATTAACCGTTTTGAGGCTGGGGAAATTAAACTCAATATTACTCGTTTTGATATCAATCAGCTTGTGCGGGAGGTGTTTGATTTGTTGGATCTGGATGCCCAGAACAAAAATGCATTCATGAATTTGCAGAGTGCTGAGTCTCAGTTGTTTGTTAAGGCCGATAAACAGAGGGTTTCTCAGGTTTTGATTAATTTGGTGTCCAATGCGATTCACTATGCCAACCGTCAGGAAGCCCGTATTGAGGTGCGGACTAGCGTGCTTCGGCATAAAGTGTTTATTGAGGTGGAGGATAATGGGATGGGGATTAAACCGGAGGTACTGCCTCGTATTTTTGAACGGTTTTACCGTGTGGAATCCAGTCGTAACCGAAGGGAGGGCGGCTCAGGATTGGGGCTGGCGATTGTGAAACATATATTGGAGGCGCATGGTGAGACGATCACGGTGGAGAGTACGTATTTGGAGGGGACAAAATTCAGCTTCATGCTCGAAAAAATGCCTTAAAATGGGGCAAAATTTAGTAAAATCTTTTTTAAATAAAAAGGCTTTTTTTTTTTCTTTGGGATTTTCCAATTGTTTTATATTTGCAGCCGAAACCGAAAACTTAATTTAAAACATAAAGTAAAGTAATGGTCTATAAAATCCGAGTTATTCTAGATGCTAAGGACGATATTTTTCGTGATATCGAGATTAAGGGGAAGCAAACGCTTTGGAATCTTCATTTGGGGATTAAAAGTGCATTTACTTTGTTGGGGGAGGAGCTTTCCACCTTTAATCTTTTGGAGGAAGATGGCACTGTAGTGAAGTCTGTTCCTTTGGAGGATATGAGTGATGATGGGGATGGCGAAATTATGTCCGATGTTTATATCGACGAGGTTTTCGAGAGTAAGGGGGATAGGGCTCAGTTTCAGTACGGGTTTTTGGATTTATGGGAGTTTTTCTGTGAATTGATAGAGATAAGTGATGAGAAGCCTGCGGTAAATTATCCGATTACGGTGTATCGTTTCGGGAACATGCCGTTGAAGGCTCCAGGAAAGAGCGGTTCGAAAATCAAGAAATCTCCGATTTCGATGATGGATGATGATTTTGCTTTTGGTGATGATTTTGACGGCGGCGATTTTGTTGAGGAAGAAGACTCGTTCGATGACGATGAAGTGGACGGCTATGGGGATGATGTTTTTGAAGAAGACGAAGATTAAAAATCGTAGAGAATTATAGCAAAGTACAAACCCTGATTTATTTCAGGGTTTTTTATTTGTGAGGGATTCTTCGCTTCGGAATTTGTAAATTTGTGAAAATATGTTGAACCAATGAAAAAGATTATTCTTTTGGCTGCATTGGGATTGGGGTTGGTGGCATGTGCGACCAATGCAAAGAGAACGACGGCAGCCGACAAAAAAAACACGACCTCTATGAAGCATCCTAAGGAGTGGAAAGCCACGACCAATATTTACGAAGTGAATGTCCGTCAATATACGCCCGAGGGAACGTTTAGGGCTTTTGAAGCGCATTTGCCCCGCCTGAAGGCTATGGGGGTAGAGACGCTTTGGTTTATGCCGATTACGCCAATTGCGCAAAAGAACAAGAAAGGTTCTCTTGGGAGTCCTTATGCGGCGCAGGATTATACGTCGATTAATCCGGAGTTTGGGACGATGGACGACTTTAAGCATTTGGTGAACAAGGCGCACGAAATGGGCTTTAAAGTGATTATAGATTGGGTGGCGAACCATACGGGATGGGATCATGTTTGGACGAAAACCCATCCGGATTTTTACCTTAAAGATCCTAAAACGGGGGATTTTCAGATTGCTTCGGGCATGGACGATATTATCGAATTGGATTATGCCAACCCCGAAATGCGGAAGGCGATGATTGAGGCTATGAAGTTTTGGGTTCGGGAGGCGAATATTGACGGGTTTCGTTGCGATTTGGCTTCTTGGGTAGAAGTTGATTTTTGGCAGCAGGCTCGTCCTGAAGTGGAGAAATTGAAGCCTTTGTTTTGGTTGGGCGAATTTGACGAGTTAGAACATCCGGATTACGGGAAGGTTTTTGATGCCAGTTACGTTTGGACGTGGATGCATAAGACCGAAGATTTCAATAAAGGGAAGGCTTCTTTTAGGGACTTAAAACAGTTGTTGCAACGTTATTCTGCCATTGGAGAGAGCTCGATGAGGGCTTGGTTTACATCCAATCATGACGAGAACACTTGGAATGGCACGGAATACGAGAAATATGGGGTTTTTGCAAAACCTTTGGCGGTGTTTTCCGTTACTTGGAATGGGGTTCCCCTAATTTACAATGCCCAGGAATTGCCTCTTAAAACCAAGCGGTTAGAGTTTTTTGAAAAAGATCCTATTCCGTGGAAAGAACGTGCGGAGTTGCATGATTTTTACAAAGCCCTTTTAACGCTTAAGTCTTCCAATCCTGCCCTTCGGGGCGGAGATCCGTCGGCAGAGACTATTTTGCTTCGCACTACGGCGGAAGATAAGGTTTTGGTTTACCTTCGTAAAAACGGCGAAAATGAAGTTTTGACGGTGCTTAATTTCTCTAAAGAACCTGTGGAATTTAGTGTTTCGGATGAGCGCTTGCAAGGGGTTTTCAGGGATGTTTTTTCATCTGGAGAAAGGGATTTTGGCCGTCATAAGGAATTTGTGCTGACGGTTTCCGGTTACGGGGTTTATCAGAAGTAAGGGTTCTCTGAACGGTAAATGATAATTTAAACGGCTGTTTTATTGCGAAATAGCCGTTTTTTATTTTTGGAGGTCTTTTCGTGGAAAGAATTTTGTATTTTTCTGCTCAAAATCGAAGAAGATGAAAATTTATACCAAGACCGGGGACAAGGGCGAAACGGGGCTATATGGCGGAACGAGGGTTTCCAAGGCTTCGGCAAGGGTGGAAAGCTATGGGGCGATTGATGAACTTAATGCTTTCCTCGGAATGGCTAAAAGCCGGTTGTCGGACGAAGAATTAAACCGTCAGTTGCAAAAAATTCAGTTTGATTTGTTTACGTTGGGCTCGGAGTCGGCTACTCCGTTGGATAAGTTGGTTTTGGCCAATGGACGCTCCCGCTTGCCGCTTACGATTTCCGAGACGGAAATTCGGATGCTGGAAGAGTGGATGGATGCGATGGATGCGAAGCTTCCTAAATTGCAGTATTTTATTCTTCCGGGCGGCGGAGAGGTTTCTTCCGTTATTCATGTGGCACGAACGGTCTGCCGTCGGGCCGAACGGGCGATGGTTGCTTTAGGCGAAATCGAGGAGGTCCGTCCGGAGTTGTTGAAATACCTCAATCGTTTGTCGGATTATCTTTTCGTGTTGGCGAGATATACGGCTCATTTGGAGGGCGAAGCCGAAACGTATTGGATTCCTAATCCCAAGCACTGAGAGGATGAAAGCGTTATTGTTTATTAATGGGAAGGCGCCTCGGGTTTGGCCCGATTTGGAAGGGTATGCTTTGGTGGCTTGTACGGATGGGGCTTTTCGTTATCTGGAGGCTTTGGCGTTTCCTTTGGCTCGTTTGGATTTTGTTTCGGGGGATTTTGATTCTTTGCCCGAAGCGGAACGTTTGGGGCGAGTTTATGATATTGAGGTGATTCCTACGCCGGATCAAGACAAAACGGACTTTCACAAAGCTTTGGAAATTTTATTTCAACGTGGGGTTTTACAAGTTGATGTGTATGGAGCGAGTGGTGGGGAGATGGATCATTTTTTGGGAAACCTCACGGTGGCTTTTGCTTTTCGGGAGAAGCTTGAACTCCGTTTTTTTGACGAGTATTCCACGTATTATTTCATCCCTGAAGAAGCTGAACTTAAAGGAGTTTATGGACGAACGATTTCGTTATATCCTTTTCCTGTGGCTCATAATGTAAGAACGGAGGGATTACGCTGGCGTCTTAACGGAGAAACGCTCGACCAAACCGTTCGGATTGGGACACGCAATATTGCGGAAAAAGAAACGGTGTCCATTGGGTATTCAGGGGGGAGTTTGTTGGTTTTTGTCGGAGAGGAGTAGCGCGTTTTAGATTTTTATCTTTCTCAGATTTATCAAAAAATCCCCTTTTGTTTTTTATGCAAAAGGGGATTTTTCGGAAGATTTGTTTTTGAGATGGAAGGGTTATTTTTTGTTTGTTTTGGTTTTGATGAATTCCCAAACCATCGGAAGCAGGGAAATCCCGATAATCCCAAAAATAACGGTCTCGAAATGATCTTTCACCACAGGCAGGTTGCCGAAGAAAAAGCCCAATAGGGTCAGTCCGAACACCCAAATAACTCCTCCGATGATATTGTAGCGGATAAAAGTGCCGTAGTTCATGGAGCCGATGCCGGCCACAAAAGGAGCGAACGTTCGGACAATGGGGACGAATCGTGCGATAATGATGGTTTTAGGGCCGTTTTTTTCGTAAAACTCTTGGGTTTGTTCGATGTATTTGGGGTTAACCATGGGCTTTCCTCGAAATTTCCAATTTAGTATTTTCAGCCCCACGTTTTTACCCAAAGTATAATTTAATGAATCGCCTAAAATAGCCGCGAGGGTCAGTAATCCCAATACAAGCCAAAGGTTCAGGCTGGCAGCTTCGCCTTGGGAACCTACAATTCCTGCGCAGAAGGTTCCAGCGGCAAAAAGTAGGGAGTCTCCGGGAAGAAAAGGCATGACAACCAGTCCGGTTTCAACGAAAATGATTAGAAAAAGAATCAGATAAATCCACACGCCGTAATCCACAATCATGGTATGGAGGTGCTGATCCAAGTGCAAAAAGAAATCCAAAACTGAATGAAGAAATTCCATAAAATATAAAATGATGATAAGTGCCGCAAAAATACAGATAATAATATTGGTATTAAAATCTCCCTTTTTAATATAAACTAAATTTAATGCTTTGGGATGGTATAGGCAGGTCTTTCTTGGCTTATGGGTTCGGATATTAAGCAATAATTTGTATTTTTACCCCAAAAACAGAATGTCCGAGACTATGCAGTTCTTAACCCCGAAGCAGAAGGCTTTAGCCATTAATTTAGATTCCAATGTGTATGGTACGTTTGCCGAGATCGGTGCCGGTCAGGAGACCGTTCGTCATTTTTTTCGCGCAGGCGGCGCTTCCAATACCATTGCGAAGGCCATGTCGGCTTATGATAAGGAGTACAGCAACGCCATCTACGGTCAGGAGGAGAAAAACCGTTTTGTGACCCAAACCCGTTTAAAGAAAATGCTCAGGCATGAGATTAAACTCATCAACGAGCGTTTGGATAATACCGATACGCCGAACCGCCGTTTCTTTTCGTATGCCAATACGGTAACCACGATTAACTATCATAAGACGTTTAAGGGACACGGTTGGGTCGGTTTGATGTTTCAGCATGAGCCGGGGGCGGAATACAGTGAGATTATTTTGCACATTCGTTTTAAGGAGAACGAATCGAGTTTGCAGCAGGAAACGTTAGGGAATTTGGGGGTTAATTTGATTTACGGGGCTTTTCACTTTACGGATAACCCTCGGAAACTCATCAAATCTTTGTACGACGATATTTCTGTGGATAAAATCGAAATTGATATGATTCATTTCGAGGGGCCGGCATTTCCTTATGTGGATAACAGGCTGATGTCTTTGCAACTTGTGAAAAAAGGGATGACGGATGCGGTTTTATTTAACTCACAAGGGCAAAATATGCTACCGGCGGACGTGCTTTATAAGAAAGACGTCTTTGCGGTAAGGGGCAGTTTTCGTCCGGTTACGCTGGTGAATATCGATATGTTCGAGAGCGGGTTGAAAATGTTTTTGGAGGATACGGGCGGTAAGCCGGAAGATACAGTGATTATTTTCGAAATCACGACGTTTAATCTTCGGGCAACGGGAAAAATCGACGAGAGGGATTTCTTGGATCGGGTGGATGTTTTGGCCAAATTGGGGTATAACGTAATGATTTCCAATTTCTCCGAATATTATCGTTTGGCGGAATATTTCAACACGTATAATACGCGTTATTTGGGGATTGCCATGGGGGTTAACAACCTGCTTATGGTTTTCGATGAGGCGTACTACAAGCATTTGTCCGGAGGGATATTGGAGGCGTTCGGTAAGTTTTTCCGAAAAGACATGAGGGTGTATCTTTACCCTTACAAGGATCCTGAAACGCATGAACTTTTAACCTCCAAGAATCTTAAGGTGGACGACAGCCTTAAAGAATTGTACAAATATTTTACTGCAAACCGTAGGATTGTGGACATTGAAAATTATAACCCGGGGTATTTGGAAATTTATTCTCGGGAGGTTTTGTCCAAGATCAGTAAACACGAGTCCGGATGGGAGTCTCAACTTCCCAAGGGCGTTGCCGAAGTGATTAAGGAACGAGGGCTTTTCGGCTATAAAGAACCTATTTTAATAAACGAACTATGACGGATTTAAAAAAAAGGCTGTCTTCCATTTTGGAAGGGTCGGCCACTGTAGAGGATAAACTTCATAAGGTTTGCTCTTTGCTCGATCAGGAAAAAGCGCATTACCATTGGACGGGATTTTATTTTAGAAACGGGGATCGGGAGGAATTGATTCTAGGCCCTTACGTGGGGGCACCTACCGATCATACGATTATTCCTTTCGGGCGAGGGATTTGCGGGCAGGTAGCGGTTTCCAACGAAACGTTTTTGGTTCCGGATGTGAGCCAAGCGTCCAATTACCTTTCTTGTTCGGTGGAGACCAAGGCGGAACTGGTGGTTCCGATTATTAAAGAAGGCGTGAATATCGGTCAGATTGATATTGATTCTCACTATTTGGATCCCTTTACGGAGGAGGATCGGGCGCTTTTGGAGTGGTTGTGTTCGGAGGTGGCGAAGATAATGCCGTCGGTTTAACAGAATGCTTTTTTAGAGACGGGGTAAATCTTGTCCATTTGATAAAAATCACGAACAACAAAAAGTCGGTGTTTGGCTAGCCAAACACCGACTTTGAAGTAAAAGAAGTAAAATTTAAAAGTATAAAAATTGTTTTTTGGGTTACACCTATTTTACTATTCGTTGGTTGTTTTTAGATACTGATCAATGAGGTCGAAAGCCTTTTTTTCGTCTTCCAAAGCCACTTTTAACTGGAGAGTGGTGGCGGTTGGGGTAGTGGTAAACATCAGGTATTTATTTTCGATGCAGGCTTCAATTCCGGCCTCTTCCAATTTGGATTTTATCAGTTGGATTTCTTGAGGTTTTTCACTTTCAAAAACCGATACTTTAGTTTTAATATCCATAGAATTCTCAATTATTTGCCCTAAAAGTACGATTTTTTTTCTAATTTCCTAAAATTTGCTTCAAAAATTATTCTTTAAAGACGCCTTTATTTTGTCGGTATCGGCCTTTCGGTTTTCAAAAAAAAGCGCTAAATTTGCGTCCATATGGACACCATGAGACCTTTTGACGATTTATCGGTAACTGTCGAGGCAGTTCATAATCATATTTATTTTATTTAGCGAAGTCTTTTCAGGCTTCGTTTTTTTTTAAAACCATTTTAGTTATGCTTACGATTTCGGATTTATCCACGGAAAAAATCATGACGCTTCTGGAGCAGGCACAAGCTTTTTCTGATGGAAAAACGGCAAAATGCCGTAAGGATGTTTTTGTTTCCAATCTTTTTTTTGAAAATAGCACCCGCACCAAGACAAGTTTTGACGTTGCAGAGCGGAAACTCGGGCTTCAGGTGGTTCCTTTTGATGCATCTACAAGTTCGGTAAACAAAGGCGAAACGCTTTACGATACGGTGAAAACTTTGGAAAGCATTGGGATTGATTTAGTGGTCATTCGCCATAGCCAGGATTTTTATTTTAGGGAGTTGAAGACGATTAACATTCCTATAATTAACGGCGGCGATGGTACGGGGAATCACCCTTCGCAGTCTTTGTTGGATTTGATGACGATTTATCAAGAATTCAAGAAATTTAAAGGCTTAAAGATAGGGATTGTAGGTGATGTTAAACACAGCAGGGTGGCTAACTCTAATGCAGAAGCATTAAGAAGACTTGGAGCAAAAGTTTATTTTTCGGGGCCGGAAGATTGGTTTGACGAAGCCGAATTTATCAACGGGACTTATCTGCCTATAGATACGCTTGTAAAAGAGGTGGATGTGGTGATGCTTCTTCGGATTCAGCACGAAAGACACGGCGAAAAAATGAAACTCTCGCTGAAAAAATACCATCAAAAATACGGTCTTACTAAAGAAAGGGCGTCCCAAATGAAGCCTTCGGCCATCATTATGCATCCCGCTCCTATCAATAGAGGAGTGGAGATAGATACGGATTTGGTGGAAAGCCCTCAGTCCAGAATATTCAAGCAGATGGAAAACGGGGTTTATGCCCGTATGGCGATTTTAAAAGACGCATTGGAAGAGCGAGGAGTGGCCTTCGATTAGAAGAAAGATATAAAAGTAAAAAGTATAAGTCTAAAAGTAAAAATGAAAAAGAAATTAATATTGGAGTCCGGGGACGTATTTCACGGCTACGGATTTGGTGCAAACCTTGAAACCGAAGGCGAAGTGGTTTTCAATACAGGAATGACGGGCTATCAGGAACTCATTTCCGACCCTTCGTATTGCGGACAAATGGTGTGTATGACCTATCCGCTTATCGGGAATTACGGTATCAATCGTGATGATTACGAGTGCATTGAGCCTTCCATTAAAGGGCTTATTGTGAAGGAGGTGTGCGATTTGCCTTCCAACTTTCGCTCTCAGATGGCTTTAGATGAGTTTTTCGGTAAAAAAGGCATTGCGGGAATTTCGGGGATTGATACCCGAAAACTGACCCGAATCATTCGCAATCACGGGGTGCTCAAAGGCAGAATCGTCGATATGGAGGCCGACGAAAACCAAATAATAGCCGAACTAAAAGCCCAATCGCTACCGACCAACCAAATCGAAACGGTATCGACCAAAACGCCTTTTTCTGCACCGGGGCGAGGGGTTAAAGTAGTACTAATCGACTTTGGAGCCAAGTTGGGAATCATTAGAGAATTGTCTCAAAGAAATTGCGATATTACGGTGGTTTCCCACGATACTACGGCCGAAGAAATCCTGCTAATGGCACCGGACGGCATTATGCTTTCCAATGGTCCGGGCGACCCGCAAGATGTGCCTCACGCTCACGAAACGGTAAAAAAACTTTTGGGTAAAGTGCCTATTTTCGGGATATGTATGGGGCATCAGGTGGTCGGTTTGGCTTGTGGAGCTAAAACGTTCAAACTGAAATTTGGGCATAGGGGAGGCAACCACCCTGTTTTGGATTTGAGAACCAATAAGGTGGCGATGACGTCCCAAAATCACGGCTACGCTATTGACCAAGAAAGCCTTAAAAATACAGATTTAGAAGAAACCCATATCGCTCTTAATGATAGAACCAACGAAGGAGTGCGTCATAAAAAATACCCTTGTTTTTCGGTGCAGTATCACCCCGAAGCCAGTCCAGGACCGGAAGATGCCAACTATCTGTTTGATGAGTTTGTGGAGATGATGAAAGAATGGAAAAAACAATAGTTATAAATAAACAAAAATGAGAATAATAATAGCATTAGTATTCCTTTTAGGAACTTCTTTTCAAGGTTTTGGACAAACCAAGAATTCCTATTTGTATAAGGGAATGATGGGCGGTAAAACGTCAGTCACCATGTACCTGCAATCGGAAGATAACGGATGTACAGGGGATCTTTATTATATGGGAATGTACAGCTATGGGAGGGATAAGTGGATACAACTGGCGATAAACAACAATGACAGGAATCAATTTGTTTTGGTGGAGGAAGGGCTCACTGGCGTACTGATGTTGCAAAGAACAAAAAAAGGTTTTAGTGGTTTGTGGATCAGCCCTGATACCCAAAAGCAATTAAAGGTGGAGTTGGTTCAAGAGAAACTTCAGCCTAAAGAAAAGGAAGTTTACGAGCAAAAGTTAGAAAACTTGAATTACGAAAATAACGATTGTTAGTATTTGTAAACTTTAATGGCCTTTACATTCTAATAAAAATGAAAAGAGCAGAGCTAAAAACAATTTTGGTAATAGGTTCAGGACCTATTATCATTGGTCAAGCCGCCGAGTTTGATTATTCGGGGATGTAGGTGTGTCTTTTCTAAAAGAGGAAGGCTACTGCGTGGCACGGTAGCCGTAGGGGTAAAGTCGCTGAATGTCGCCTGCACAGAATCGTTCCCGAAAAAGTTTGAAACCCAATAAGGCGGGATAAAATGATAGGGTTTTATTTAGAATAGATATAAATTGCGAGGAGAGTGTAATATTTTCCTTTCTTATTTTTTTATATTAGCAAAGTCGATGATTTATTGAATTTTTATCGGCAAAATGAGGGGAATGGTTTGATGTTCGTGGTTGCGATGAGGGTATCGTGAAAATTTTAAGAAAAAATCTAATAAATAAAAAATGTTATGCTAAAAAGAATGATTAAGACCTTGCCGTTGTTGGCGTTCGGGTTGGTTTATTCGCAGTCGATGGAGGTCGTTTACGAAAGGGCGGTGAAATTTGATGAGGCGAAAATTGCCCAGCTACCGCCTGAGATTCAAGCCCGGATAAAAGCAAATTCCCAAAAAAATGGTTATGTGCTTAAAATTGCCGGAGGGCAGTCTTCCTTTCAGCCGTTGGACAATCTCACGGACCCGGTTACAAAATCCAATGTAACGGAGGGAGGCAATAAGATTTCGACGACCACGATGAAAACGCAAAAATACGATGTGTATAAAAACCTTGAGGATAAGACGGTTTTGGTGGATACCGAGTTGGGGTTTAAGCCTTACGCCATTGTGGATAAGCTGCCGGATTTAAAATGGGAGATTACCGACGAGAAAAAAGAACTGGACGGCTATCCCATTCAAAAAGCGGTGGGCAACTACAACGGACGAGAGGTTGTGGCTTGGTTTACCGATAAAATCGGGGTTCCCGAAGGACCGGATGTTTATCAGGGGTTGCCGGGGCTTATCATGCGTTTGGAAAGCGGAAGCGTGGTTTACACTGTATCGAAGGTCAAATCGGATGAAAACCTGAAAATTGTACGCCCAACGAAAATTGGGGAGCAAATCACTTTCAACAAATATTGGGAGTTGCGAAAGGAGAGAGAAAGTAACTTCAAAAATTCGGTTGAGACCAATGGAAATACGACTACTACCAGAAGGGTTATACGCCTTAACTAAAAATAACGGTCTGAAAAAACTGAAAACCCTTGTCCTTTTGTTGATGGGGGTTTTTGTTTACGGACAAACTTCGGTCAAACTATCGGTTTTGGAAGACGCAACGGGAAAGCCCGTTGCTGTGGCCATTTGTCAGATTAAGAAAAACAACCGTATTGTTGCTTACGGCAATACCGATGCTTCGGGGGGGCTTCAGTTGTCTTTGGAAACCGCCGAATTGGGCGATTATACCGTCAAGGTAACCAAATCGGGGTACGAACCTGTGGAAAAGCCTGTTACTTCCGCTTTTATGGAAATTAAAATGAAGCCTAAAACAACGGAAATAAAAGAGGTCGTTATAAAGAACACGCAGATTTTTAAAGTGAAAAAAGACACTATTTCCTTTAATATTGAAGCTCTAAAGGACGGAAATGAAAGGAAGCTGAAAGACCTTATCCAAAAAATGCCAGGGTTGGAAATTGAAGAAGGAAAGGTGAAATACAAAGGACAATCCGTGGGCAACGTATTGGTTGAGGGGCAGGAGTTTTTCGGGCAGAGGCATCAGATGGCCACGGATAATATTGAGGCTTCGGCGATAAAAGGTTTGGACCTTATCGAAAATTATACGGCAGACGACGGAACGGTTCGTTCGGCACTCAACGTGAAACTGAAAGACGGTTACAAAAACAAATGGGTAGGGAATTTGGAAGCAGGAGGCGGTTTGGAAAAGCGTTACTTGGGGCATAATAATTCGTTTCTGTTCAAGAAAAACGGGAATATCGCTTTGATTACCGATGTTAATACCATAGCAAAAGCCCCGATTTCGGTGATGGACTATCTCGAATTCAAAGAAGGGAATAAAATTTCCAAGGAGGGGACGTACAGCTTTCAGCTTCCCGGTTTTTTGGAAGATAATTCAAGCGTTAAAGACAAGCAAAATCAGTTTGTGGCTTTTCAAGTTAATCAGAAGTGGGGGAAGTTGCGGTTTAAGTCGTATTCCCTTTTAAATTTCAGCCAACAGGAGAAATTCAATTTTGCCGAAAAAGTATTTTTTTTAGATACGGGCAATGTCCAAACTTCGGAATTTGACAAAGACCACGGCAACGACTTTTTTTTGCATACCAAAAATACGTTGCATTACCCCTTCGGCAACGACCATTTTATTTACTACGATTTTGTGAGTAATCCAATGACTGAAAATTCGGCGAGAACCTTGTCGCGTTCGTTTCCAAGCCTTATGACGCAAGAGGTGACTCAAAATAGGAAAAATAAAGATTTCAATTTTGGGCAGAACCTTAAATACCAGCTGCCGGTCTTCCAGAATACCCACTTGGCGTTGGAAGCAAATCAAAACCGCATTTCCGAAAGACGTTTTTTAGGCATTAATTCCAATCAGAATTTGTTTGGAATAGGTGATAATGTGCTTTTTCAACATTCTCATTTGCGGAGTGAGGACTATCGGCTGGCATTAGCCCTTGAACATAAAACCGAGATCCAAACCTATAAGGTGGGGGCGGAATTTAGGCGGCAAGAGGCTGCTTTGGATATTTCCGGGAATGAAGTGAGTATTTTTAGAAACTATCACATGCTGAGCGGAAACTGGAAAAGGCAATGGGGCTACCATTGGCAAAGCACGATTGATCTCGATTTGGTCAATGCCGATAATCGGGTTAATGCCAAAGATTTTCGTTTTTTTCGTTTGGAGCCGAAAGTCTCAGTGGTTTATCAGGCCAATAACTTGGGCAAATTTGCGGCGGGGTCTTCTTTGGGGCATCGGCAGCATTCCGTTTGGGAGTTGTTTCCAGAGGTGAATATCATCGATTACCAACAAATCCGCTCCTCAAGCATAGAGTGGAGGAGTTATGTGAAAATACTCAACATAAACCTTAATTATTCAAAATTTAATCCTGCCAATGGTAGTGCTTGGTTTGTAGGGTATCATTTTAACAAAGATATAAATCCGGCTTCAACGGACGTTATCAATCAGTTACTGTGGCAAAATACATCTCAAATTGTTGCCAATGACGCCCAAAAGCACAGCTATTTTTTAACTTATGATTTTAGGTTCAAAACACTTCCGCTTTTGGTAAAAACCAAGACCAATGGTGCTTTCAGTGCGTTTTCAAACTGTATCAACCAAAAAGATAATGTTTCCCAAACCGCTACGGTGCAATGGAGTCAAAATGTGTTTTCCAGATTTAAAAATCCGCTGTTTCAATTTGAATTGGGCTACCTTCTGAATTGGGTTTCGTTTCGGCAGAGTTTTAACGGGAGTCATACCAAGCAGTTCAATTACCATTTGACCTTGAAGGTTAAAGGCAATGCCGAGGAAAGGTGGTATTGGAATGTGGGGTTCGATTACATTAGCCAGTCTGCCCTCGAAAATCGCAACAATCTGTTTACCGTAAACCCTGAAATTAGATTTAAACCACGGCAATCGAATTTTGAAATTTCACTTTTGGGCAATAATATTTTTAACCTTAAAGAGCGAAAATTACTACTGTCGTCCCAATCGCCGTATGCAAGTCAAATGACATATATCAGCGGTTTTCCGGGTTATTTGGCTATGGTGTTTAAATATTCGTATTAATTTCGTATTTTTGCAGGCAATGAAAGGAATGGCAGATTATCTTTTGGAGCAAAAGTTTAAACGTATATTTTAAAAAATACGGAGTCTTCGGGCTTCGTATTTTTTTTGCTAAAAATGAAAGTCAAAAATTAAATTTATCATAAATCTAAAATCAGTAAATCTCGTAAAAATGAAAAGAACAGACATAAAAACGATTTTAGTGATTGGCTCAGGACCAATCATTATCGGACAAGCTGCCGAGTTTGATTATTCAGGAACTCAGGCGTGTCTTTCCCTAAAAGAGGAAGGCTACCGCGTGATACTCATCAACTCCAATCCCGCCACGATAATGACTGATGTAGAAATAGCCGATAAAGTCTATATCGAGCCTATCTCTTTGGAATTTGTCAGCCAGATTATTCGCAAGGAAAGACCCGATGCCTTGTTGCCAACGCTGGGCGGACAAACAGGGCTTAATATGGCGGTAGAATTAGAAAAATCAGGGATACTGGAAGAGTGCAAAGTAGAAGTTTTAGGAACGAAACTTTCGGCGATTAACCAAGCCGAAGACCGGGATTTATTCCGTGAACTGATGCGAGAACTCGGAGAGCCGGTCCCGGAATCGGATATTGTCAATACGGTAGAACAAGCCCTTAACTTTGCTAATACGATTGGCTATCCGGTCATTGTTCGCCCTGCCTTCACGATGGGCGGAACGGGGGGGGGTATCGCTTCCGATGAAACAGAGCTTAAAGAAATTGTAGCGAATGGGCTTAAATACAGCCCCGTAACCCAATGTTTGATAGAGAAATCCATTGCAGGATTTAAAGAGATAGAGTACGAAGTGATGCGTGATGCCAACGATAACGCCATTGTGGTCTGTAATATGGAAAACATAGACCCCGTGGGCGTACATACAGGCGATTCTATTGTGGTCGCACCTTCGCAGACGCTTTCGGATAGAGAGTATCAACTGTTGAGAAACGCCTCGCTGAAGATTATTAGAGCTTTGGGGATTGAGGGCGGCTGTAATGTCCAGTTGGCTTTAGACCCACATTCGTTCAATTATTATATCATCGAGGTTAATCCAAGAGTATCCCGTTCTTCGGCGTTGGCGAGTAAGGCAACGGGCTATCCAATTGCCAAGATAGCGGCTAAAATAGCGGTGGGGCTTACCTTAGACGAAATTATGAACCCCGTTACGGGCAAAACTTATGCGTGTTTTGAACCGGCATTAGACTATGTGGTTACCAAAATCCCAAGATTTCCATTTGATAAATTTGAAACGGCCGACCGCCGCCTTTCCACTCAAATGAAAGCCACAGGCGAAGTAATGGCGATTGGGCGAAACTTCGAGGAGTCTTTACAGAAGGCTATTCGCTCGTTGGAGACAGGCATCAGACACTTAGGATTAAAAACCAAACAAGCGGCACAGCTTACGCCAGAAGAAATCGAAAGACGCATCAAAATTTGCGATGACGAGCGATTGTTTATCATTGGAGAGGCTTTGAGAAGAGGCTACGATTGGGAGCAAATTGTAGAATGGAGCAAGATTGATAAATTCTTCATTTGGAAACTTAAAAAACTGGTGGACTTTGAGAAAGTCATTGCCGAAAATAAATTCAATGCCGAAACGCTTAAAGAAGCTAAAAAGTTAGGCTTCTCGGATTTAAACATTGCACACCTTTGGGGCGTTACCCAGAGGGAGGTTTTCAATTTCCGAAAAGAAAACGCCATTATGCCAGTCTATAAAATGGTAGATACTTGTGCGGCAGAGTTTGAGAGCGAAACGCCTTACTTCTATGGTACTTACGAGGAGGAAAACGAAAGCGTAGTAACGGAAAAAGAGAGTATTGTGGTCTTAGGTTCAGGACCTATCCGTATTGGGCAAGGGGTGGAGTTTGACTATGCTACTGTGCATTCCGTTTGGGCGATTAAAGAGATGGGCTACGAAGCCATTATCATCAACAACAATCCCGAAACCGTATCCACCGATTTCTCTATTTCGGATAAACTTTACTTTGAACCGCTCACAGAGGAAGATGTGATGAACATTATCGAACTTGAAAAACCTAAAGGAGTGGTGGTTCAGTTCGGCGGACAAACCGCAATTAACTTGGCGGATAAGCTATCGGTTCATGGGGTTAAAATTTTAGGAACTTCTTTGGAAGATTTAGACCGTGCAGAAAACCGAGATAAATTTGAAAAAGCCCTTCAGGAGTTGGGTATTCCTCAACCTTTGGGTAAAACTTCGACTTCCAAAGAGGAGGCGATTGCCATTGCGAATGAGATTGGCTATCCTGTTTTGGTGCGTCCGAGCTATGTATTGGGGGGTAGGGCGATGGAGATTGTCTATACCGAGCAAGAGCTTACCCATTATATGGAACACGCCGTAGATGCCAGCCCAGAACACCCTGTACTTATAGACCGCTATGTAACGGGCAAAGAGGTAGAGGTAGATGCCATTTCTGATGGTGAAACGGTGGTAATTCCAGGGATTATGGAGCATATCGAAAGGGCAGGGGTACACTCTGGCGACTCTATTGCGGTGTATCCGCCACAAAATCTTACGGAAAAACAAATCCACGATTTAGAAGACTATACTATACGATTAGCGAAGGGGCTTAATGTCGTGGGATTGATGAACATTCAGTATGTGATAGACCAAAGCGGAGAGGTGTTTGTGATTGAGGTCAATCCTCGTTCCTCCAGAACGGTGCCTTTCCTCTCTAAAATTACCGATGTGCCTATGGCAAACCTTGCCACTAAGGCGATATTGGGCAAATCTTTAGCCTCGCAAGGTTATACTAATGGGCTCGTGCCGAATAAGGACGGCGTTTTTGTGAAAGTACCAGTATTCTCGTTCTCTAAACTGACTAAAGTGGATATTTCTTTAGGACCAGAGATGAAATCCACAGGTGAAGTGATGGGGAAAGATGTTACCTTAGAAAAAGCCCTTTATAAGGGAATGATAGCTGCAGGTAGAAAAGTGCCAACCCACGGAGCGATACTCTTTACGGTAGCAGATAAGCACAAAGAGGAAGCGGCTGTTTTTGCGAGGAGGTTCCACGAGGTAGGCTTTAGAATCTGGGCAACGGAAGGAACGGCGAAATACTTTGAAGCTAAAGGTATACCAGCCAAAATAGGCTATAAGATAGGCGAGGAGGAAGTGAATTTGATAGACCTTATCCAAAAAGGAAAAGTGCAATATGTGGTTAATACCACTACCATAGGTAAGAAAACGGAGCGAGATGGGTTCCAGATTCGCCGTATGTCGGTAGAAAATGGGGTGCCTTGCCTCACTTCTATGGATACGGTGGAAGCTATCCTAAAGGTGATTGAGTCGATGAGCTTCAAGATGCAGGCAATGTAAAATAATATTAAATTAAATCTTAAGAACATGAAAAAAATAATGGTGGCGTTGGCTTTAGGCGCTTTTTTGTGGGGGCAGGCTCAGTATGTACTGCCTGCGGCCAGTCCCAGAGTAAAAACGGAGCAACAATTTTCAATTTCTAAAATCATTGTGGATTACGGACGTCCCGGCGTAAAAGGCAGAACGGTTTTCGGTGGATTAGTTCCTTACGGTAAGGTTTGGCGGGCCGGGGCGAATGCTTCGACCAAAATCACCTTCGGTCAGGCGGTGGATTTTGGAGGGCAAGAGGTTTCTGCGGGGACTTACGGGCTTTTTATTATTCCGGAGGAGAAGGAGTGGACGCTCGTTCTTAACAAGGATTTCCAGCAGTGGGGGGCTTATGCTTACGACGAGAAGCAGGATGTGGTTAGAGTGAAGGTTCCGGTTCGTCGATTGGATGCTTTGCAGGAGTGGTTTACGATTGAGGTGGAACCTTCGGGAGAACATGCCGTCGAGTTGGTAATGGCTTGGGAGCGTTCGTCCGTAGGGGTTTCTGTGAAGGCTTCGGGGCAGCCGTCTGTGGATCGGATTGTGGATAAACTAAAGGAGATTCGCCAAATCGAGAGAGAAAAAAAGTAGACCGTTTAACGGTTGGCCTGTCGGAGGTTTATCGGCAGTTTAGAGGGCCGCTGAACTTCTGACGACAGGCTCTCTTTTGATGAAAATAATTAAAAAAGTCGGAACCGATTTATCGGTTCCGACTTTTTTTGAAAGTTAAAATTCAATGGTTGGAGTTATTTTTTTTCCGTAAACTCGATTTGTTCGTTTAGTTTGGCTATTCGGGATTCGTATTTTTTTATTTCGTTTTCCATCTTGGCTATTTTACTTGCGCTGGCATTCGTTTTTTTGTTGGCACGTTCGGCATTTTTCATGGCTTTAGCGGTTTTTTCGGCTTCCTTAGCGTTGCTTCGGGCATCCTGATCGGAAGAGAAAGAAGAACTTTGTTTAGAGGCACTTCGATTGGCTTTATTGGCTTCTTCGAGGTACTTTTCGTAGGAGTTTCTTTCTTTGTTGAGTTTTATTTTTTGGTTGTTGAGTTTGGTGTTGAGTTTTAAAAGCTCTTTTCGGGCTTTTAGTTCTTTAATGTCGGTGGTATTTTGGGCGTAACTTACTGTGGAAGAAGCCAAAGCGAACAAAATAGCGAAAGAAAGAAATAATTTTTTCATGCGTTTTTAAGGTTTATTTTAATAATAAGTCAAAAAATCGTTCAAAAATAGAAAAAAATGAATCTTATTGTGGCATTAAGGCTGAAAAACGGGAATGTTTTTTTGAGGGCGCTATTTTTCAGGAGCTAAATGTTTATTTTTGTAGCACTTATAATGGATTGAAAACGATTTCTGATGAAAAAGAATTTTATAACGGGATTATTGGTTTTTCTTACGGCTTTTTGTTCTGCCCAATCGTTTATTAAGGTGTATGGGGCGGGCGACCGTCGTCCGTTGGCTGGGGCAACCATTGCTTGTAACGGAAAGATTGTTGCCAAAACCGATGCTTCGGGGGAAGCTAAATTCCGTACCAAATGCCGTCAGGTGGAAGTTCGGGCCAAGGGGTATTACGAGGACGATGTTTTGGTGGATAAGGTGATGGAAGCGACTTTGGCAAAGGAAGATCCCAAGACGGCAAGCATTGCGAAAATCGTATTGGCGGATAAAAGCGACGAGAGGGCTTTGGCAATTTTAGAAAAGGTGAACGAGCACTATGCCCAAAATCTACCTACGAGTTTGCCTTCGTATTCGTATAAATCGTATGAAAAAATTTCATTGGATTTGGATCGGGACAGTATTGATTATTATGATGCTTTTGTAACCCGTCGGATAGATTCGCTGGGGAAATTACCGGTTAAGAATCAGACGGAGAAGAAGCGGAAGGACTCCTTGGAGACCCAAAAGGTGATGAAATTGGTAGCCAAAAGTTCTTTGTTTATATGGGAAAAAGCTCAGGAGTACAAGTTTTCGGCAAAATACGGCGAGAAAATTTTGGTTTTGGATAACAAGGTTTCGGGGTTGAACGATCCGGTTTACGAGATGATGACGATCCGCAGTAACCGCTTGACTCCGCCTCGGGAAATTCGTCCCGAAAACCGTAGTTTGTACCGTTTTTTCTTGACGGATACCCTTGAGATTGACGGTCGCAAAAATTATGTGATCCGTTTTCGTCAGGTGAATTACAAAACTCCCGTTAACCGGAAAAAATACAACGGCTATCTTTATGTGGATATGCAGACCTACGGTTTGAAAAAAATAGAAAGCAACAGTCGTGTGAAGAATGAAGGCAGCCTTACCAGTATTTGGATTCCGGTGGAGGGGAAATGGTTTCTTCATAAAGAATCTTTGAAACTTAAGGCGGGGAATATGGCTTTCAATCAAACGGCGGAAGGCGATAAAGAAGCTAAAACGGAGGGCAAGCGTCGTTTTGGGTATTATATTTACCGTACGACAGACTATTTTGATTACCAAACTCCGATTGAAGAAAAGTCTTCGGATTTTAAGGGCTATACGATGAGGGTGGAAAATGCGGACGGGCGTTTGTTGGAGCAGTATCGAACCGAACCGCTTACTGCCAGGGAGCAATTTAGTTACGAAAAAATAGATAGTTTGGGACAGAAATACCGTTTGGATACTAAGGCGAAGTTTTTTACGGGATTACTAAAAGGGAAAATTCGCTTGGGACAGGTGGATTTGGATGCGGGGCAGGTTTTCAAATACAATGCTTTTGAAGGCTTTCGACTAGGGGCGGCATTTTCCATGAACGAGAGATTTCATCGCTATGTTTCTCCTAGAGCTTATTTGGCGTACGGTTTTAAGGACGGACGTTTAAAATACGGCTTGGGCTTGGAAGCAAAAACCACTTTGGAAAAAACTTCGGTTTTTAGTGCGGATTACTATAATGATGTGGTTTCGGCGGGGCGTTTCCGTGAAGATTTGTGGAATTTCCGTATGAAGATGATGAACTCCGGCGTGGAGCTTAAAAATAATCGTTTTTATGGGTTTGAAGGCTTTCGCTTGGCGTACGAAAACGATTTGAGCAATGCTCTTACCATGAAGGTTTCGCTTTACAGAAACAGGGAGAAGGCTTTTTTTGACTACGATTACAAAGGTTTGGGGCGTGAGTTTACCGTTTTTGCTCCTGTGGTTACTTTTAAATATTCTCCCAATTCTAAAAACATCATGACCCCTTCGGGAAAGTTTACTTACGAGCAAAGTTTTCCTGAGGTTTATTTCAGTTACGAACGGGGGATGAAGTTTTGGCAAGGGGACTTTGCATACAACAAGGCGGATTTGTTGGTGGCACATCAGGTCAAAACCAAACTGGGGCAAACGGGGCTTCGGGCTTATGCGGGGTGGCTTTCGGGCGAATCTCCGATATGGCGTCATTTTCAGATGAACGGGCTTGGCGCCGGAGACGGGCGGTTGAATTTTAATCTGACGTCCTATTTGGGGTTTGCCACTATGGAGGCGGGGAAATATTATAGCGATAAATTCGCGGGGTTTTATTTAACGCACCGTATTCCTTGGTATTTTAAGAGTTTGGGGCAGAATGCTTCGAGCTTCGATTTGGTTTACCGAGGGATTGGCGGTAACATGAGTCGTCCCGAGTCGCACCGTTTTACTTTCAGCACCTTGGATCATTTTTATCAAGAAGTGGGATTGGAGTGGAATAACTTCCTAAGCACCAAATTTAACTTGGGCTTTTTCTACCGTGTGGGGCATTATCACACGCCAAATTTCAAGGAGAATTTTGCCATTCAGTTGAAACTTAATTTTTTAGGATTTTAGTTTTTGGAGGAAATCGGGATAGGGGTGCTTTCCGAGGTCTCGTTTTTCTTGTAGAGGTGTTTTTCCGACCAATCGATAATTTCGTTGATGATGGGCAGAATTTCCCTTCCTTTTTCCGTGATGTTGTAATGGAAGACGAGTTTGTTTCTTTTGCTTCGGGTCTTGGTCAGAAGATTCAAAAAGGTCATTTTTTCGAGTCTGTTACTCAGGGTGTTGCTTGCAATCCCTTCTTCCATTTGGGAAAGCTCTTTAAAAGTGGTTTTGTTCTTCAGGCCTATATCGCGCAGGATAAGGAGCGTCCATTTGTCTCCGAAAACATCCAGACTTCGGCATAGGGGGCATTTGGATCGGTACTTTATCATGTTTTTAACGTAATTTCATTTTAACAAATTTATGATATTTATCTTAAATATTATTTAATTTAAAGGTAAATTTAATGATTAATTTTATCAGTATGGTCGAAAAGTTTAGTTAATACTTTAATAATAGGAGTAAATTTTTAAAGTGATTTAAAATGAAAAGAAATTAGTTTGACTCTTCGAAATGAGAGCCGAAAAGGCGGATTGGGGTTCATTAATCGCTTAAATTAGCTGGTAATCAGATTGAAACGAGTCCAAAGGTCGGATTTTGCAAAAAGCGGAAGCCTCCATTTCTGCCGAACGAACGGGTAAGGAGTCAAAAGGAAAAAACGTTTATTTTCTTTCTTTTTCCCACCAAGGTGCGTAAGTTCGGGTGTCGTCTTGCCAGTTGATTTTTTCTCCTATTTTGGGGAATAAAATTCTTAAATTTTCCTTATTCTGTGTCTGTATTTGCTTCATTGGAGCCTCCCAAGAGTGGGTGGAAAGTTTGAATTTACTGTTGTGTACGGGAATCATTCTTTGGGCATTCAGGTCTTTCATGGCTTGGATTTGTTCTCCGGGAAGCATGTGGATGTAGCGCCAGTCTTCATGGTACTGTCCGTTTTCTAAAATTGCGAGGTCAATGTGGGGATGGCGCTCTCCGATGGATTTGAAGTGAGTGCCGTAGCCGCTGTCGCCCCCGATATAAAGGGTTTGGGTTTTTGTATTTAATACGAAACTGCTCCACAAGGCTTGATCGCGTTTAAATCCGCGACCCGAAAAATGGCGGGCGGGTTCGGCTTGAATGCGGAAATGGGGTTCGGGGGTGGCTTTTTCGTACCAGTCCAATTCGATGATGTTTTGGGCAGGATACCCCCAATATTCCAAGTGTTCTCCCGTACCTAATCCCGTGATGATTCGTTTTACTTTTGGAAACAAGGCGGTAACGGTGTTGTAATCCAGGTGGTCCCAATGGTCGTGGGTAATGATGAGATAATCCAATTCGGGGAAATCATCGGGTTGGTAAAGGTCTGTGCCCTGGAAAGCTTTGGTGTTGAATGAAAAAGGAGAGGCATAGCCACTAAAAACCGGATCGACGAGAATTTTGAGACCGTCCACTTGAAGAAAATAGGACGAATGCCCCATCCAGACGTAAACGTTTTCTTCGACGGATATTCTTTTCAAGTCGGTTTTTTCAAAATGGAATGGCTTTCGAGGGCTACTTTGATCGGATTTTCCAAAGAGAAAACGCCAAAAAACCTTAACCAAAGAGGTGTTTTCGCTCAGTTGCGGCGTGGGTTCCAAATTTTGGAAACTTCCGTTTTTATAGTGTGGCGATTTTTTTATTCTTTCGAGCCGTTTTCCGCCCGGGGCTTTTCCGAACTTCGGTTGGCTCATCACGAGATAGCCGATGAGAGGGGTAAGAACGGTTAGGGCAATCAGGGCAAGGCCTAAAATTTTGAGTAGCTTCATAGGGGCAAAGGTAGGGGTAAAGTAGAGAAATCAAAAATCCTGAGGGATATCAGGCTCTGAAACTGGTTTGGTATCCTAAATATGCCTAACTTTATGGAAACTAAAAACATAAAGCTATGCATGACAATGTGATTGTAAAAGAAAAGGTGAATGCACCAGTGGAGAAAGTTTGGGCCGCTCTTACGGATAAAGGGGCCATGAAAGAGTGGTATTTTGACATTCCTGATTTTGCTGCCGAGCCGCATACCGAATTTGGTTTTTGGGGAGGAGGCATCAAGGCGGGTCAGCACCACCATTGCGAAATACTGGAAGTGGATGCCTGCCGGAAACTGAAATACAGTTGGGCTTATCCCGAGATTTCCAAAGAAAAAACGATAGTGAAATGGGAACTTGAGTCCGAAGCTGAGGGTACCGTGGTTACCCTGACGCACAAGGGGCTTGAAAATTTGGAACATTTAGGGCTTGAGTTCAATCATGAAAGTTTCGAAAAAGAATGGAAGGGCATCGTAGGAAAACTAAAAGCCTTTGTCGAAAAATAATTCTGAAAACCCAAACGATGAATAAAAGGGCTTGCCGATAGTGCAGCCCTTTTGTCTTAACGGCTTAACTTTTGTCTTTTCCCGATTTTTACGTGGTGTTTCCCGTAAATTTGGTTTCAAATTGTTATTTTTGAACCCGATTTATTTTTAATAATCCAATGAAAAAACGTTTTCTTCTACCGTTCTTTGCGTTTGTCGTCCTTTCGTCTTGCAATAACGACAAGCAGATTCTCAACCGTCTTAACGATTATAACCTTACGATGGAGAGTAAGGGCTACCATTATGGGGAGGCCATTACGCTTCCCGAGGACGTAACCAAAAACGCCCAAAGCATTTCCATTAGTTTCGGGGATAAGGAAACCTCTGATTTGGTAATTGATCCTAAGTTTTTTACGCTGGGGGACAATGCGGTTACTTTCAACATCACCAAGAGCAACGGAGAGGTTTTGCAACAGGATGCAACCATTAACGTCTATGCTAAAAACC
This sequence comes from Bergeyella anatis, assembly GCF_036016955.1. Taxonomy (NCBI): domain Bacteria; kingdom Pseudomonadati; phylum Bacteroidota; class Flavobacteriia; order Flavobacteriales; family Weeksellaceae; genus Bergeyella; species Bergeyella anatis. Next base: position 203,979 of record NZ_JAYWXI010000003.1, on the reverse strand, counting down.
CCGAAGCCTCTTTGGGGTATACTATTGTTAAGGAATACCCTCACGATGTGAATAATTTTGTCCAAGGCTTTGAGCTGGAAGGGGATATCGTGTACGAGAGCGACGGCCAGCAGGGCAGTTCCCAAATTCTAAAATATCGCTTGGGCGAAACCAAACCTCTTGCGGTAACGCCTCAGCCTGCGGAATATTTTTCGGAAGGGCTGGCCATTGTAGGGGACAAAGTGTACCAGTTGACTTGGCTTAATAAGAAAGGGTTTGTTTATAATAAATCGGATTTGAGCCTTATTCGGGAATTTCCTTACCCTAACGTTATGGGCGAAGGCTGGGGACTAACGTACGACGGCAAAAACCTGATTGCTTCCGACGGAACCAAAAATCTCTATTTTTTGGACGTGGAAGATCCTTCCAAATTGGTACGTTACGTGTCGGTGGCGGGGCATACCCAAGCGTTTGATAAGCTTAACGAACTGGAATACCATAACGGTTATATTTACGCGAACGTTTGGCAACAGCCGATTATCCTCAAGATTAAACCGGACACGGGCGAGGTGGTTGGTAAGTTCGATTTTACCGCGTTGGCGCAGAAACACACCAAGGGCAGTGACGATGTGCTTAATGGGATTGCCTTTAAAGGTGAAAACATGTTGGTTACGGGAAAAAATTGGCCGGTGATTTACGAAGTGGCAATCCGTTAATAAAAAAGACTATTGAAAAAATGACGTTTTTGGCGTCATTTTTTTATTTTTGACGAGATGAAGAAATGGTTTGTTTTTTTGGGGGTAATTTTGGTTTGCGGTGTTTTTCGTTCGCAGAAGGTTTTGCCTTTGGCGGCTCTTCCCTTGACGGAATCGTCGGAAGTTTATGCGGACGATTATCTCAATACTTACCTCTACGAAAAGCAGAACTTTAGTTTTACCAAGTACGATGTTTCGGGAAAGGTGGTGGGACGTCAGATGTTTACGGTGCCTTTTGCGGTTCGTAGCGTAACCAACCCGCTCAAAGTGGTGTTGTTCTCGCAGAGTGCGCAGGAAATTCGTTTTTTGGATGCCTACCTTAATGAAGTCCAGCGTCTGAGTGTCGGGCGTTTTGGTTTTATCAGTACGGTTTATACGGAGGATTTGCAACAGGTGTGGCTCTTGGACGACAGTGAAAAACGTTTGATTCAGTATAATTTTCGGGAAGACCGGGTGATTAATTCGTTTCCTTTTTTTATCGGGTATCACGATCTTCGGGATTTTTTGGTTTACGAGGGAAAGGTGTATGTTTTGACGGAAGATTTTTTGAGAGGGTATACTTTTTCGGCAGAAAAAATTTGTGAAATTCAAATTGACGGGGCTACGCGTTTGGTTCGGAAAGGCGCGGCTATTTTCGTGGTTTCCGACTCAGGTTTATTTCGGTTAGATTCGAATAATCAACAAGCGGCAACGCTGGTAAAAAAAGAGGAAGGAAAAATTGTGGATAAAAATTCCTCGGCATATTTTGTTCTCACGGAGGGGAAGCTCTATCTTTACCCCTTGGAAAATTAAGGCGATTTTAGGAGAGAGGTTCTCCGCCTATTTTCGTTGGGATAAAGCTATTTTTTTAACCGTCAAGTTTTTAACTATGCATATTGCGATTACAGGAAATATTGGTGCCGGTAAAACCACACTGACTACGATGTTGGCGAAGCACTACGGCTGGGAGCCGCAGTTTGAGGATGTGGATCATAACCCCTATTTGGAAGATTTTTATGCGGACATGAGCAAGTGGAGTTTTGCTTTGCAGATTTACTTTTTGGGGAGCCGTTTTCGTCAGGTGAAAGAAATCCGCGAGAGTGGGAAAAATATTATTCAGGATCGTACGATTTATGAAGACGCGCATATTTTTGCGGAAAACCTTTACGATATGAATTTGTTAAGCGAAAGGGATTTCAAGAATTATTTTTCGGTATTTTCATTGATGAAGGACTTTGTTTCGGCGCCGGATCTTTTGGTATATTTGAAATCGGATGTGCCTAATTTGGTGAAGAAAATTTATAAAAGAGGGAGGGACTACGAGGCTTCCATCAGTATCGAATACTTGTCGAAACTCAATCAGAAATACGAAAAATGGATTTCCAATTACAAAGACGGCAAATTGCTTGTTATTGAAGTTGACGAATTGGATTTTGTCGAAAGACCAGAAGATTTCGGCTATATTTTGGAGCGCATTGAAGGCGAAATGCACGGTTTGTTTTAACGCTGTTTTTCAGCTTTCGCTTTTTCGATGATACTGAAAGTCTGTCAATAAAACCTTATTATTGACGGACTTTTATTTTTTGATAATTTTTTTATAAATTGCCTAGGTTTAAGGTAGTAGCGGCGAAAATTTTATTTTGCATATGCTGAGGCCGGCAAAAGGCATTGTGGACGTGCGATTCTGTTTTTAATTTAATCCTGAGGTAATTCGGGCATGGGAGTCTATCTATTTTGTTTTGCTCTTTTTTTTTCTCTTTTATTGATTAGAGATAGGAGGTATTTTTACGCTGTTTTTATCGTGTTGTTTGGGATCATGGGGCTTCGGGATATGGTTGGGAGCAAGGATATTTACAATTATGCTTACAGCTACGAAATGTATAGCATAAGGGATTATCTGAAGTACGATAAAGCGGAAATCGGCTTTCAACTTTACACTATTGCTTTGAAAACGATTAGTGATAATCGGTATTTTTATTTTTTCGTTACGTCTTTCGTTATTGGTTTTTTGCAACTTTTTTCGTCGTGGAATCTTGCTCGGAGCAAAGTGTTTTATTGGGTGGCTTTCATTGTGTTGTGTCGGTTTTACCTTTTGGATTTTATTGTGCTCAGGCAGTTGATGTGTATCGGGGTGGCTTGGTTGGCTTTGGGGTATTTTTATCATGGACAGCGCTTTAGGGCTCTTTTGTTTTTCTTGATTGCCTTAACGCTTCACCGGAGTGCTCTTATTCTTATTCCGACTTTTTTCTTACTATCTATGAATTTGAATTTCAGAAAAGCTGTTATCACTTATGGGCTTTTGCTTTTGCTTGTGTTCAGTGGGGCTTTCTTCGTGATTAAAAATCAAGCATTTTACCAACTTGCTGTTCATTGGTCGCATTTCGGTAAATTGGCGGGCTATGTGACGCCTGCCCCTTATTACAAATGGATTTATTTGGTGGAATTGCCTATGGTGGTGGCGGTTTTGTATTTCCTCCGAAAGAAGAGGGTTTCCGGAAATCGAAATGATTTATTTAATCTTACCTTTGGGTATGGGGCCCTTTTGATTGTGAGTATTGCTGAACCCATTCTGATTCGGATGGCTTGGTTCTTTTTCCTTGGTTTTGCTTATGCGTTGTCTCTTTTGCTTTATCATATTCGGGATAAGAAGAAGGCTTGGGTGCTTCGAGGGGCTGTGGTGGTTTATTTTTCGATGATTTTTTTTAGATTTTTATTCTTTTACCACGGCGGGGATATGCTGCCTTACAAATCCATTTTTGACGATTTTGATCGGAAAGGCGACTACGACTATATGGAATACCGAAAGTGAGAATTTTTTCGATTTTAAAATGATGAAGATTAGGCTTATTATTGCATGATTTTTTTAACAGCTAAATAATTCTGATGATGACTTTACTTCATAACAACCGTTGCTCCAAGTCTCGCGAAGCGGTTAAATATTTGGAAGACCGAGGGGTTGTTTTTAATGTCCGTTACTATTTGGAAGATCCGCTTTCGGAGGCGGAACTTCGTGAACTTCTCGGTTGGCTTGGACTTTCTGCCGACAAAGTTCTGAGGAAAAACGAACCCGAATGGAAAGACCATTTTTCGGGAAAGGTGCTTTCGGAAGAGGATAAAATAAAAGCACTTTTGCAATATCCTAAGCTTTTGCAGCGTCCTATTTTGATAAAGAGGGAAAAGGCTGTGGTGGCCAGACCTGCCGAAGCGATGGAGGGTTTACTTTAAATTTTTTATCAGGGCTTGATTCAAAAGAGGGTATCGGAAGGTAAATCCGGTGGCTTTTATTTTTTCATTGGATGCCCGTGTGCCTTCTAGGAGCATCTCGCTCATTTCTCCTATGGCTAAGCGTAGAGCTAAACCGGGGAGGGGGAGAGGTAAGAAGTTTTTGTTTAAAACCTTGGCTAAGGCTTTCATAAAGGTTTTATTGGTGGGGATTTCATCGGCTACGGCGTTGTATGCTCCTTCGAGATTTTCATTTTCCACCGCTGCGATGTAGAGGTTGGTCAAATCCTCATGGTGAATCCAGTTGAACCATTGATTTCCGCTACCGATGGCGCTTGAAAGATGAAGTCGGGCAATGCGTGCCAGCGGTTCTAATGCCCCTCCTGAGGGAGCTAGGACTGGAGCGGTTCTTATTTTAACGATTCTTTGGGCGACTTCGGAAAAACGGTCGGCGGCCAATTCCCATTCCCGACACACGAAAGAGAGAAAGTCTTGAGAACGGACGGACGATTGTTCGGTTAAGATTTCATCGGACGTGAAGGTTCCGTAATAATTAATCCCCGAAGCCGAAACAAAACTTTTGAGGGAATGGCCGAGATTCAGGCATCGGTGGCGAAGAAAATCGGCCGAATCAATTCGACTGGATAAGATTTCCTTTTTGTAGGAAGTCGTCCAACGTTTGGCCAAATTGGCTCCGGCCAAATGGATAATGGCGTCTACATCCTGCAAAGCATTGTCGTCAAGGACGCCTTTGTTGTAATCCCAATAGAATTCAGTTTCGTTTTTCGGATTGGGGGTTCGGGTAAGGGTTTTTACTTTGTGGCCTCGTCTTTCTAAGGCTGTTTTTAGGCTACGTCCGACCAGTCCGCTGGTGCCGCTTATCAGGATTACCATGGCGATGAAAGGATTAGAGCATTACTACGCCGTCAATTTCGGCTACTTTTTTATAGAGATTTATCACTTGGTCGGCATCCATCACAAAAGCCTGAATGCTTGCGGAGATGTATTTTCCGTTTTTACTTTCTCTGGTGGAGATGGTGTAGTCTATTTTATCGAAAATCTGATAGAGTTCGGTTAATTTTGCATTTTCGTTCGGGAAAATGAATTTGTATAAATAATCCTCGGGAAAGTTATGATTTTCCTCTAATTTGGTTTTCAGTGAGGCATAGAATGCTTCAGGATCATTTTTGATGGATTGGTCTAAAGGGTTGATATTCATTGGTATGGTTTAGGTTTATTTAATGTATAAATTGAAGATTTTAGTGGTTTTGCAAAATGGCCGGAAGTTGGGCTGCATTTTGTTTTTCGTGATCTTCAATAATGTTGAATAAGCCGTTAACGATTTGTTCGGAAGCTAATCGGCTCAGGCTGTGGTTTTGCAACGGCGTATTGGTTTGGTTTCCTAGTAAATTTCCCAACACGTTATTGCCTTGGAGAGCCATGTTGATGCTTTTCACAATTCCGAATTCGTTTAGTTTTTCGTCGACTTTGGGTTGGATGGCTGTGATGAGCTGCTCGGCTGTTTTGGCTTTTAGCAGGCGTGTGGCCGCTCCGCTTCCTCCATTGGCGATTTGGGCGACGTCTTCGGCGGTCAAGTTATTGACGGCATTTTTAAGGATAGGTTCAGCGGTATTTACGGTATAAGCGGCCGCTTGGGCGATATAGTCTTTGCCTTGAGCTGTCAGATTTGGAGCTATTTTGTCCAAAAGAGCGTAAGTACTACGCAGGTTTTCCGGGATAGCTTTTTCGATCAGATCGTTTTGAAGGAAGGCGTTTTTATTCCCGAAGATATGGACTCCTTTGGTAATTCCTCCCAGCAGCACTTGTTTAATGACGGCAATACCCAGGCTGGAAGTGGCTACGGCCATGCAGGATTGGGTAGCGGAGCCTAAGGTCACGGCGGTGGCTGCGGAAACAAGGATGGTTTGTACTTTCATATGTTTTTTTTGATTAGGAAATCCTTTCAAATATTGAGCCAAAACCAAGCCATGACAAAAGGGCCGAACGAAAAGAGATCGACTTCGGTTTTTTTCCGATTTTGCATTTCGAAAGGCGTTGTTTTTTGGCGATTTATTTTGCACTTTTGCCGCAAACGGTAAAAATTGCCTAAATTTGTATAACTAATTATAAAAAATAAAAAGCATTAAAATAATGTCACAAGCAAAAATTTACTACACACTGACGGATGAAGCGCCAATGTTGGCGACCCATTCTTTTTTACCTATGGTAAAGGCTTTTACCAAAACGGCAGGGATTGAAATCGCTGTTCCCGATATTTCGTTGGCGGGACGTATACTGGCGAATTTCCCAGAGGCTCTTACCGAGGAACAGCGTATTCCGGATTATTTGGCAGAGCTTGGGGCTTTGGCAACCACGCCGGAAGCCAACATTATCAAGTTGCCCAATATTTCGGCGTCGGTGCCTCAATTGGAGGAAGCGATAGCGGAACTAAAGAAGCAAGGCTACGAGCTGCCGGATTATCCTGCAGAGCCTAAAAACGCAGAAGAAGAAGCAATCAACAAGAAATATGCTAAGGTACTGGGATCGGCGGTTAATCCGGTTCTTCGTGAAGGGAATAGCGACCGCCGTGCGCCTAAATCGGTGAAAGATTATGCTAAGGCCAATCCGCACCGTATGGGCGAGTGGAAGTCGGAAAGCAAAACATCGGTGGCGCATATGGCTGAAGGGGACTTTTATGGTTCGGAAACCTCCACGACTGTTGAAAACGAAGGTAAGTTTCGTATTGTATTTTATGGGAAAGACCAAGCGTCTCAGGTACTGAAGGATTTTTCTCCCCTAAAGGCGGGTGAGGTTATCGACTCTTCGGTAATGCGGCTTAATGCGTTGAAATCTTTTGTTCGTCAAGCTATTGCCGAGGCCAAAGAAAAAGACGTTTTGTTGTCGGCTCATTTGAAGGCGACCATGATGAAGGTTTCGGATCCTATTATTTTCGGGGCAATTGTGGAAACTTATTTCAAGGAAGTTTTCGAGAAGTACCAAGACACGTTTGCCGAGTTGGATGTTAATCCTAATTTCGGATTGGCGACTTTATTCGAGAAAATTTCGGGACATCCGAAGGAAGCCGAAATCAAATCAGCCATCGAAGAGGCAATTGAAAAAGGGCCTCGTTTGGCGATGGTTAATTCCGATCAGGGGATTACCAATTTCCATGTTTCATCCGATGTGATTGTGGATGCGTCTATGGCAGCTTTGGTTCGCGGTGGAGGTAAAATGTGGAATAAAGAGGGTAAGGAAGAAGACACGGTGTGTATTATTCCGGATCGGACGTACGCTGGATTTTACGATGCGATTATCGAAGATATGAAGCAAAATGGTGCAATCGATCCTAAAACATTTGGTTCGGTGCCTAACGTGGGGCTTATGGCTCAGAAAGCAGAGGAATACGGCTCGCACGATAAAACTTTCCAAATGCAGAGTGCGGGTGTGGTGAAAGTAGAGGACGAAAACGGTAAGGTTCTTTTGGAGCAAGTGGTCGAGAAGGATGATATTTTTAGAATGTGTCAGACCAAGGATGCTCCGATTCAGGATTGGGTAAAACTGGCGGTGAACCGTGCACGACTGTCTAATACGACGGCCATTTTTTGGTTGGATCGGTCTCGGGCACACGACCGTGAAATCATCAAAAAAGTTGAAAAATACCTTCAGAATTACGATTTGAACGGTTTGGATATTCGAATCATGGACGTTAAGGATGCTGTGGCAGAAACGCTAAAACGGGGTCGGGAAGGTAAAGATACCATTTCGGTTTCGGGGAACGTCCTCAGAGACTATCTTACCGATATGTTCCCTATTTTGGAGTTGGGGACGTCGGCCAAGATGCTTTCAATTGTTCCTTTGATGAACGGTGGAGGCTTGTTTGAAACTGGTGCGGGAGGTTCGGCGCCGAAGCATGTGGAGCAATTTGTTCAGGAGGGGTATCTTCGCTGGGATTCGCTTGGGGAGTTTTTGGCGTTGCAGGCTTCTTTGGAGCATTTGGCTCAGACGCAGAACAATCCGAAGGCTCAAGTCTTAGCGGAGGCATTGGATGTTGCTAATGCCAAGTTTTTGGTGAACGATAAATCTCCGGCACGTAAGCTGGGCGGATTGGATAACCGCGGATCTCATTTCTATTTGGCGATGTATTGGGCAGAAGCGTTAGCCAATCAAACTTCGGATGCGGCTTTGGCCGAGTTGTTTGCTCCGATTGCCAAGGCGATGGCGGATAACGAAGTCAAAATTAATGAAGAATTAATTGGTGCTCAAGGCAAAGCTCAAGAAATCGGAGGGTATTACCATCCGAATGAGGCAAAAACTTATGCGGCCATGCGTCCGAGTGCGACACTCAATGCAATTATTGACGCGCTTTAGGGGTTAAATTTTCACTAATCAACCTTCCCTTTCCGATTGAAGAAAGGGAAGGTTTTTGTTTTAGGTGGTAGCAAATAAATGTTTAAATTAGGGGCTCTATTTTGAGGAATAAGCGTCTGTTTTTTTTAATTAAAATCAATCGTTAATGAAAATACTGCACACTTCGGACTGGCATTTGGGGCGTACGCTTTACTCCAAAAAAGAGCGTAAGCAGGAGCATCAGGCTTTCTTGGAGTGGCTTTTGGCGACGATTACCGAGGAGGAGATCGACTTGCTTCTCATCGCCGGGGATATTTTTGACACGGCAACTCCTGGAAGCGGCTCACAGAAGCTTTATTATGATTTTTTGATGAAGGTTCGGCAATCGGGATGCAAAAACGTTATTGTTGTTGGAGGAAACCACGATTCGCCGAGTTTTCTCAATGCACCGAAAGATATTTTGGCGGCTTTGCGTGTTACGGTTATCGGGCATTCCGCTGGGGATTTGGAAGACGAAATTATTGTCATCAAGGATGATGAAGGAACGCCCGTATTGATGGTCTGCGGGGTGCCTTTTTTGCGGGAACGCGATCTTGTCCGATTTACCGAAGGTGAAAACTATGCCGACCGCTCCAAACGGATCAATGCTGGTATTCAGAAACATTATGCTCAAATTGCGGCTTTAGCGGTGGAAAAGAGGGCGGCTTTGTCTTGCGATATCCCGATTATTGCCACGGGGCATTTGTCTGTCGCCGGGGGAAAGAGAAACGATGACGATGGCGTGAGGGAAACTTATATTGGCACGATTGAAGCTGTTGGAAGCGATATTTTTCCGGAAGCCTTCGATTATGTGGCCTTAGGGCATTACCACGTGCCGTCCAAGATTAAAGAGCATATTCGGTATTGCGGTTCACCGATTCCTATGGGGTTTGGTGAGGCAGACCAGTCTAAATGCGTTTATGTGATTCGTTTTGAGGGGGGAACGAGAACCATTGAAACGATTCGTATTCCGGTTTTTCAACGACTGGCGTCGGTTCGTGGAAACAAAGAGAGTATCCGGCGTCGTTTGGAGACGCTGAAAAATGAGGGCGACTCGGTTTGGGTGGAAATCACTTATACGGGCGAGGATCTTTTTCCTGATTTTTCGCAGTGGGTGGCTCAACAGACCGAAAATACCAGTATCGAAGTGCTTAAACTTCAGAATCGTTTCCATTTGAATGAGGCATTGGCGTTTGAGGAGGCGAATGCATCGCTTGAAGATTTTGATGTAGAGGAGGTGTTTGAGCGATTGCTCGAACATCAGGGGATTTCCGAGGAACAGAAAGAAGAATTAAGGGAAGCTTATAAAGAAATTGTGGACGGATTAAATATTACGGATTAAACCATGAAAATACTCCAACTCCGATTCAAAAATATCAATTCGCTTTCGGGGGACAACGAAATTGATTTCACCCATCCATCCTTTTCCAGCGAGGGGCTTTTTGCCATTACGGGTAACACGGGAGCGGGTAAGAGTTCGATTCTTGATGCCATTGTGTTGGCTTTGTACGGAAAAACGCCGAGGGTGGAAATTAGTGCGAGCGAAAATGCCGTCATGACCCGAGGGGAGAAAGATTGCTATTCGGAAATTGTTTTTGAAGTTTCGGGGAAACAATGGAAAGCGTCCTGGCAGCAGGAGAAGAACCGAAACGGCAATCTTAAACCGGTACATCGCAGGATAGCGGATGCCGATAATCGAATCGTAGCCGATCAGGTAAGGGCTTGCGATGCCAAAATTGTTGAAATCGTAGGGCTTACCTTCGAACAATTTACTAAGGTAATTCTTTTGGCTCAGGGAAGTTTTGCGGCGTTTCTTCAGGCAAAACCCAACGAAAAAGGGGAGCTTTTAGAGCAGATGACGGGAACGGAAATTTACGGTGAAATTTCCAGAAGAGTATTTGAACGCAACAAAACCGAGAATCGTATACTGGAAAAAATAGCTTTGGAATTGGAGGCTTTTCGACCGCTTTCTGAAGAAGAGACCCGATCGCTTGATGAAGCCTTTAAAGAAGCAGAACAACACAAAAATCAAGCGGAAGCGGTTCTTTTGACCACAGAGCAGGCGCGTGTTTGGAAAACCGGGATGTTGCGTTTGGAAAGCGAAATTTCCGAGATTCGGCAAAAACTTCCCGAGCTGGAAATCCAAGTGACGGAAACCGATAAAGTTTATCGGGAATCACAAGCCCGATTGGAGCACTCCAAAGTCAGTCAGAAGAACATGGTTCCGATTCTGAAGCGGGTTCGGGAGCTCGATACGCAACTGGCGGAAAAAAATAAAACCAAGCGTCCCATTGTTGAAAAGTCCCAACAGCTTGCAGATCGGCTTTCTTCCATCGGGAAAGAAATCGAAAAGCAGGAAAAACTTCGACGGGTGTACGAAAAGGAACTTCATGCGAAACAACTTTGGGTTCAGTCTCACGGAGCTTACGAGGCTTTGGTATCGGATTTCGCTCTGATTGAAACTCAGGGGAAGCAACTTTCGGTCTACGATGAGGAGCTGAAGGGGCTTTATTTCGAAATTTCGGCACTGGAAGAGGCGTTGGAAACCCTTACTTTGAAGTCGGAGAAACAGGCTCTCTCCCTTTCGGAAAAGGAGGAGGATTGGGCAAAGGGAACTTCGCAATTGCATCAGTTGAAAGCCAAAATGGAAGCGCTGGCAGAAGGAAAGTCGGTAAATGTTCTTTTGGAAGAAAAACAGAGGATTACGGATGAAGGACTTCGTCTTAAAGAGCGAATTGCCCTTGAGGAGCAATGGGGAGCTGCCCTTAATGCAAAGCAGGATTTAATTTGTAAGGAGGAGAAGCTTTTAACCTCGAAGAGCGATCTCGAAAAAAACATAAAGGTTCAAAAAGAAACGGCGGTTCGTCTTGAAGACAAAATCAAATTGTTGGAAGAAAATCTTTTACTGATTCGGACGGTGCAGAGCTTGGAGCCTCACCGCCATCGTCTGAAGGAAGGGGAAGCGTGTCCACTTTGTGGAGCATTGGAACATCCTTTTGCTCAAGGCATTGAGCCTCGGACCGACGAAAAAGAAAGCGAACTGAAGGTCTTGAAGCAAGAGTGGCAAAAAGTTGACGTTCAGTTAAGAGCAGATAACGAACGTTTGGCAAAGCTGAATTCGGATTTGGAGCATGCCAGGCAAAATTTAACAAAAGAGGAGCAGCATTGTGCGGATTTAGTCGAAAAACGAGAGGCTTTCCAAGAGGAAATCCATTGGGAAACAGAAAAACCGAAGGAAGGCCAACCTTTGGTTGAAGCGCTGGAACAACTTATTCTAAAAAAGAGGCAAAGGCTTAAAGTCCTCAACGAAACGATTGAGGGGGTTTATCAGATGGAACGCGAGGTGACCTTGCTTCGGGACGAAAAATTACCGGCTCTTTTGAAAGCTAAAGAAGACGTGTCAGAAACTCTAAAAACCAGTCAGGCTGAGGGCAAACTCCTCATTCAAAGAATGGAAGACCGAAAGACAGCCCTTTCCAAATTGCAAAAAAAACGGGAGAGTCAGAAAGAGACTTTTGCCCGAAGTCTTTCGTTTTACCAAGCCGAGAACCTGTCCCAGCTGAGAGCGCATTTGGACGCCTGGAAAAGCCATCAAAGTCAAATTTTGGAACATGAACGGCTGATTTCGGATTTGCTTCAGTCTGTTGCCGTAGCCCGAAAAGAAGAAGAGAGCCAGTCCTCTTTTTTGAAAGCTCAAACGGAAGAATTGGCTCGGCTCAACGGAGAAATAGAGCAATTGGCTGGGGAACGGAAGGAACTGTTCGGCGATTTTTCTGCGGATGAAAAAGAACGTGCACTCCATGCCGAAATTCATCGTTTTGAGACCGAAAAAAGCGAAGCAGAAAAATGCCGTAACGCAGCAGGCTCTTTGTTGCAACAATCCAAAGCCGTCCTCCAAACTAAAATTGAAGAGTACGATACACTTCGGCAGCAGGCTCTCACGGAAAAAACACTGCAAGAGCTTCAGGACGAATGGGATGCCCATAAAGCCGTGGCGGAACAATGGGCTCAGACCATGGGAGCCTTGAGACAAAAACTTCAGGCTGATGAGGAAAATCGTCGCCGTAATGCAAAAAAACTGAAAGAAAAAGAAAAACAACAGAATCTCTGTCGACGTTGGGGGGCATTGGCGGAACTTATTGGCTCCAGTGACGGTAAAAAATACCGTAATTTTGCCCAATCGCTCACGTTCGAACATTTGGTGGGACTGGCCAACCGTCAATTGGTGAAAATATCTGACCGTTACATATTGAAGCGTAACTCCCTTGCTTCCAACCCTTTTGACTTGTTGGTGATGGATCGTTTTCAGAATAACGAACAACGAACGGTTCAAAATCTCTCCGGAGGCGAAAAATTTATTGTTTCGTTGGCTTTGGCACTTGGTTTGGCCGGGATGGCCAGTAAGAATATGCGGGTGGACACCATGTTTATTGATGAGGGATTCGGGACGTTGGATTCGGATTACTTGGATGTTGCTCTCAGTGCTTTGTCTAATCTGCACAGCGAGGGAAAAACCATTGGGGTTATTTCGCATCTTTCCGAACTTAAGGAACGGATTTCCACCCATATCGAGGTCGTGGCTTCGGGAAGCGGCCGATCCACCATAAAGTTGGTTAAAAATTAAACGGATTTTTAGAGAAAAAAATAAAAATAGAAGCATTGAACCCAAAGCGGATTATGGCGGAAAAATAAATATTCCGTACTTTCGCACGATTAATACGGATGGAAACGAAGAAATGCTTTTCGTCTGTGTTTTCAAGAAAAAAATGATGAACAAAACGAACGACGAAAAAGAAATGTCTTTATTGGGACACATCGGCGAACTTCGCGGGCACTTGTTGCGCTGCGTGATTGCCGTGGTGGTCTGTGGTTTTATTGTGGGGTTTAATATTAACTGGATTATCGATTCTATTTTTTTTGGGCCGGTGCGCAATGATTTTCCCACGTTCAGGTTGATTAATTTTTTATCGCACCAGATTACCGGACAATCAGCCATTGAGTTGCCTGCGGATTTTCCGGTACGGGTTCAGAAACTTTACCAGCAATTTAACGTTATGATGGCGGTTTCGGTTGTCGGAGGTATTGTCTTGGCTTTTCCTTACATTGTTTGGGAGCTTTGGCGTTTTATCTCTCCTGCGCTGCATCCGCGGGAGAAGAAGAATTCGGTTTGGTTGATTAATTCGGTTTGGCTATTGTTTATGCTGGGGGTGCTTTGCGGGTATTTTTTGATTCTTCCTTTTGCCATTAATTTTGGGGTGGTATTTAAGATTTCGGATATTATTGAACCGCTGTACGATTTATCCGATTATGCGGCATTGTTTTTCCAAATTGTGATAGGTATGGGGGTGGTTTTTTTGTTTCCCATTATTGTTTATTTTCTCACCGTTATTGGGATTCTTACCCCGATGTTCCTCCGCACGTACCGACGTCATGCTATTGTGGTGATCATGGTGATTGCGGCTGTTATTACGCCGGCGGATGTGCTTAGCATGATGATGGCGGCATTACCGCTTTTGGTTCTTTATGAACTCAGCATTGCGCTTTGTGCCCGTACGTATAGAAAAGTGCAGAAGGAGAGTGTTTTGGTGAAGGGGTAACTAAAGGCTTTAATGATTTTTTAGAAAAAAATAGATTAGAAATTTGCAGCATAAAAAAAAAGTTGTAAATTTGCAGTCCAATATCGCGGGGTAGAGCAGTAGGTAGCTCGTCGGGCTCATAACCCGGAGGTCGCACGTTCGAGTCGTGTCCCCGCTACTAAGATTTTTTTTCACTTTTTTAAGAAAAAGATGAAATCCGCAAGAAACACCGCGGGGTAGAGCAGTAGGTAGCTCGTCGGGCTCATAACCCGGAGGTCGCACGTTCGAGTCGTGTCCCCGCTACTAAAGAAAGGTTTAGTTCTGTAAAAGGAATTAAACCTTTTTTATTTCAATTAAGTCTCGTTGGTCTTTAACTGGATCAATATTGTTATCTTTGCCGAAATTTCATAATTCATGGTAAGAAAGACTCTTTTTCCGTTAGCCATTCTATTGGGCTTTCAGATGCAGGCTCAACAAGGGATTGCTTTTGAAGATAAATCTTTTGGAGAAATCTTGGCCAAAGCAAAAAAAGAAAACAAATTGGTATTTGTGGATGCTTTTGCGGCTTGGTGCGGTCCTTGCAAACAGATGGAAAAGAATGTTTTTCCTCAGGAGAAAGTAAGGGATTACTATAACCATAATTTTGTGAACGCCCGTTTTGATATGGAGAAAGGCGAGGGGAGGACCATTGCGGCGAAATACGGTGTTCGTTCTTACCCGACGTATTTGTTCATTAATGGCGAAGGCGAGGTGGTTTATAAAGGAATGGGGTATTTGGAGGAATCCCAATTTTTGGCTTTGGGGAACGAAGCCAATTCTGTGGGAAAAGGCGGTTCGGCGAAGGAGCGTTTTGCACAGGGAGAAAAAGATCCTGAGTTTCTTTTTAACGCGATAAAGCTTAATGCCAACACGGATCCTGAGTTTGCCAAAAAAGTCAGCGAGAGGTACTTTCAAGTTCGCAAGCCTGGGGATTATTCCAGAGACGAAGTTTCCATGCTGCTTTATTTTTTGAAATCGGCGAATGATCCGAATTATCAAGTTTTTCTTCGCGACAGAAACGCCATCATCAAAGCCTTGCCTGAAAACGTTTATGATCAGTTTAAACTACAGGTGACACTCAACGCAGTGGTTGATAAAGCGGTGGATCACCAAAAAGGAACGATTGATGAAGCTTTGTTTCTTTCGGAAGTGGGAGGCTTTTTGGGGAAAACGGAAGCAGAAACCGCATTGGCGCGTTTAAAACTTAATTTTTACCCTTCGGTGGGTAATTTTTCCGCTTTTGAACAAACAGCCCTGGCTTACTATCGGGAGGGAGAAGGCATAGAACCGGACGAACTAAACCGAACGGCTTTTATTTTTGCCGAGCACGTTACCAATCCACTCTCGTTAAAAGCGGCTACGGTATGGGCAGAAAAATCTGTAATGGCTACCGAAACCCCTGAAAATACTTATATTTTAGCAAAGCTTTACGCCAAAACGGGAAAACAGCAGGAAGCATTGATGTATGCGGAACGTTCGGTTTCTTTGTCCAAGGCTAGAGGCATGGATTCCGCCGTACAGGAAGCATTATTAAACGAACTTTCTAAATAACCCGCCGAGGATGAGAAAAATTAAACTGGGATTATTTTTGGGATTGGGCTTTACCGCGATGATTTTCGGACAGGAAAAAAAAGCCTTGCATGCAAAAGGAAATGTACTATTAGCTCCCTTAGGGATGCTTAATGCCGGATTGGAATACCAACTCGCTGAAAAATATACCATTCAGGCGGATGCTTTTGTTTCACCATGGCGTTCTTTCTTCGGAAACCATATGCAGATTTACATGGGGCATTTGGAGGGGCGTTATTATTTCGACAAAGCATTTCGGGGGTGGTATGTTGGGGCAAATGCAGGGTTTGGTCTTTTTGACATGTCCAAATGGAACTACATCGGAAGCGAAAAATTTCAACGGGGATTTAACTATATGTTGGGTGCAACGGTAGGGTATCAGCTCCAATGGAAAGAGCGTTGGGGAATTGATTTTTACCTCGGAGGCGGAACTTCTCAGGGGTTTTACCACGGTTATGAAAACATTCCTCCAAACTGGGTGCGTTACGAGCACGCTTCCGGATGGAATAAAAGCGGCGAATGGATCCCTTATCGGGGCGGGGTCATGGTGTCTTATAAAATTCAGTAAATATGAAGCTTTTCAATTCAAAACATATTCTCTTGTCGGTCATCACTTTTTTTATCGTGTTTGCCATGAATTATTTTGGGAACGATGCTCCCGACAGATTGAGCCGGGCTCTTCTAAATGCAGCGGCTGGGGTTATTGGCCTTTCGATAGGCTTGTTTATTCTTTATAAGAACCGAGACGGCTCTTCGCCGGACTCTTTCGATTAGTCTTCGTAATGGAGGTATTTTCTTCTGATCTTTTGGAAGGCTTCGAGTTCTTTTTGCCAGCTTTCACGGATTTCCTTTTCGGTTTTGCCTTGGATGATCTGTTTTCTTAATTTGTCGGTTCCGGCCAGTTTGTCGAAAAACAGGTTTGAAAGGAAAAAATTCTGCTTAGGGTGCCGATAAGCCTGATAAGCCTTGAGCAGCCATGAAAGATTAAGTCTTTTCAGATCACCCGTTGTTTCGGTAAGGTTTTCCCCGTAACAAAGCTGCCCATTGAGGAAAGGATCTTTTGCTCCGTCGGAGGGTTGAGGGGTAAAGGTAAAGGGCATTGAAGGGGTCCAAGGGCTTCCGTACACTTGGAAAGGCCAGCGGGTGCCTCTTCCCACCGAAACTTGAGTTCCTTCAAAGAAACATAAGGAAGGGTATAGCCGTATGGCTTGCTCATTGGGCAGGTTAGGCGATGGGCGTTTCAGTAAAGGGTAACGGCGGCGTTTACGATAGTTTTCCATTGGGATTAGGGTGTACTTGGCTTTAATTTTGTTTTTAAGCCAGCCCTCGCCGTTAATCATTTTGCCGTATTCTCCGATGGTCATGCCATAAACGACCGGCACGGGGTGCAGGCCGACAAAACTTTGCCAAGGCTTTTTCAGAACGGGACCGTCAATGTAGCCGTCGTGCGGATTGGGACGATCCAATACGAGGACTTCGACTTTATTTTCGGCAGCGGCTTCCATCACGTAAGCCAAAGTGGAAATATAGGTGTAGAATCTTACCCCAACATCCTGAATGTCAAAGACAATTACATCCAAATCTTTCATCTGTTCCGCCGTCGGCTTTTTATTTTTACCATAAAGCGAAATAATCGGTAGCCCGGTGCGGTGATCTACACCGTTTTTCACGTGTTCTCCTGCATCCGCTTCGCCTCGGAAACCATGCTCGGGCGCGAAAACTTTTTTAACGTTAATTCCGTTTTCCAATAAAAAATCCACAATACTTAAGGTGTCCGTTTGGGTTCCTGAATTTCCCTCGTGTTTGGTGGTGCTCAGGACAATTCCGGTCTGGTTGGTAACGACACCCGTTTTTTTATTTTTCAGCAAAGGAAGATAAAGTTCCGGACGGTCGGCTCCGCTTTTTAACTCTGGTCTTCCGTTAGAGATTTGCGCCTGATTTCTCCCTGATACCCCTAAATAAATTAGGCTAATCAATAGTAAATTTTTAATTTTGAAGCTTAAAACTACGGTCTTGAATTTTCCCATATATTTTGCAAAAAAGATAGCGTTTTCCAAAGATAACAAAAATAACCTCTCCCGGGTGATTATTTTCATTGGTCGTTTGTCGGTGGCTTTGGGGGTGATTGTTTCCCTCATTACCGTTTCTACGGGAATTGGCTCCAAAAATGCCATTAAAAAGAGATTGACCGATTTCGGAGGAGCGATTCAGATTAAGTCCCAAAAATCCAACTCTTCGTATAATTCTTCGGTGCTGAGTGCCGAAAATTTTCAACTGGAAAAAATAAAAGCCCTTCCGGAGGTTGATGCCGTACAAAAATTTGTTACCGTTAGTGGTATTATGCGGACGGAAGATAATTTTGCGGGAATTATATTCAAAGGGGTGGATCAAGATTTTGACCACAAAAGATTCAAAAAATTTTTGGTGGAAGGCCGAACGCCCCAAATTAGCGGTAAAGGCTTCTCGAACGAAATCACCTTGTCGCAAAAAATTGCCCAGGATCTGCACAAAAAAGTAGGCGACAGCATTGTAGCGATTTTTTCCCGAGAGGATCAAAATCCCATTTACCGTAAGTTTAAAATCGTAGGTGTTTATAAAACGGACATCAAGATGTTGGATGATCTTTTCGTGATTGGCGATATGAATCATGCCAGAAAAATCCAAGGAATCGAGCCGAATCAATACGGTGGTGTGGAAGTTTTTCTGAAAAACAATAATGCGATTAATCAAGCCTTTCCTTCCATAGAAGCGTTGATAGGGGTTCAGAATTATGCCGAGAAAGTAACCGATCAGTACCCTCAGATTGTCGATTGGATTAATATTTTTGATACGAATATCGCCTTGATTATCACCATTATGTTGGTGGTGGTGGTCATTAACATCATCATGGTTTTGCTCATTCTTATCATCGAACGCACCAATTCCATAGGCATGCTCAAGACCTTGGGATCGAATAACGGTCAGATCCGTATGATTTTCATTTACTACACGTTATTGATTATGGTTCCGGGGCTTTTGTTCGGTAATCTAATTGGATTGGGATTTCTCTTTGCTCAAAAGGTTTTTGGTTTTATCCGCCTTAATCCCGAAAATTATTATGTTAGCGAAGTTCCTGTTGATCTCAATCCGTTCTATATTTTGGCCATTTCCTTTGGTATTCTTTTAGTGTCGGCTTTTGCATTGGTTCTGCCCAGCTATTTGATCAGCAAAATTTCACCGGTAAAGGCCATTAAGTACGATTAATTCAAATGCAGAAAGGATGATGAAACCCTTTTTTTCGCTGCTTGCGATTATTTTTTCGATTGCGAATCCGGCTCAGGAATTGACTCCCAAGGTTTCGAGTGGTACAATCGATCGTTTGTTTTTCCATTCGGCCTATACGTCTTCGCGCCATGTGGATGTTTGGTTACCGGAGGGGTATACCACTACGCAGCGGTACAGTGTGCTCTACATGCATGACGGACAGATGCTTTACGATGCTTCAACAACGTGGAATGCTCAGGCTTGGGAAGTGGACGAAGTGGCAGGAAAATTACAGAAAGACAATCAAACCGAAAAGTTCATTGTGGTAGGCATCTGGAACGGAGGCGAAAACCGTCATTCGGATTATTTTCCCCAAAAGCCTTTTGAGGCAATGACCGAAGAAGAAAAACGCATTATAAATGCCCAATTGAAAAAGGCAGGGCGGAGCAACGGTGATTTTCGTCCGGGTTCGGATCACTATTTAAAGTTTATCGTGAATGAGCTTAAACCTTTTATTGACAGAACGTACGCTGTGCATTCGGATCGGGATCATACCTTTATTATGGGCAGTAGCATGGGCGGTTTGATTTCGTTCTATGCTTTATGCGAGTATCCCGAAGTGTTTGGTGGGGCCGCGTGTCTTTCTACCCATTGGATCGGGACAATGGAGCGTGAAAACAATCCTATTCCTCAACATTTTTTTGATTATTTAGAGCAGAATTTGCCTTCGCCTCAGCATCATCGGATTTATTTCGACACCGGAGATCAGACGTTAGATGCCTTGTATCCTCCTTTTCAAGAGAGGGCAGATGCGGTAATGCTAGGCAGGGGATACGATGAAAACCATTGGATTACGAAATATTTTCCGGGCGAGGATCATAGTGAAAAATCATGGAGCAAACGATTGGCCGTTCCTTTGCTTTTTCTTTTCGGAAAGTAGTTAATTATTTTTTAGGGGGCTGCTTTTAGTCTTAGTTTTATGATTGTAATACCGATTAAATTTTTATTTTGACGTTTGCCGAAGTTATATTGCCGCTTAATTTGAAGGGGGTATTCACTTATCGTATCCCCGAAGCCATGGCTTCTATGGCAGTGGAAGGGATGCGTGTTTTGGTTCCTTTTCGGGGGCGGAAAATTTATACAGGGATTATTCTGCGTCTGCATGATACGCCTCCGGAGGATTTTTCGCCGAAGGAAATTATTAGTTTCTTGGATGACGCTCCCCTCTTGCCTCGTCAGCAACTTGACTTTTGGCTTTGGCTTTCGGCGTATTATTTATGCAATATCGGTGAGATTTACCGTTTGGCGTTTCCTTCTTCTTTGAAATTGGAAAGCGAGACGTATTTGAAATTAAAACCGAATGTTCGGATTGAATTTGAGCTTTTGGATGTCAATGAAACCTATCTTATTCAGGCATTGGAGGTTCGCCAGTTGGTGAATCTGACGGAAATAGAAGCTTTTATTCCCAAGCGGGACATTATAGGAACGATTAATTCGCTTCTTTCGCTTCAGTATATCGAAATTGACGAAAAAGTCGCGGAAAAATACAAAGCAAAAGAAGTGGCTTATGTCCGTCTCGGTCCGAATTACGAGGCGTCCGAACTTTCTCGGCTATTGGTTCGGTTAAAACGCTCGCCGAAGCAGCAGGAATTATTTTTGACGGTAGTAGAAAAACTGACGGAGCATCCGGAAAATCCTCTCCGGAAATCTACTCTTTTTGAGGAGGGGGCCTTTTCTCAGTCTCAATTCAAATCGCTTTGCGAAAAGGGGTTGTTGGAAGAATACCACCTTCACAAGGATCGGTTGGAGGCTTATGAAGGGGCAACGGAAGCGTTGGAGACTTTAACGGAAACGCAATCGGAAGCAAACGAAAAAATGACCCGTGCCTTTGCTTCGGGAAAAAATGTTCTGTTGCATGGCGTGACGGCATCGGGAAAGACGCATTTGTATTTGGAGCAAATCGAAAAAACACTTAGCGAAGGAAAGAACACGCTTTTGCTACTGCCAGAGATTGCCCTAACCAAACAAATTCTTCAAAGGCTGGAGAAAAAATACGGTAAGCAAATTGGTTTTTACCATCAAAAGTTAACCGATTTTGAACGGGTTGAAGTTTGGAAAAAGATAAAGAACAACACGTTTAAGGTGGTGGTTTCCACCCGAATCGGACTGTTTTTGCCTTTTGAAAATTTGGGACTGGTTATTGTGGATGAAGAACACGATTCGGCCTATCGTCCCAGGGAGGCCAGTCCTTATTTCAATGGTCGGGATGCGGCGATGGTTTTGGCAGAAAAATACGATGCCCGTTTGCTTTTGGGCTCAGCCACGCCTTCTGTTGATTCTTATTATTTGGCAGAAAAAGGTAAACTCGAAAGGGTTTATTTGGGCGAACGTTTCGGGCGGTCGGCTTTACCCGTGTATGAGCTTCTTGACTTTAAGGAGGCACAGGACACCAAAAAAGTAAACGGAAATTTCACCTTGTCGGCTTTGGAGGAAATGAAAACGACTTTGGAGCATCGGCGGCAGATTATGGTTTTACATAACAGAAGAGGGTACGCCAATGTTGTGGAATGCGAAGGATGCGGTTACGTGACGTATTGCTCGAATTGCGATGTGGTGATGACTTACCATAAATACGTGAACGAATTAAAGTGCCATTACTGCGGTCATAAATCTTCCAAGCCGAGAAATTGTCCGAAATGTAATTCGGAAAAGCTTAATACGAAAGGAATCGGAGTGGAGCAAATTTATGAGGAAGTTGGTCGGCTGTTTCCCGATGCGGGCGTGGATCGAATGGATGTGGACAGTATGCGAAGAAAATTTGCCTATGAAAAGCTCTACGAAAAGATTGAAAATAGGGAAACCGATATTATTGTGGGCACGCAAATGATGGCCAAGGGGTTGGATTTTGAAGCGATTGATTTGGTGGTGGTTCCTCGGGCGGATCAGATGTTATATGTTCAGGACTATCGGGCGGAAGAAAGGGCTTACCAGCTGATTACCCAAATTTCGGGAAGGGCGGGGCGGAGCTCTGGGCTTGGTCGGGTGCTGATTCAGACGTTTAATCCGACCCATTCGGTTTTTCAGTTGATTAAAGCCAGCGATCATCGTACGATTTACGATTATCTTTTGGAGGAACGCAAAAAATTTCATTATCCGCCTTTCACGAAAACGATACTAATTGAATTAAAACATCGCAAAGAGGATAAAGTGGATCGTGCCTCTCAGTTTTTGGGTTCGGTATTGCGGAAATACCTTCCCATCGAGTGCATTTTGGGGCCGGAAAAAGCACCGATTGCCAAAATTAATCTGATGTATCACTATCAAATTCTTTTGAAACTGCCACGTGGAAAACGCTATACTCTTTTCAAGAAGGAGGTGGTTCGTGCGCTGGCGGAATTCGACGAGATTACGGGGTATCAATCCGTGAAAAAGAATATTTATGTTGATTTTTAACGTATTTTAACATAAATTCTGTTATTTTAAAAGAGGCTAATGCTTTGACTTTCAAAATAATTTATACTTTTGAACGTTCGGAATAAAGAGAAACGCCATATTGAGATTTTTTTTAAGGGGTTTCACTTGCCGTAATAGAGTCAAAACCAATGAAAAATATTAGACATTATATTTCAATTTTTGCCATTGTTTTATCGGGAGGGCTTTCGGCGCAGTCCGGGAGTATTCCGACTCATTATGCTTCGATGTATGAAAATCAAGCTAAGGCGTCTTCCTCGGTAAAAGAATCGGAAAAATACACATTGAGCACTAAGGACGAAATTGATATAAACATCAATCGTCTGATGAGCGATCCCGTGCTGAAAAATGCCAATTGGGGCTTTGTTATTTACGACCCCAAAACTCAGAAGGTCGTTAGTGCTTATAACGAGAACGAAGCTTTTGTTCCGGCATCCACCACGAAACTTTTGACCACCGATACGGCGCTTTCGCTTTTAGGTCCTAAATTTCGATGGATTACCCAGTTGGAATATTCGGGAAGCCTTAATCCCGATGGGGTTTTGGAAGGCAATCTGTATATTGTGGGAAGTGGCGATCCTTCATTGGGAACGGGTAAAGCCGGAGCGAGCAACTATACTTCTCTTTTGGCCGATTTTGTTCAGGAGATTTCGGCGAAGGGGATCAAAAAAATTACCGGTGATATTATCATTCAGACGGCGGTATTCAAGGAAAACAAACGTGCTACCCTTCCGGAAAACATTGTTTGGATGGAGCACGGAAGCTATTATTTACCGGTAGGAACGACAAGGAATATCAATCCCAGAAACGAAAAATTAACCAAAAAGAACAATCCGTTTTCGGATGACAAGTCTTATTTTTACGTTTCGCCTTATATCCACCAGCTTGTTTATGCCGATAAATTCGAGGGCGAATGGGTGGACACCAAACTACCCGATGCACCGAGTTATTTGGCAACGAAACTCAGGGAAAGCTTGATAAAAAAAGGGATTGCAGTAGCCGGAAAGGTAACGCCCAAAATGGTGGATCGCGATCCTGAAACCCGAACGTTAATTACACTTTATCGTTCGCCGTTGCTCAGTGATATTGTGTATGATACCAATCAAAGGAGTGACAATGCTTTATCCGAGTCTTTGCTTCGGATGGTGGGCTTCCAGAAGCAGGGCGACCAAACGTTGGAGTCGGGTCGGGCGGTAGTCACGGAGAATTTGAAACAAAAGAATTTTGATACTTCGGCTTTGGTTTATGTAGACGGAAGCGGACTTTCGAGAAGCCATCGGGTAACGCCGATGGCTCAGGCCCGGTTTTTGGCAGGAGAAATGAAAGAGTCTTATTATAAGGATTTTTTTAACTCTCTGCCGGTTGCAGGACAGACGGGAACCTTAAAGAAAATGTTTTTTGGAGAAGGCTACGGTCAGATTTTTGCCAAGACGGGAACCTTAAATAAGGTAAAAACGCTTGCCGGATATATTAAAACGCGTTCGGGCAAAACGCTTACCTTTTCTTTGTTGATCAATAATTATGCAGGATCTGTGGATCAGGTAAAAAAACGCATGGAAGAACTTTTGGAGCCTGCAGTCAATTTATAGAATTAAAATTAGGAACAAGGAACTCCGTACGTTGTTTAACGTGCGGAGTTTTCGTTTTTAATATCTGAGGGTTTTTTGTAAATTGGGGGCTTGTAAAAAACAAAAGAATATGATTTCACAACAGTTTATCACTCATCTTCGTAATGAGTTGCAAAATATTGATAACGAAGGGCTTTATAAGCGAGAGCGAATTATTACTTCGTCCCAATCGGCAGAAATTATGGCGAACGGAAAGCGTCTTCTTAATTTTTGTGCTAACAATTATTTAGGATTGTCCAATCACCCTGAGGTGGTAAGAGCATCGCAGGAAATGATGGCTACCCACGGGTATGGGATGTCTTCGGTTCGCTTTATCTGTGGAACTCAGGATATTCACAAGACTTTGGAAGAAAAGATTTCGGCATTTTTGGGTACGGAAGACACCATATTGTATGCGGCTTGCTTTGATGCGAACGGAGGGGTTTTCGAACCTTTGTTTACGGAGGAAGATGCGATTATTTCCGACGAACTTAACCACGCTTCCATTATTGACGGAGTGCGACTTTGCAAAGCGGCCCGTTACCGTTATAAAAATAATGACATGGCAGATTTGGAGGCTCAACTTAAAGCGGCCAGCGAGAAAAAACATCGCTTTAAAATCATTGTAACCGATGGGGTTTTCTCAATGGATGGGATTGTCGCGAATTTGAAGGGCGTCTGCGATTTGGCCGAGAAATACGATGCTTTGGTGATGGTGGACGACTCTCATGCTACGGGATTCATCGGTAAAACAGGGCGCGGAACCCATGAAGCCAACGACGTGATGGGTCGGGTGGATATCATTACTTCCACTTTGGGTAAGGCTTTAGGTGGGGCTTTGGGAGGTTTTACTTCCGGCAAAAAAGAAATCATTGATATGTTGAGACAACGCTCAAGACCTTATCTTTTTTCCAATTCGCTGGCACCGGGGATTGTCGGGGCGGCCATCAAGGTGTTGGATATGTTGGCGGAGGACACTACACTGAGGGATAAGGTGATGGCTAACGCCGAGTATTTCCGTACGCAGATGAAGGCCAAAGGGTTTGATATTCCCGATGGCGATGCGGCGATTGTACCGGTGATGCTTTACGATGCGCCTCTGTCTCAAAAAATGGCAGAACGGCTGATGGATGAAGGCATCTATGTTATAGGCTTCTTTTATCCGGTGGTTCCTAAAGGCAAGGCCAGAATCAGGGTTCAGTTGTCGGCGGCTCATACGAAAGAGCATTTGGACAAGGCCATTGCGGCGTTTGAGAAAGTAGGGAAAGAGTTAGGCGTTATCGGATCATGAAAATGAAAGGAAGGCTTTTATTTCTTTTTGTTCTTCTTTGTAGCGGGATGCTTTTGGCCCAAAAGAAAAAGGACACGTTGGTCTTGGACGCCGAGGACGAAATCAAAATCGAATCGTTGCCTTATTATAACTTTGGGAAAGGCGTTGGGATGACTTCTCCGGACAGCTTGTTTCAGATGAATATCCGCTTCCGCATGCAAAACCGAATGGAGGTTTTGAGCGAGAACAACGAAGTCTCTTACGAAGCTATGATTCGGCGCTTACGGCTTCGTTTGGATGGCTATGTGGGGAATCCGAAATTCTTGTATGTGATTCAATTATCCTTTGCTCCCAAGGATGTGGGGCCTTTGGAGGACGATGGCGATTTGAACGTCATTCGGGATGCGATGATTTTTTATACGCCGAATAAGTCTTGGAGTTTCGGTTTTGGACAAACCAAACTGCCTGGAAACCGTCAGAGGGTAAATTCGTCGGGGGCTTTACAGCTTACGGATCGTTCGATTAACAATGCCATTTTTAATATTGATCGGGATTTTGGGATTCATGCGTATTACCTCAGAAGTCAAAATCCTTATGATTTTGGATTTAATATTCGTACGACAGTTTCTACAGGAGAGGGGCGTAACTGGACCAAGACGAAGGATAATGGACTAGCTTATACCGGTCGTTTAGAAATTTTTCCTTTCGGAGCTTTCAAGAAGGGCGGGGAGTTTTTTGAAGGGGATTTGATGAGGGAGGAAACCCCGAAGCTTTATTTGGGAGCCACCTACCATTACAACCAGCACGCGCGGCGTACGGCGGGGCAACAAGGGAGCCTTTTGTATGAGCCCAAGACGATGTCTTCGCTTTTGGCGGATGCTTTGTTGAAATACAACGGCTGGGCATTGATGTCTTCGTACATGAATCGCCGGACACCGGGAGCTTCTCCGATAGCGGTAAACCCGAAGAACCTTTTGGAATCCAATTTCGTTTACACTGGCCAAGGGTATGACACGCAGTTGAGTTATGTTTTTCCTAAAAATTGGGAAATCATCGGGCGGTTTTCGACTTTGAATCCTCATGATGACGTCTTTCGATTTATGCCAAAACAAAAGCAATATTCTTTGGGATTGACGAAATATTTATGGGAACACGCTTTTAAAGCACAGTTGGAAGTTTCCAAGAATGACTTCAGATATTACGACGGAACGAAGAGGGATAATTGGTACCTTCGTTTGCAAATCGAGATGGGAATTTAACTCTAAAACAAAATCCTGCGATTATTTCGCGGGATTTTGTTTTTCCTGAACGAATGGGTATATTTATTGCTGTGTCCTTTCTTTTAAAATCAGAACAAAATGGCAACAATCAATCTTTATTTGAATTTTAATGGCAATTGCGAAGAAGCGTTTAATTTCTATCGTGAAGTCTTTGGTGGAGCGTTCACTTACCTTGGTCGTTTCGGCGAGATGCCTTCCGGTGAAGGAATGACGGTTTCGGAAGAGGATCGAAATAAAATCATGCACGTGAGTTTACCAATCGGCTCTACGGTATTAATGGGAAGCGATGTCGGCGGCGAGTGGGCTCCTTCTTTTTCCCAAGGAAATAATTTTTCGGTTTCGGTAACTCCGGAAAGTCGGGAGGAAGCCGAGGCGGTATTTTCAAAACTCTCCGAAGGAGGTTGTGTAACCATGCCTTTGGGAGATACTTTTTGGGGGGCTTATTTTGGCATGCTTACCGATAAGTTTGGCATCAATTGGATGGTGAATTTTGAGGAAAGATAATTATGAGGGAGTCATTGAGGCTTCCTTTTTTTAATCTTTTTAAATACGAAATAAATTCGGGGTTATGCTTTTGATTCATACGATTGAAACGCCTTTGGGGAAAATGACGGCTTGTGCCGACGAAAAGGGTATTTGCCTTTTGGAGTTTTCGGATAAAGCAACGTTGGTGCAAAGTTTAAGTGCGATTCAAAGCCTTTGGCGGAGTGAGTTGGCTGAAGGAAAAAGTCCTTATTTTTCACTTTTGGAAGCAGAACTTGAAGAGTATTTTGCCGGACGGCTCCGTGAGTTTTCCGTACCGCTTTCTTTGGCCGGCACGGATTTTCAGCGAGAGGTTTGGGCGGCTCTTCAAACGATTCCTTACGGTTGTACGATAAGTTATCAACAGCAGGCTCTAAATATCGGACGTCCTCAGGCGGTACGAGCGGTAGCCAACGCTAACGGGCAGAATCGTATTTCCATTCTTTTGCCTTGCCATCGGGTGATTGGCCGTAATGGGCGGTTAACGGGGTATGGGGGAGGCCTTTGGCGAAAGGAAAAACTTTTGCAACTGGAAAAAGCGGTTTTGTTTTAAGGAGTTCATTCAAAAGGCTCGTTATTTGCAATAGTCCTTTGGATGGTAATTTTAAAATTTTAAGAAAATGATAAAAAATCCAAAGAATAAACGGTTTTGGACGGAGGGTAACGGGAAAGATTTTCTCGATTGGGCTGGCATTTCCGAAAATGAACTTCAGGGAGGGTATTCCACCGATTGGTTTTACCGCTATGATGAAGAAATGGACGCTTTGGTGAACGGATGGATGAAAGACGGGCGTTTTTCTACCATTATGAAATCGTTGCATGGACAAGCATCCGAAAGCGAGCTTCCTGAGGATTACACGGCGTTCAAAGCTAAGCTAAGCCTAGTTCCCGAATGGTTGGATAAAGATTTATTGGCCGAAGGATGCCGACTATCGGAACGAAGCGGGCTGGTGGGACTGCTGGTATTGAGGGATTTTGCCCTTTTGGGAGGCTACTATTTTGCGAACCTCACTAAACCCTTGGTTGCTACGGGAGCTTTGGAAAAAGGAGCAGTTCACCGTCTTTATAATACGCTAGGATTTTGGGTGGATGTTTCCCGAAGTTCGCCCGAAGCGAGTCAAATTCGTTTGGATGCCTGTCTTAGGACCAGGCTGATTCACTCGGCTTCACGGGGAATGATTCTTGGGAAGTTTCCGGATTGGGAAGACGATCGTTATGGGATTCCGATTAACCATGCCGATATGATTGCTACGCATATCGCTTTTACGGTTTATTTTTTATACGGCTTGGAGCGGTTGAATTTTAAATTTTCGGCACGGGAGGAAGCCGGCATTTTTCACTTGTGGAAATACGTAACTTATCTTTTGGGCGTCCCTTTAGAACTGATTCCGACCCATCGGAGGGAGGCGGTTTCCTTTTTCTACTTTTGGACGCAGTACCAAGGAGAGCCGGATGAAGATTCCTTAAAGCTTGCAGAGGCTCTTTTGAATGAAAATACGGCGGTAAATCTCCTTAAACTGGAAGTCGTCAAAAGAAACATGGGGTACATCCATAAAAGTATTTCCAACTTCTTAATCGATCCGGGGGTGAAGAATGCTTTGGGGATTCCTCCGGTACAGTTTCGGCAGGTTATTCCTAACGCTATAAAATTGAGTAACGATTTTATTCCTCCGGGGGATCAACAGAGGCAGCAAGGCGACAAACAGCAGCGCAGCGTTCTGTCGGATTACCGCACGGCGATTCGCTAAAAGAAAAAAGGGGAATATAAAGTTCTTCTTTTAAATCTCCGTAAAAAAAACTATTTTTGTGCATCTAAATAAAAGTAAATTTAATTAATGGATGCCTATAAGAACCCGTTGGAAGAGCGTTATTCCAGCAAGGAGATGCTTTTTAACTTTTCACCGGACAACAAATTTCAAAATTGGAGAAAGCTTTGGATCGCCTTGGCAGAAATCGAGAAAGAACTGGGGTTAGACATCACGGACGAACAAATCCAACAGCTTAAAGATCAAGCCACTAATATTGATTATCAAAAAGCCGCTGAATACGAGAAAAAATTCCGTCATGATGTGATGGCGCACGTGCATACGTATGGTGACGTCGCTCCTTTGGCTAAAGGGATTATTCATTTGGGGGCGACCTCGGCTTTTGTGGGGGATAATACGGATTTAATCCAGATTAGAGACGGTTTACTTATTATCCGTAAGCAGTTGGTTAACGTCATCAAAAATCTTTCGGACTTTGCTTTGAAGTATAAAGATTTGCCGACGCTTGGGTTTACTCATTTTCAGCCGGCCCAGTTGACGACGGTCGGTAAACGGGCGACTTTGTGGCTTCAATCTCTTATTTTGGATTTTGAGGAGCTTGAATTTTTCCTCGAAACGCTCCGTTTTCGAGGGGTTAAGGGAACCACGGGAACGGCCGCCAGCTTTTTGGAGCTTTTTGGTGGGGACTATGCCAAGGTGAAACATTTGGATAAGGCTTTGTCGGCTCGCTTTGGGTTCGATAAGGTTTTTGGAGTTTCGGGGCAAACTTACGATCGGAAAGTGGACGCCAAAGTGGTTGCTTTACTATCTAATATCGCGCAATCGGCTCATAAATTTACCAACGATTTGCGGCTTTTGCAAAATCTTAAAGAAATTGAAGAACCGTTTGAAAAAAATCAAATTGGCTCTTCGGCAATGGCTTATAAGCGAAATCCGATGCGCTCGGAGAGGATTGGAGCTTTGGCGAAGTACGTTATGTCACTTTCGTCCAGTTCGGCGATGGTGGCTTCCACGCAATGGTTTGAAAGGACGTTGGATGATTCGGCCAATAAGCGGTTGACCATTCCACAGGCGTTTTTGGCAGTGGATGCAATTCTTTTGATTTGGAATAACATTATGAGCGGTTTGGTGGTGTACGAAAACCGTATCAACAAGCATATCATGGAGGAACTTCCTTTTATGGCGACCGAGTACATTATTATGGAGGAGGTTAAGGCAGGAGGCGACCGCCAAGAGATTCATGAAATTATCCGTCAGCATTCCATGGAAGCCAGTAAAAAAGTAAAAATGGAAGGCAAGGAAAACGATTTATTGCAACGTATGATGAACGATGAGCGCTTAAGAATGGATAAAACCAAAATCATGGAAGTTCTGGATCCTAAAAACTTCATTGGATTTGCTCCGGTTCAGACCGAGGAATTTATCCGTAACGAAGCGCAACCGATTATCGATCGTTATGCGCATGAAATCGGCTTGGAAGTGGATCTGAAAGTTTGATTTAATCGTTTCGTGCAGTCTTGTCGGCTGCACTTTTTAATTAAGAACCAAGGCAGGGCGTTAGCCTAGTATTTCAAAAAATAAACATGAGCAAAAGACTATTTGTAGAGAAAAGAGGGTTGTTTGACGTGGAAAGCCCTAAGGTTTTCAATGAGATCAAAAACATTATTCCCCATATCCAACAGGTTAAGGTTTATACGATTTATGACGTTTTTGGCGTCAGCGACGAAGAATTTGACAAGGTTCTTCATACGACTTTCGTGGATCCGGTAACGGATTTGTTCCATCGGGATAACCCGGCACAGTCGCTTTATTTTGCAACGGAATACCTTCCGGGGCAATACGATCAAAGGGCTGATTCGGCACAGCAGTGCATTACCCTTTTGACGGGGAACGAGTGTTCGGAGGTTCGGAGTGGGAAGTTGATTGAACTCTTTGGAATCGACAAGGAAGATTTGGCTCGGGTCAAAGATTTGCTCATCAATAAAGTCGAGAGTCAGGAGAAGGATTTGTCGGTTTTGGAAGTGCCTAAACAAGAGACTCCCGAAGCGGTTTTGACTTACGAAGGATTTAAAGATTTTTCTAAAGACGCATTGGCCGAGTTTTACCAAGCCCATGGCTTTGCGTTTGGACTGGATGATTTGGAACACATCCAGCGTTACTACCAATCCGAGGATCGGGATCCTACCGAAACCGAACTTAAAGTTCTGGATACTTACTGGAGCGATCACTGCCGTCATACCACGTTCGAGACGGCTCTTACAAATGTCCGCTTTTCGGGAGAGTATCAGGAGGTTTTAGAACGTATTTTTGAAGATTATAAGGCGAAACGCGCTTTTTTGGGGCGGGAAAATCGTCCGATTTCCCTGATGGATTTGGGGACAATTTCGGCGAAATATTTATATAAAACCGGGGCACTGGATAATTTGGTGGTCTCGGACGAAATTAATGCGTGTACGGTTGAGATTGAGGCCGAATACGACGGAAAGAAAGAGCCATGGTATCTTTTGTTTAAAAACGAAACCCACAACCACCCCACGGAAATTGAACCCTTTGGTGGGGCGTCCACTTGTTTGGGTGGGGCGATTCGGGATCCTTTATCTGGTCGGGCTTATGTTTATCAGGCCATGCGTTTGACGGGAGCGGCGGATGTTTTGGAACCGGTCTCCCAAACCCTTCCGGGAAAACTCCCTCAAAGAACCATTAGTAAGCAGGCGGCCAACGGGTATTCCTCTTACGGTAATCAGATTGGTCTGGCAACCACAATGGTAAATGAAATTTATCACGAGGGGTATAAAGCGAAACGGATGGAAGTCGGTTTTGTGGTAGGAGCAGTGCCAAAAGACTGGGTAAAAAGGGAAAAACCTCTGCCGGGCGATGTGGTTATCGTTTTGGGAGGCGCGACGGGAAGAGATGGGGTAGGCGGTGCGACGGGAAGTTCTAAGGAACAGGATGAAACCTCCATCCATACGCTGTCTACGGAAGTTCAGAAAGGGAATGCAGTGGAAGAGCGCAAAATCCAGCGTCTGTTCCGTAACCCGGAAGTAACCCGTTTAATTAAAAAATCGAACGATTTCGGAGCTGGTGGAGTTTCGGTCGCCATTGGTGAAATTGCAGAATCTTTGGAAATTCACTTGGACGTAATGCCTCTGAAATACGATGGGCTTAACGGAACGGAACTGGCGATTTCCGAATCTCAGGAGAGAATGGCGGTGGTGATTGAGGCAAAGGACAAAACCCAATTCATCGAGTTTTGTCAAAAAGAGAACATCCACGCTTTTGAGATTGCTAAAGTAACCGACAGCGGTCGGATGCAGATGTTTTGGCAAGGACAGAAAATTGTGGATTTGAGTCGTGCATTTTTGGATACCAACGGTTGTGCCAAATCCCAATCGGTGGAAGTGGCCCACCTTAAAAATGTAACCTCGTCCCATCTTCCTTTCAATAAAGCTAATTTCTTGGCGTTGCTTCAGGATAAAAACGTGGCTTCGCAGAAAGGGCTGGTCGAAATGTTCGATGCTTCCGTGGGAGGAACCTCCGTGGCGATGCCTTACGGCGGACGTTATCAGGAAACCTTAATGGAGGGAAGTGTACAGACGCTTCCGGTATTGCACGCTTGCGATGTAGAAACGGTTTCGATGGCTTCTTGGGGCTTTGATGCGGAGCTTTCCAGCACCAACTCCATGATCGGAGCGGCCAATGCCGTGGTGGAAAGTGTGGCAAAAATCGTGGCTATGGGAGGCGATTATCGAAATATCCGCCTGAGTTTTCAGGAATATTTTGAAAAATTAGGACATCACGACGAAAAATGGGGCAAACCACTGGCTTCCCTTTTAGGAGCCTACGATGCCCAAATGAATTTTAAACTGGCTGCCATTGGCGGGAAAGACAGTATGAGCGGATCGTATCAGGAGCTGAACGTTCCTCCGACGCTTATTTCGTTTGCTTGTGCTCACGGGCGCAAATCCGAGGTGGTTTCGCCCGAGTTCAAAAAAGCAGGAAACCGAATTTACCTATTCCACCATCAGGCGAAAGCGGACGGCATGCCGGATTATGACCGATTGAAAGAAGCTTTCGAGGGCATTTACAACGGAATTAGAGAAGGGAAAATCGTATCAGTTAAAACCATTAAACAGGGGGGAGTAGCGGTTGCCTTGGCCAAAATGGCTTTTGGAAACGGATTGGGAGCTGATGTGAACCTGGAGGAAAACCTTCTTTTGGAGAAAGCCATCGGTTCCATGATTATGGAAGTGAAAGGCGACTGGGATGGAAGAGGATGCCGTGAAATTGGTAGAGTCATCGAACAAGGCTCTCTGAACATTAACGGAGAACTCTTTGATATCGAAGAGCTTAAAACCGCCTATAAATCCACTTTTGAACCTTTATTTTCCACGAAAGAAAAAGACAAAGTGGTAGTCAATTTGGACGAAGCTCTTAACGGAAAAACGCAAAAAACGGTGTATATCGGCTCGCACGGCTTGGCCAAACCCAAAGTTTTTGCTCCGGTATTTCCAGGAACCAACTGCGAGTACGAAACCCAAAATGCGTTCAGAAAAGAAGGCGCAGAGGTCAGCAGCCTGCCTTTAGTCAATCTGAATCCCCAAAGGCTTAGTGAAAGCATCGACGCTTGGGCCAAAGCCATTGACCAATCTCAAATTCTCGTGTTTTCGGGAGGGTTCTCTGCAGGAGATGAGCCGGACGGTTCGGCAAAATTCATCGTTAACGTTTTGAAAAACGAAAAAATGAAAGCGGCAGTCCATCGTCTTTTGGAAAGAGACGGTATGATTTTGGGAATTTGCAACGGCTTTCAGGCTTTGGTGAAATCGGGGCTTTTGCCTTACGGGCAGATTCGCGATTTAAATGAGCATTCGCCAACATTGGCACACAATGCCATTGGACGACATATTTCCCAAATGGTTCACGTAAAAGTAGTCAACGATGCTTCCCCATGGCTGAAGGGAATGAAAAATCAGATTTACACCATTCCTATTTCGCACGGAGAAGGACGCTTTATTGCCAATGAAGCAGTTTTGAGTGAGCTCTACCAAAAAGGACAGATTGCTACACAATACGTTGATTTGGAAGGCAATGTGGCTCACGGTATGCCGTTTAACCCGAATAATTCGTTCTTCGGAATAGAGGGAATTACCAGCGAATGCGGCAAAATTTATGGCCGTATGGGACATCCGGAGCGCTACGCCGAAGGTTTACTGAAAAACATTCCCGACGCCAACTACCACAACATCTTTAAAAACGGAGTGGATTACTTTAAGTAATTCTATTAATCTTAAAAACCAAAGAAACGGAGCATGATCGCTCCGTTTTTTGAAAAGAATGAACCCACCAAAAAAAGCATCCTTTTTAGGATGCTTTTTTAATCTCATATAACTAACAACCACGAAACATCAGATGGTGGTTCTTTTCCGAATTCATCGGCTTAGCGATAACCAAATTTCGGATACTATTTTTCGGGTTCGAATAGAATGATAGCTTTCCCCCTTAATACTTCTCAACCAAATAACGGTAAGCTTTCAGGTATTTGTTAAACCGCTTCAGGTCTTTTTCCGAAAGAGGTTTGTTCAGACGGCGCAAATCCATATTGTCCCTCAAATCGTTTATTTTCACGGCAACGGCTAAGGGCGACGCTTCAATCCTTCTGATGAAATCGTCGTAAGGTTCGTCTTTGTCGAGTTTGGTAAGGCACTTTACCGCAAAAAGAATGTACTCGGGAAAGCCTTCGCTCCGAAGGTAGTCGAAATCGAAATCTTCACAATCTTCCACCACGTCATGCAACGCTCCAACAATTTTTTCGTCCAAAGTTTTGCCGTAATGGGTAACCCGCATGACATGGCCGATATAGGGTGCATCGTACTTGTCGGTTTGTCCTTTGTGGGCCTTATCCGCTATTTTTATAGCTTTATTTAGCAATGCTTCTTTTGTCATAACCAAATTATTGGTGCAAAAATACTAAATCCCTTCAATGCCGATGGTTTTTCATGGATTTTATTTGGGGATTAAAAACCTGATTTTTTACCATACCTCGTTTTTTGTCCCTAAGAAAGGCAAAACAAGCCTTGTAAAAATTTGGTTTTCAAATTCGCATATTAAATTTATAGAACGTATTTTTGCAAGGCTTTCTGTCTTTTTGCCCCAACCGGAAAAAGCGAATGCAAAAGATTTTTCAACTTCAAAATCTTGTTTTTCAACAGATTGAATTTTTATGAAAACAATACAGAATATTCTTATTTCGACCCGAACCATGGCGGTTCTTTTTGTCGTTTACGCTTTTGCAATGGCGTATGCCACTTTTTTGGAGAATGACTACGGAACTCCTACGGCCAAGGCTTTGATCTACGAGGCCAAGTGGTTTGAATTGGTGATGCTTCTTCTAATCCTAAATTTCGTGGGAAATATCGAACGCTACCGTCTTTGGCGAAAGGAAAAACTGCCGGTACTTATTTTCCACTTGGCTTTTGTTTTTATTTTTGTCGGAGGGGCGATCACCCGTTATATCAGTTACGAAGGGCTGATGTTGATACGCGAGGGCGAAACCTCCAACGAAATCATCACGGATAAAAACTTCTTCAAAATTCAAATTGAAGAAAAAGGGGAAGTGCTTAATTATCAAGATATTCCTTTTATGATGGTGCCGGATGTGGCAAGGGAAAAATCGATTATTGGTCGTTTGCTTCCTCACCGCTTCAATGCCAGCTACGACTACCACGGCAAAAAGATTAGCGTGAAACAACTGGCTTATGTTCAAAGGAAAAAGGACAGTCTTATTGCGGATAACAACGGGACGGAATACCTGCATTTCGTCTACGCCGGAGATAACGGAAGGGTGGATTACTTTTTGAAAAGTGGCGAGTCCAAATCCATGAAGGGAACTTTGGTGAGTTTCAATCGTCCCATTGAGGGGGCCATCGAATTCAAAAAAGGAGAGGATGGAAAATTGTATATCAAAACGCCTGTTGATGCCAATTATATGGTTATGGCAACCCAACAGAACGGCGAGGTGAAAAAAGAAGAATACCAACCTTTGAGCCTGCGAAGCCTCTATACCATTGGCGATAATCGAATTGTGGTTCCGGAAGGGCTTCGGAAAGGAACGCTAAAAGCGTTTGAAGGCGATAAAAAGAAAGACCGGGCATTACCGGATCAGTTGCTCGTAGAGGTTCAGGGGCCTGTCACAAAAACCCAAGTGGAACTTCCGGTTGAAAAAGGGAACCCCAATCTTTTTAAACAAATTACACTGGACGGAATGAACGTCATGCTGGGATTCGGACCGAAGGTCTATCATACACCTTTTGCCCTGAAGCTGGATGATTTCGTCATGGAAACGTATCCGGGAAGTTCGTCGCCGAGTGCTTACGAAAGTCATGTTCAAATCATTGATGAAGGAAAACAAACTCCCTACAAAATCTATATGAACAACGTATTGAATCACAAAGGGTATCGTTTTTTTCAAGCCAGTTTCGACCAAGATCAGCGGGGGACCCACCTTTCCGTCAATCACGATTGGTGGGGGACTTTAATCACTTACATAGGGTATTTCCTTCTTTTTGTTTCGATGTTTGTCATTTTCTTTTGGAAGGGAACACACTTTTGGAAACTCAATTCGATGCTTAGAAATTTAAATAAAAAGAAGACGGTTACGGTTTTGGCACTGCTGATGTCCTTGGGAATAGGAGCGCAGAAGATAGAAACCCACGGCACGCACGACGGAAGCCGCGACCATCAAAAAATCACCGAACAGCCTGCGGAAGGAATGCACAGGCACGCCGACGGAACACTGCATGCCGATAGTGCACATAAGACGGAAGAAAAGGTGAAATCGGAAGCAAAATCGCAAAATTCGGTGGCACGCTCCATGGCGGCTATGCGGGTAATTTCGCCGGAAGAAGCCATTGCCCGAAACAAAATATCAAAAGAACACGCTGAAAAATTCGGCTATCTTTTGGTTCAAAACTACGAAGGACGTATTGTTCCCCTTAACACGCAAGCCTTGGATGTATTGCGAAAACTTTACAAAAGGGATAAGTTTTACGACTCCAAAAAAGACAAATACCTTACGGCGGAACAATGGTTTCTTTCCGTCAATACCGACGCGCCGAGCTGGGCTATGGTTCCAATGATTAAAATCGGCGACAAAGGCGGAGAAGAACTAAGAAGAAAGACCAAAGCCAACGAAGACGGATACACCAGTCTGATGAACCTATTTCCGTCCGATGGCAATGGAAACCTAAGGTATGTTTTAGAGGAGGATTATCAGGAGGCGTTTGCCAAAAAACCTGCCGAACAGAGCAACTACGATAAAGAAGTTATTAAGGTGAACGAGAGGGTTCAGATTTTTAATGAATTTTTCAGTGGTCAGCTCATGCGTATCGTTCCGGTGAAAAACGACCCAAATTCTACGTGGCACTCTTGGTTGGATAAAAATTTTGAGCCGGACATGGAGGCTCAGAACGTGATGGGGCCTTATTTTTCGTCCGTATTGGATGCCCAACAGAGCGGCAACTGGGCAAAGGCGGATAAAGAATTGGAAAAGCTTTCTCAGTACCAACAAACCTGGGGAAAAAATGTGGTTCCAGCCAAAAGCAAAGTGGATCTGGAAGTTTTCATGAATAAAGTTGACATCAATTTTAAACTGTTGATTTTCTATACCTTTATCGGAGGGCTTTTGGTTCTTTTGGGCTTTATCGAATTATTCCGTCCTAATAAAATGCTGAACAAAATCATCAAAGGGCTCATTGCGGTGGGATGCATCGGCTATGTGCTTCAGTTTTTTGGACTAATCGGACGGTGGTATATTTCGGGACACGCGCCTTGGAGTAACGGTTACGAAGCCATTGTATTCATTTCCTGGGTGGGGATTACCGCCGGTTTGGTTTTGTATAAAAATGCCAATGCTTTAATTCCGGCTTCGGGTTTTATGGTAGCCGTGATTATGATGGGATTTGCACACGGAGGTTCGGCGCTCGACCCTCAAATTACCCCTTTGGTCCCCGTGCTTAAATCGTATTGGTTAATTATCCATGTGGCGATCATTACGGCAAGTTACGGTTTCTTCGGACTGTCGTTTGTGATTGCTGTTCTGTGCTTGATTTTCTATATTTTGGCGGATAAAAACAACTTTAAACGGCATAACGAAAGTACCATTAAGGAATTGACCATTGTTTCCGAAATGTCTTTAACGATAGGACTGTATGCCCTAACCGTGGGAACTTTCCTTGGAGGCATTTGGGCTAACGAATCTTGGGGACGTTATTGGAGCTGGGATCCGAAGGAAACTTGGGCTTTTATTTCGGTAATGGTTTATGCGTTTGTATTGCATATGCGTTTGGTTCCGGGGCTGAGAGGCCGATGGGCTTTTCATGTGGCTTCCATGGTGTCCATCAGTTCGATTATTATGACCTACTTCGGGGTAAACTATTACCTTAGTGGCCTGCACTCCTATGCAGCGGGCGATCCCGTTCCTGTGCCTTTATGGGTTTACCTCGGTGCATTGGCAATGGTGGTATTGGCTGTATTTTCCCGTATTAAATTTAATGCGAACAGCAAAAAGACCCCCTAAATTGTTTGAGGCAGTTAGATTGAGCTAAACCGTAGCCGCATCAAAAGATGCGGCTACGGTTTTTTACGTGGTGTTTCGGCTCGTAAAGTTAAACCAATCAAGGGAAAAACCTTCTAAATTAAAATTAAGAAACTAAACCGAAGATTTTTCTGAAAAAAATAAATCTTTACGCAATCAAAGAAATCCTTAATTTTGCGCAAATTTTCTCGAATTGAAAAATCTTTTTAAGCGTTCTTCCATTATTTGGCTTCCTCTGACGGCTTATTTTCTTTTGGTGGCAGGAATAGTCGCTTGGAAAGATCCGCAATTGCTGCTGTCTCCGTCAATAATGGGAAATCGGGCTCTTTTTTTGGGAATATTCGGTTTTAGTTTTGCTCTGCACCAAAGGGTAAGTTACCGGCTTTGGGCTCTGCTGACGGTTTTATTGGCCTATGCAGCTTTGAGTGTCTTGTACAAAGAAACGGCATTACTCAATCGGTTGTTTTTACCTTCGGTGGATCCGATGCTGATGGCTTGGGACGAAAAAATTTTCGGAGAACAACCGGCTCTCGTGTTTTCGCAAGTGCTGAGTCATCCTTTTTTTAGTGAGATGATGTATTTCGGGTATTTTGCTTATTACCTTATGCCGGTGGTTTTGCTGTTTTACCTTTACCGGTATCGGCCTGGGCTTTTGGAATCGTTTGGATTTTTGGTTATTGCGTCTTTTTTGTCGTATTATGTTTTCTTTATTTTCGTTCCTGCTTTCGGGCCTCAATTTTTTTTCCCTTTTCCGGAAAATCAAATTCAGGCGCACGGAATTTTCGGACGGATTATTAAATTAATTCAACAAAACGGAGAAGCTCCCACGGCTGCTTTCCCCAGTTCGCACGTGGCGGTGGCGGTTATTATACTGCTTTGGGTATGGACCCACAAACGGGAATGGTTGTTTTACTTTCTGCCGGTTGTCGTTTTGCTGATGTTTTCTACGGTATACATCAAAGCGCATTATTTCGTGGATGTGGTAGGGGGACTGGCAAGTGCTCCCGTAGTGTATTATGGGCTTACCCGTTTATTAAAAGGATTAAGAAAGAATGAGTATTGAAATAAGAGAAGTTAAAAGCAGGAAGGATCTGCATACGTTTGTTTATCTACCGGAAAAAATTCACCGCCGTCATGCGTCGTGGATACCGCCTTTGTAT
Source organism: Bergeyella anatis (assembly GCF_036016955.1). Lineage (NCBI taxonomy): Bacteria > Pseudomonadati > Bacteroidota > Flavobacteriia > Flavobacteriales > Weeksellaceae > Bergeyella > Bergeyella anatis. The sequence goes on along the minus strand of NZ_JAYWXI010000003.1, from coordinate 164,566 downwards.
ATGGATGAAAGACGTTTTTTCGACAAGAGCAAGAATCCTGCTTTTCAGCATAATGCCACGCTTCTTTTGTTGGCTTACCGCGACGGAAACCCCGTAGGCCGTATCATGGGGCTCATTCCGAAAGAGTACAATGAGGCAAAACATCAGAAAACCGCCCGTTTTTCCTATTTTGAATGCAATGAGGATCGGGAAGTGTTTAACGCATTACTTTCGGCGGTGGAACGATGGGCTTTGGCTCAGGAGAGCACGCTTATTGTCGGACCGATGGGCTTTTCGGATAAAGAGCCTCAGGGCTTTTTGACGATGGGCTTTCAGGAAAAAACGATGATGGTTACCAACTGTAATTTTCCTTACATGGTGGATTTTATCGAGGAAAGCGGGTATGCCCCGTATGTCGAACTTTGCCAGTATGAAGTGCCTATTTCGGAAGGGGTTCCCGAGAAATATGCGGTCTACAGCAGCCGTCTGCTTGAGCGAATGAATTTTCAAATTCACGAATTTACTTCAACCCGACAGATTCAGGCGTTTGTTCGTCCGGTGTTCAATTTGATTAATGCCACTTATACTGATATTTATGGTTTTGTAAAAATATCGGAAGAAGAAATGGATGATTTTGCCCGTCGCTTCATCCCTTTGCTCAATCCTAAGTTGGTTAAAATCATCACTCATGGGGATGGTGAGCGAAATGTGGTTGCTTTTGTGATTGCCATGCCGGACCTAAGCGACGCGGTGAAAAAGGGAAGAGGACGCTTGTGGCCTTTAGGGTGGTACCATCTCCTGCGAGCGTTTAAAACGTCCAAGCGTTTGGTTTTACTGCTTGGGGCAGTAAAGAACGAGATGCAGGGCAAAGGATTGGATGCCATTTTAGCAGTTAAGCTGATTGACTCGGCTAAGGCTTTGGGCTTTAACATGATGGACAGTCATTTAATTATGCGCGAAAACACAAAGATGCGTCGGGAAATCGAGCGTCTTCAGGGGTACCGTCTTTATAAAGAGTACACCATTTTCTCCAAAACGTTGGTCTAAATTTTATTTCGTTCTGAAATCCAAATTATGAAACAGCATGACCGAGGCGGTATGAGCCATGGTCAGCGTAGAAGAAGAAGGGGCTTTTTTTAACATATTGAGGTAACCGATTTGCAAAGACAGGGTAGGACTGAAGCGGTAACCTATGCCGATGGTGTAACGGTTTTGGTTGAGCCGAAAATGGTTTTTGATGGTTTTCCCGGCATCGTAAAGCACCTCGTTGGAATTGAAAACGTAGAGTTGGGCTCCAGATTCCGGAAAATTCTTCAGGGGGTATCTCACTTGGACAAAATAACGGAAGCGCCAGTTAAAGAGGTAATCGTCGGTGCGCTGGTGATGGGTTACCTGCTGACGGAAACGCGCATCGTACCTCAGGCGGTGCAAAAACCCGAATTTTCCCGATTGGTGGTTTAGCGTAGTTTGCCCCCACGGTCGGTGTTCATTTCGGCTGGGGTCGGGAGATTTTGCGGGCGGATAGAGCCACAAATGAGCGTATCCCAAAGAGGTGCTTCCTTTCAGATTTTCGCCAAGCGAAAAGTGATAAATTGCTCCCGTTCTTAAAATAAGAAAACTATTAGGGACGAAATGAGCGTCGTTCAATAGACTTATTCTCTCATTCATCCGACTTTGATTGATGTAGCCCACCCAAGCCTGATTTTCGTGGATAATGTCATCCTGAGCCTCCAAACGAAGACTGGCCAAAAGAAGGCAAAAGACTGAAACGAAACGGAAATTCAACGTCACGATAAGGCAATGGGATGGTTTAACACCGCAAAATTAATACTCCGACTTAGCGGTGCCAAAATTTTCGGGATGGGATATGTCATTTCTTTATTTTTTTCCTCTCCGAGAGAAATTGCACGAAATCAAATAATACGTTATTTTTGGCTAAAATTAAGACGAAATGAGATTTTTAATGCGATTGGGGCTCACGGCGGTATCGGCTTATCTGCTTCAGATGGTTTTATCGGGAGTTCACTTTGACCGTTTTTCGACGGCAATTGGTTTTGCTTTGGTATTGGCTTTTCTCAATGTAGTGGTTAAGCCGTTGTTAAAAATCGTGGGGTTTCCTATTACGGTTTTCACGTTGGGCTTTTTCCTTTTGGTGATTAATGCTTTAATCGTTTTGATTGCCGACTATTTTGTGATTGGGATGCAGGTGGATGGCTTTTGGTGGGCTTTCTTTTTTAGCATTTTGTTGTCGTTGATTACTTCGGCTTTGGAGTCGCTTTTGCTTGGAGAGAAGTAATTTTTTAGAGTTTTATTTAATTGTTAAACTAAAAATCCTTTTGATATGAATTTAAAACATGCCATGGTGGCTTTGGCGGCTCCGTTGATGGTAGAGGCGCAGGAGGTGATGACACCGGAGGTGCTTTGGTCGCTTAACCGAATGAGTGTTTCGGCGGTTTCACCGGACCAGTCTTCGTTGATTTACAAAGTCAGCCGTACGGATTTGGCGACCGAAAAATCCAAGTCTACTAATTTTCTGTTCGAGGTGGCAACACGTCGTTCTTCGGCCTTGGATTTAGGAAAGAAGAGTTTAATCCAATGGGATAAAAACGGTTTGTACGCCAAAGAAGGGGATCAAATTTATCTTTCCAAAGATGCGGGAAAAAGTTGGGAAGCGTTTTACACGCTTCCGGATGCGGTTGAAATCAAGATTTCTCCGGACGGAAAACAAATTGCCTTTAGTCGGGAAGTTCAGGTGGAAACGGTCTATGGAAAGGAAAAATATGGGGATGTACCTCATTCTACCGCTCAGATTTACACGGATTTGAATCACCGCCATTGGGACCGCTGGAACGAGGGCCGATACAATCATGTTTTTGTGGTTGGGGTTTCTCAGCCGGTTTCTTTGGCCAAGGATCTTTTGGAGGGGAAAGCGTGGGATTCGCCTCAGCGTCCTTTCGGGGGCAGTGAAGATTTTGTCTGGAGTCCGGATTCTTCAGAATTGTTGTATGTGGTTAAACCGCTAAGCGGTGCGGCTTACGTTCAATCGACCAATACGGATATTTTTGCCTACCATTTGGCTTCGGGAAAAGTGCGTAATCTTACGGAGGAAAATAAGGGCTATGATAATCAGCCAATTTTCAGCCCCGATGGAAAGTACCTTCTTTATACGTCGATGAAAAGGGACGGTTTTGAGGCGGATAAAAACGACATTAAACTCATTGACTGGAAAACGGGTCGAAAATCGAACCTTACCGAACATTGGGACGAGAGCGTAACGGGAGGCTTGGCTTGGAGTTCAGATTCCAAAACGATCTATTATACGGCGGCTTTTCGGGGGACAAAGCAATTGTTTTCACTCAGTCCTTCGGCTAAGAAAATAACGCAAATCACGAAAGGGGATTTCGATGTTAATGCGATTTATGCCGATTATAAAAATACGCTTGTGGTTTCCAGAAACGACATGAACCATAATGCGGATTTATTTTCGGTTAACCTTAAAGGCGGAAAAATGGAGCAGGTAACTGCGGTGAATGCGGAAACGTACGCGAAGATTAAACCTTCTAAAACCGAACTCCGCATGGTTGAAACCACAGACGGCAAATCGATGGGGGTTTGGTTTATTTACCCGCCCGATTTCGATGAAACCAAAAAGTATCCTACGTTAGTATATTGCCAAGGAGGGCCGCAGTCGGCGTTGACCCAAACGTTCAGCATCCGTTGGAATTTTGCCTTGATGGCTGCTCAAGGGTATATCGTGGTGGCTCCTAACCGTCGAGGAATGCCGGGCTGGGGAACACAGTGGAACGAAGCGATTTCCAAAGATTGGGGAGGGCAGCCGATCCGCGATTACCTTTCGGCGACGGACTATGCCAAAACACTTCCTTTTGTGGACGGCGACCGTATGGCGGCCGTCGGAGCCAGCTATGGAGGCTACAGTGTGTATATGCTTGCGGGCGTGCACGGAAACCGTTTCAAATCGTTTATTGCACATAACGGGCTTTACGACATGAAGTCTTGGTATGGAACGACTGAGGAATTGTTTTTTGCCAATTGGGATATTGGTTCACCTTGGGAAACGCCTACACCAAAGGCCTATACGGAATTTAATCCGAGCCTTTACAGCCAAAATTGGAACGCTCCGATTATGATTATTCAGGGTGGGTTGGATTTCCGCGTGCCGTACGAGCAAGGGAACCAGGCCTTCCAGACGGCTCGTTTGAAGGGATTGAAATCCAAATTCCTTTACTACCCGGACGAAAACCACTGGGTGCTGAATGCCCACAACGCATTGGTTTGGCAAAGGGAGTTTTTCGGATGGCTGAAAGAAACCTTATAATTTTATCATCGGATGTTTTAGGCATCCGATTTTTTTTGGGAAGGAGGGGAGGAAACCTTTGAAAAGGTTATTTTTCCTATTTTATCCGAAGGGCTTGACAATGCCCGTTTGATATTGTATCTTTGCCGCTTTATTTTTTAATATAAAATCCGTAAATTTTATTGCATGAAAACATCTGATTTTAATTTCGATCTTCCTGCGGAACTGCTTGCCGAGCATCCTTCCGAGCATAGAGATGAAGCTCGTTTGATGGTGCTTAACCGAAAAGACGAAACCATCGAACATAAACTTTTCAAAGACGTTATCGACTATTTCGACGAAGGGGATTTATTCATCTTCAATAATACCAAAGTGTTTCCGGCCCGTCTTTATGGCAATAAGGAAAAAACGGGAGCCAAGATAGAGGTCTTTCTTCTTAGAGAATTGGATCGCGAAACCCGGGTTTGGGATGTTTTGGTGGATCCGGCTCGGAAAATACGAATTGGTAATAAATTGTTCTTTACCGAGGACGAATCCTTGGTGGCCGAAGTTATCGACAATACAACTTCCAGAGGAAGAACGCTTCGATTCTTGTACGACGGAAGCTATGAGGAGTTCCGTGCCAAGTTGAAGGAGCTGGGCGAAACCCCACTTCCGAAATACATTAAACGGGCGGTGGAACCTGAGGATGCCGAGCGTTACCAAACGATTTATGCCAAGCACGAAGGAGCGGTTGCGGCACCTACGGCGGGGCTTCACTTTTCCAAACATCTGATGAAACGTTTGGAGATTAAAGGGATTGATTTTGCCGAGGTTACGCTTCATGTCGGTTTAGGGACGTTCAATCCTATCGAGGTGGAAGATTTGAGCAAGCATAAGATGGAATCCGAAGAGGCGATTATCGATCAGCTTAACGCGGAAATCATCAATAAGGCGGTGGAAGAAAACCGTCGGGTTTGTGCGGTAGGAACCACCACCATGCGGGCTTTGGAAACTTCGGTTTCGTCCAACAAGAAAATCGGGCCTTACCATGGCTGGACCAACAAATTTATTTACCCTCCGCACGAGTTCGGGGTGGCCAATGCCATGATTACCAACTTCCATACGCCGAAATCAACCTTAATTATGATGATTGCGGCCTTCGCAGGCAAAGATTTCGTCATGCATGCTTACGAGGAAGCGATTAAGGAGAAGTATAAATTTTATTCCTACGGGGATGCGATGCTCATTCTCTAACCGATAATGAGACTATCGTTTTAATAAAAAAGAAAAGTGGGTGTTGTTTTTTAAAACGACACCCTAATTTATAATTTTCCGTCCGAAATGAAAGACATAAGAACATTATCGCTGCAAGAATTGACCGATTATTTCGTTCAGATTGGCGAAAAGCCTTTCCGTGCCAAACAGGTCTACGATTGGATTTGGAGTAAAAATCTTCATTCCATCGAGGAGATGACCAATTTGTCCAAACCACTCCGCGAAAAACTTTCGGAGACGTTTGTGATTAATCCGGTTTCGGTAGATTTGCTTCAGAAATCCAAAGACGGAACCATCAAGAATGGCGTGAAATTGCATGACGGCCTTATGGTTGAGTCGGTTCTTATTCCAACAGAAACGCGTACAACAGCCTGCGTTTCGTCCCAAGTGGGGTGTTCGTTAAACTGCGAGTTTTGTGCAACGGCAAGACTTAAACGAATGCGAAATTTAGAAGTGGCAGAAATCGTGGATCAGGTCGCTTTAATTGACCGGCAAAGCCGATTGTATTTTGATCGACCTTTGTCCAATATTGTGTTTATGGGGATGGGAGAACCGATGATGAACTACAACAACGTGGTGGATGCCATCCGTAAAATCACCCAACCGGAAGGTTTAGGGATGTCAGCGCGGCGTATTACGGTTTCGACTTCGGGAATCCCCAAAATGATTAAGCGGCTGGCGGACGAAGATCTTAAAGTCAAATTGGCTTTATCACTCCATTCGGCTGTGGAGCAGACGCGAAACGAAATCATGCCTTTTTCCACCAAGTTCCCATTGACGGAAATCATGGAAGCGCTACAGTATTGGTACGAAAAAACGGGAAGCGCAATCACTTTTGAATATTGTGTTTGGAAGGGGATTAACGACGACGAACGCCATATCAAGGCTTTAATCAACTATTGTCGGAAGGTTCCCTCCAAGGTAAATCTCATCCAATACAATCCGATAGGAGAAGGAAAATTTGACCACCGAAGCGTAGCGGCGGAAGAGCATTACGTTCGCGAACTGACCAAAGCGGGAATCACCGTGATGGTACGGCGGAGCAGAGGCGGAGATATTGATGCCGCCTGCGGCCAATTAGCTAATAAAGGAACCGAATAAAATTCAAATGCATGACTAAACTTTGGGTGGCTTTTGCGATGGCCTTTTCGGCAGGTGTTTACGGTCAGTCTTACGAATGGTTAAAGCTGAAAAAATACAAAGTAGCCGACCTGGACGACAAAGTGGAGGAAACCTCGGCGTTGTCGTTTTACAAAGACCGCTTATTTACGCTTAATGACAGTGGAAATGCCGCTGAACTTTACGAATTGGCTCCTCAAGACGGTCGGCTTGTTCGGACTTATCCGATTTCGGGAGCGGCTAACTTCGATTGGGAGGCTCTGGCTTGCGGCGGTTCTTTTTTTTACGTTGCCGATATCGGTAACAATTGGGGGACGCGACAGGATTTAAAATTTTACAAAGTTGCAGCGGACTCCATGGAAACGGTTGAGACCATCCGTTTTTATTACCCTGAGCAAACCTCGTTTGTCCGCAAACCCCAGGCCAATGATTGGGATGCGGAGTCGGCGGTTTTTATTGATGGTGAGCTTCACCTTTTCACCAAAGAATGGCTTTCGTACCGTACATCGCACTATGTGCTTCCAGCCTCCGGAACGGGAAGCGAACCCGTTGCGGCTCGGAAATTGGAAGAATACCCGTTGGGCTATGTGGCAACGGATGCGGCTTATTACGATGGAAAACTCTATACCGTTGGCTATACCAAAAAAATGGAGGCTTACCTTACAATATTCGAGCGGGATGAAAACGGTCGTTTTTTTGGAGGAAAAGCGACAAAGTATTACTTGGGGATGACGTCTTCCGTGGGACAGATTGAAGGCATTGCCGTAACGAAAGAAGGGATTTACATTTCAGGAGAGCGTTTTCATCGTCGCCCGTTTAAAGTTCCGCAGCGGCTTTATTTCATTCCCCAAACGGAACTTAAATAAATATCCTAAGACGCCGTGACAGAAAATTGATTATATTTGCTTTCGTTTTATTCTGTAAAATACCATTCATATCTGATTAATTGTGGGCAATATCGTAGAAGAAATCAAAAGACCGATAAGTGACGAAATGAAACTTTTTGAAAAAAAGTTTTACGAGTCCATGCAGAGCAATGTGCCTTTGTTGGATAAAGTAACGCGCTTTATCGTAACGACCAAGGGGAAACAAATGCGCCCGATGTTTGTATTTCTCTGCGCGCAATTGGTAGGGTCGGTAACGGAGAAAACCTTTCGGGGAGCTTCGATGATAGAACTCATTCATACGGCAACGTTGGTTCATGACGACGTGGTGGACGAGAGTTTGAAACGGAGAAATTTCTTTTCGATTAATGCTTTGTGGAAAAACAAGATTGCCGTTTTGGTAGGGGATTACTTGCTTTCCAAATCGGTTTTGCTTTCCACGGATCATCAGGATTACGATTTACTGGCGGTAATTTCCCGCACTATCCGGGAAATGAGCGAAGGAGAATTATTGCAATTGGAAAAAGCTCGCAAACTGGACATTACCGAACCGGTTTATTATGAAATCATCCGTCAGAAAACCGCTACTTTGATTGCGGCATGTTGCGAAATCGGGGTGCTTTCCAACAACGCCGACGAATCGGTGGCCGAGAAGATGAGGGATTTCGGAACTTATACGGGGATGGCTTTTCAGATTAAGGACGATTTGTTCGATTACCTCAGTTCCAATGTGATCGGTAAGCCGGTCGGGATTGACATTAAAGAGCAGAAAATGACCCTTCCTCTGATTTATGCCTTAAAAAATGCCAGCGAGAAAGATTACAAGTATTATTTTGATACCATCAAACGATACAATAACAAAAAAGAGCGGGTAAAAGAGCTTATAGCTTTTGTCAAAGCATCGGGCGGTTTGGATTATGCCATCGGAGTTATGAAGGATTTTCAGCAGAAAGCCAAGGCATTACTGGAAGAATTCCCGGAGTCCGAAGCTAAAAAATCGCTTCATCTTATGCTGGATTACGTGATTGAACGTAAATTTTAGTTCTTTTTGCGGTCAAAGATTTCCGCTTTATTTTATTGATTTTTCCAAAATGCGTATATTTGTAAAACTCTACATTTTACAGATATGCAGACAACTTATATAGAAACTCAGGAAATTTCTTTCCAAGATTTCAAAAATTCGGTTCTTGAAGATTACAAATTAGGGTGTATTTCCCGCGAGATGTCTTTACTCGGACGTCGGGAGGTGCTTACAGGTAAAGCTAAGTTCGGAATTTTCGGAGATGGCAAAGAACTTCCCCAACTGGCAATGGCCAAATTTTTTCGCGAAGGCGACTGGCGCTCTGGTTATTACCGGGATCAAACGTTCGCTATGGCAGTGGAGGCTCTCAGCGTTGAGCGTTTTTTTGCACAACTTTACGCCGACACCAGTGTGGAGCGGGAACCGGCTTCGGGAGGAAGGCAAATGAACGGGCATTATGCCACGCGCTCGCTTAATGAAGACGGGAGCTGGAAGGATTTGACCAAAATTAAAAATATTTCCTCTGATATTTCGCCGACGGCAGGGCAAATGCCTCGTTTGTTGGGCTTGGCTCAGGCTTCCAATATTTTCAAGGAGATCCAGTTCGAGGGAGCCGAACGTTTTTCAAACAACGGGCGCGAAGTGGCTTTCGGAACCATTGGCGATGCGTCCACAGCCGAAGGGCATTTTTGGGAAACGCTTAATGCGGCGTGTGCATTGCAAGTGCCTATGATCGTTTCCATCTGGGATGACGGCTACGGTATTTCCGTACCCACGCATGACCAGCGTGCCAAGGCGGACATTTCGGAAATGCTTTCCGGCTTCCAACGGAAGGAAGGCGAAACACAGGGATGCGAAATCATTCAGGTAAGGGCTTGGGATTACGTTGCGCTGTTGGATGCTTACGCCAAAGCGGAATACTATGCCCGGGAGGAAGGCATTCCGGTGGTGGTTCATGTGATCGAAGTAACCCAACCGCAAGGGCATTCCACTTCGGGATCGCACGAGCGTTACAAGGATGAGGCCCGTTTGGCTTGGGAAGCGGAGCATGACGGTCTTTTGAAATTTAAAGACTGGATTTTAAGCTATTCGGTCGAAATCGAAGGACGCGAAGTAATTTTGGCAACCGAGGAGGAGTTGTCTCAAATTGAAACAGAAGCCAAAAAGATTGTAAAAGAAGGGCAAAAAAAAGCTTGGGAAGCGTATCAGGCTACGATAGCGGAAATCAAAAACCAAATGCTTCCGTTGGTCGAAAAAATGCAATCCGCCAATCCTTCGGTTAGTGAAGAAATCAAAAAATTCAACAAAATCATTTCGGTGGCCAAGAAGGACGTATTTCATTTAGCCAGAAAAACCCTTCTTTTGACTCGAAATACCCAATCCACCGAAAGACAATGGCTGAAAAACAAATACGAAGAACTTTTGGCCAAAGAACGGGATAATTACTCTTCGCACTTGTACTCGCAATCCGAGTGGAAAGCGACAAACGTAAAAGAAATTCCTCCAATATACAGCGAGAATTCCCCAATGGTAGACGGAAGGGTAGTCGTGCGAAACAATTTTGACAAAATTTTCGAGAAATACCCTCAGACTCTCGTTTTCGGCGAGGATTCGGGAAATATTGGCGACGTGAACCAAGGGCTGGAAGGCTTGCAAGAAAAATACGGAAAGACACGCGTGGCGGATACCGGAATTCGGGAAGCGACTATTTTGGGGCAGGGAATCGGTATGGCAATGCGAGGGCTTCGCCCAATTGCGGAAATCCAATATTTGGATTACATTCTGTATTGTCTTCAAGGGATGAGTGACGACTTGGCTACGGTGCATTACCGAACCAAAGGCGGGCAAAAAGCTCCGGTAATCATCCGTACCAGAGGGCATCGTTTGGAAGGCATCTGGCATTCGGGATCACCGATGGCCGGGATTCTCAATTTATCCAAAGGGATTTTGGTTTTGGTTCCCCGAAACCTAACCAAAGCCGCAGGCTTTTACAATACCATGCTGCAAAGCGATGAACCTTGTGTTATTGTAGAATGCCTCAACGGCTACCGTTTGAAAGAACAACAGCCCGATAATTTGGGAGAATTTACCGTACCTGTGGGGAAAGTAGAAATCACCAAAGAAGGAAAAGATGTAACGCTGGTAACCTATGGCTCTACATGGCGCGTAGTCAGCGAAGCTGCTTCGGAATTGGAAAAATTAGGCATTTCGGCAGAAGTTATCGACATTCAGTCGCTTATTCCTTTCGATTTGTCGCACGACATTGCCCAAAGCCTTAAGAAAACGAACCGTTTGGCCGTAATTGACGAAGACGTGGAGGGTGGAGCTTCGGCATTTATCCTTCAGCAGATTTTGGAGAAACAAAAAGGCTTTAGGTATTTGGATTCCGATCCGCTAACCATTGCCGCGCAGGATCACCGCCCAGCTTACGCGAGCGACGGAGATTACTTCAGTAAACCTTCCGTAGACGATATTGTGGAAAAAATCTACGCCATGTTTCATGAAAGTAATCCTCAGAAGTACCCTTCGATTTATTAAATAAAACCATAATTAACGCAAAAACGCCGGACAAATTCCGGCGTTTTCTTTTTTTAACGAATTTGAAACTATTCTTCCCGCAATCTCTTCTCTTCATTATTATAGGCCAAAATAATCTTCTTTACAACGGGATGCCTTACCACATCTTCTTCCGTAAGATGAACGAACCCGATTTCCTTCACGTCTTTCAAAATCCGCATGGCTTCCCTGAGCCCCGATTTCTGTTTGAGAGGCAAATCCACTTGGCTCGGATCGCCCGTGATAATGAATTTCGCATTCATCCCCATTCGGGTCAGAAACATTTTCATTTGACTATGAGTGGTGTTTTGGGCTTCGTCCAAAATAACGAAAGCATCGTCCAAGGTTCGTCCTCGCATAAAGGCCAAAGGAGCCACCTCAATGACTTTTTTCTCAATGAAACCTTCGAGTTTTTCATGAGGAATCATATCCCGAAGCGCATCATACAACGGCTGCAAATACGGATCGAGTTTTTCTTTTAAATCCCCAGGCAAAAACCCCAAACTCTCACCCGCCTCTACGGCCGGACGCGTCAAAATAATTCGCTTCACCTCCTTATCTCTTAGGGCTTTCGCCGCCAATGCCACACTGGTATAGGTTTTTCCCGTCCCCGCAGGGCCTATGGCAAAAACCATGTCTTTTCCCTGAACTTCTTTTACCAGTTTCTTCAAATTCGTGGTTTTGGCCTTGATGATTTTGCCGTTCACCCCTTTAACGATAATATCCTGATCGAAAACCAGTTGTTTTTCTTCCTCGTTTTTGATTTTCAATAGACTCTCAATATCTTTGATTCCAATAGAATTATGGGTGGAAATAAAACGAACAATATCATCCAAGCGGGCCTTTAATACGTCCAGCGCTTCTTGAGTGCCCATGGCGAAAATAAAATGATCCCTTCCGGTGATTTTCAAGGTAGGAAAGCTGGATTTGATTAAATTGAAATTTTGGTTTTGTACTCCGTAAAACGTCTTAATGTCGATGCCGGATAATTCGTAATTTAGTTCAAACATAAATAAGCGTTGTTGATTTGGTTTTAGCTTCTAAAACTAATAAAAAAATAAATGCAAACGGAACCTTTCAAACTTTTCATGGAATAAATCATCCTATGAGCTTCATGATTTCCAAAGCTACTTTTAATGCCTCGGTACCGTCTTTTAGGGAGATCTCCACATTCTTTCCGTTTTCGATGGCTTGAGCGAAGGAGTTCAGTTCATCCAAAATGGCGTTATTGGGTTGGATGTCGGGGTATTCAAATAAAATTTGATTGCGTTCGCCCTCGGCATTTTCGATAATCATATCGAATGGAGTCGGATTTTCCGGCGCTTGTTTCATCCGAATGACTTCCGCTTTTTTCTCAAGAAAATCCACGGAAATGTAGGCGTCTTGTTGGAAAAAACGGCTTTTTCTCATCGCTTTCATCGAAATTCTGGAAGTCGTTAAATTGGCAACACAACCGTTTTCGAATTCGATGCGGGCATTGGCAATATCAGGGGTTTTGGAAACGACGCACACTCCCGATGCGCGAATACTCTTCACCTTAGAAGCAACCAAAGACAATAGAATATCCAAATCGTGAATCATTAAATCCAAAACAACGGAAACGTCCGTTCCTCGGGGATTGAATTCGGCCAAGCGATGAATTTCGATAAACATCGGGTTATGAATGTATTCTTTGGTAGCGATAAAAGCGGGGTTGTATCTTTCAACGTGACCTACCTGCGCCATCAACCCTTTGGCTTCGCACTGGGAAAGCAATTCCTCGGCTTGTTCCAACGTATGGGTTACGGGTTTTTCAATAAAAAAATGTTTTCCGTTAGCAATCGCCTTCATGGCGTAATCGTAGTGGTAAAGGGTAGGGGTTACAATGTCCAATACCTCAATTTGCGAAAGTAATTCGTCAAAGTTTTCAAAAAAACGATAGCCAAATTCGCGTTCTATCTTTTGTCCGTTTTCTTTGTCCGCATCATGGAAACCAACAAGCTCATATTTTTCACTTTGGTTTAATAGTTTCAAATGGATTTTTCCAAGGTGCCCGGCACCTACCAAACCAGCTTTCAGCATACTCAAAAAGTTTTCTGTAAAGATACGGATTTTTGGACAAGCCTAAGGGAAGCCTTCAGAGCAAAAATGAAAAAAATTAGACGCCAAAATTCGCTTGTATTTGCTATTTTTGCCTCATGCAGGATTCATTTCTACATAGAGGAAAACGCAAAATATTGGTCGACTATCTTCGGATGAACGTCGGTATTTCGGACGAGGCCGTCCTGAAGGCCATCAACGAGGTGCCTCGCCATCTTTTTTTGGAAAGTGTTTTTGGAGATTTGGCTTATGAAGATCGCGCTTTTCCCATCGCGGCAAACCAAACGATATCCCATCCCTCCACCGTCGCCGAACAGACGGAATTACTGGAGGTAAGTCCTAAAGATAAAGTCCTGGAAATCGGTACGGGAAGCGGTTACCAAACGGCTGTATTGGTAGCCATGGGCGCTTGGGTCTATACGGTGGAACGACAAAAAGAACTCTTCGACTTTTCTAAAGCGAAACTTAAAGCTATGGATTTACGCCCCAAATTCCAGAGTTTTGGCGATGGTTTTGCCGGACTTCCTACTTTTGCCCCTTTTGACCGAATCATCGTAACCTGTGGAGCAGAAGTGATGCCTACGGAACTTCTGAAACAACTGAATATCGGAGGAAAAATGGTGATTCCTCTAGGCCCTTCCGAAGAACAAATCCTTTACCGCTTAACCAAGATTTCGCTCACAGAGTTTGAAAAAGAAGAGTTCGGGATTTACAAATTCGTTCCAATGCTTCGAAAAACCAATTTAGGTTAAAAAATAAAAACAAAATACCGGCAGATTTTTCCGCCGGTATTTTGTTTAAAGTTTCTCCTCCGATGCTTCATGACCGTACATTTTATTGTACAACCGGATGAAATGTTCTTTGATAATTTTTCGCTTCAACTTCATCGTAGGAGTCAGCAATCCTGCTTCAATGCTCCAAACCTCAGGAGTCAATTCGATTTTTTTAATTTGTTCCCAATTCCCGAGTTTAGTATTAAGAAAGTCTATCTCTTTTTCGATACGGGCTTTCAGTTCCGGACTTTGAGCCAACTGTTCCGGAGTCTGCCCTATATTTAGACCTTTTCGATCGGCCCAGTTCTTGGCGAATGTAAAATCAGGCTGAACCAAGGCACAAGGCATTTTTTCCCCATCGCCCACAACCATAATTTGCTCGATGAATTTGGACGCTTTAGCCATGTTTTCAATCACTTGAGGAGCAATGTATTTCCCTCCCGACGTTTTGAACATTTCTTTCTTTCGGTCAGTAATATAAAGGAAACCTTCTTCGTCAATATGTCCGATATCCCCGGTTTTGAAATAGCCGTCCTCGGTAAAAGCCTCGCGAGTCATTTCCTCGTTGTTATGGTATCCGATAAAAACGGAAGGCCCTTTAACCGAAATTTCACCATCGGGCTGTATTTTAACGTCGAGATTATCCAAAGGATGCCCTACCGTACCTATTTTCATCCGGTCGAAAGAGTTCACCGCAATCACAGGAGACGTTTCCGTCAGCCCATAGCCCTCCAAAATAGGAATGCCCGCGTTCTGGAACATTTTGTTCAGTCTGGCCGAAAGAGCCGCCGATCCTGATACCAACGTAATGATATTGCCCCCCAAACCTTCTCTCCATTTTCTAAAAACCAATTTGTCGGCAATGATTTCCTTAATCCCCGAAAATTTTCCGATAGTGGTTTTGGCTTTATTGACCCCCAATGCCCAAAGAAATATTTTGGCTTTAAGTCCTCCCGCACTCGTCCCTTTGTCGTAGATTTTATCGTATACCTTCTCAATGAGACGGGGAACCACAGTCATATAATGGGGTTTTACCTCCTTAATGTTATCCCCCATTTTTTCGATATTTTCGGCAAAATAAATGGAAAAACCATTATATTGGTAAAGATAAAACAGCATTCTTTCAAAAATATGGCAAATAGGTAAAAAACTTAAGGCACGCAAATCTTTGTAATCGATATTACGCCGCGGAATTCGGTGATCCGCCCCCAATACATTGGAAACGATATTCCGGTGGCTCAGCAGAACACCTTTGGGTTTTCCCGTAGTTCCCGAAGTGTAAATAATGGTAGCCAAATCCTCCGGATTAATACTTTTGGAAAGATCCTCCACTTCATTTTGAGTGGCATCATTTTCGCCCAAATCGAGAATTTCGTTCCAGTTGGCCACGCCTTCAATCTGATCGAACGAAAATACTCCTTGAAGAGAAGGAATTTTGTCCTTGATAGCATTCACTTTTTCAAAAAGCTCCCGGTCGGATAAGAAGCAATATTTAATTTCCGCATTGTTGAAGATGTATTGGTAATCTTCAGAAGAAATAGTCGGATAAACCGGCACACTTACGGCTCCGATTTGCAAAATCCCGAGATCCATTACCGCCCATTCCGTACGGGTATTGGTGGTAATCATCGCAATCTTATCGCCGGGCTTTATCCCCAGCTTTAATAATCCTCTGGAGACTTTATTCCCCATATTGACGTACTCTAATGTAGAGGTTTTTTTCCACTGCCCGTTGTATTTGGTGGCAAACATATCCTCTTTAGGAAACTTTATCAATGCATGATGAGGAATATCGAATAATCTTCGTATAGACATAACGGTTTGAATATTATTTATCGGTTAAAAACGAAACAATGATTTTCGTAAAAATAGACTATTTTTTGTAATCTCAAAAATAAAGTTTTTTTTCAGATTCAACCGAAAAGCGTATTTTTACCCACCAACATTTTGAATTACAGTTATGAATTTTAATTTTTCTGAAGAGCATTTGATGATTCAACAAGCCGCCCGGGACTTTGCACAGAGCGAATTGCTCCCCGGAGTTATCGAAAGAGATAGGGATCAGAAATTCCCACACGAGCAAGTGAAAAAAATGGGAGAGATGGGCTTTTTGGGCATGATGGTAGACCCTCGTTACGGTGGTGCAGGGATGGATAGCGTATCGTATGTTTTGGCCATGGAAGAAATTGCCAAAATTGATGCTTCGGCCGCCGTGGTCATGTCGGTCAATAATTCGCTGGTCTGTGCCGGTTTGGAAAAATTCGGTAGTGAAGAACAGAAACAAAAATACCTAACTCCGCTTGCCATTGGGAAAGCAATCGGAGCCTTTGCTTTATCCGAACCCGAAGCAGGATCGGACGCTACATCGCAAAAAACCACAGCCGTGGATATGGGCGACCATTATTTGCTCAACGGAACCAAAAACTGGATTACCAACGGGAATACAGCTTCCTATTATATTGTTATAGCACAGACAAACCCCGAAAAAAAGCACAAAGGCATTAATGCCTTTATCGTGGAGAAAGGATGGGAGGGATTCGAAATCGGCCCGAAAGAAGATAAAATGGGAATTCGCGGGAGCGATACGCATTCGCTTTTGTTTACCGATGTGAAAATTCCGAAAGAAAACCGTATTGGTAAAGAAGGATTCGGGTTTCATTTTGCCATGGCCGTGCTCAACGGCGGGCGGATTGGCATTGCGTCCCAAGCATTGGGAATTGCATCGGGCGCTTACGAACTGGCTTTGAAATACGCCAAGGAAAGAAAAGCCTTCGGAACGGAAATCGTTAACCACCAAGCTATCGCTTTTAAATTAGCCGATATGGCCACGCAGATAACGGCAGCAAGAATGCTCTGCCTGAAAGCGGCCTGCGAAAAAGACGAAGGCAAGGACATTTCCGAGAGTGGAGCCATGGCCAAACTCTATGCTTCCCAAGTGGCAATGGATACCACCATCGAAGCGGTTCAAATCCACGGAGGGTACGGCTACGTGAAAGAATATCACGTGGAACGGTTAATGCGTGATGCCAAAATCACCCAAATTTACGAGGGAACGTCGGAGATTCAGAAAATTGTCATTTCCCGATCCATAGCTAAAAAATAAAAATGAACCGTCGGTAATAAAACGGTCGGATTTATTTTTCGAATGAAAATTATAGACCAATGAAAAAATATTTTTGGATTCTTGCGAGCGTACTGCTTTTGTTTTTGGGCGTATTTGTCTGGTACAAATATTATTTCGTTTTCGGCGAAGGCGTAAAGTCGGGGTACCTTAATTATGCCGTCCGAAAAGGGTATGTTTTTAAAACCTACGAAGGAAAGTTAATTCAGGAAGGCTTCGGACGGGGACGCACCGGAGAGCTAACCAGTTACGAATTCGAATTTTCCGTGGAGGATCCCGAAGTCTTCCGGCAATTGGAAGAAAACAGCGGAAAACACTTTGACCTTCACTACAAAGAATACAACGGAGCACTGCCTTGGCGTGGCAACACCCGCTATGTTGTGGATCGAGTGGTCAATATGAAATAATTTTAAGTGGCTTCCACCAACAAAAACTCCGCTTTCTAAGAAAAAGCGGAGTTTTTTTACATCTGAATGATTTCTGTATAATCTTTTATACGGCTTTTACAATGAAATAATTCTTTTTTCCTTTTTGAAGCAATAGAAATTTCCCGTCGATCAAGTCGCTTTCTTCGGCTTTGTAGGTGTCGTCCACTTTCGCTTTATTAACGGAAATAGCATTGCCTTTAAGCTCCCTTTGGGCTTCGCTTTTGGATTTTAAAAAACCGGAGCGTTCTGCCAAAATATCCACAATACCGGTCCCAATAAGCTCGGATTTGGCAATTTCTTTTTGAGGCACGCCTTCAAAGACGTCCAAAAAAGTCGCTTCATCCAAGCGAACCAAATCGTCAGCTGTGGAACGCCCGAATAAAATTTCAGAGGCTTTTACAGCTTTTTCATACTCCTCACGTCCGTGTACCCAAACGGTCATTTCTTCCGCCAGCTTTTTTTGAAGTTTTCTTTCATGGGGCGCTTGAGAGTGCTCGGTAATAAGCGTCTCGATTTCTGATTTGGAGAGGAAAGTGTAGATTTTGATGTACCTTTCGCAGTCCGCATCCGACTGGTTCAGCCAAAACTGATAGAACTTGTAAGGCGAAGTACGTGCCGCATCAAGCCATACATTTTCTCCGGCTTCACTCTTTCCAAACTTGGACCCATCCGCTTTGGTAATCAGGGTACAGGTTAGACCGTACGCTTCACCTTGCACTTTGCGTCGGATAAGTTCGGTACCGGTAGTGATGTTGCCCCATTGGTCGCTTCCTCCCATTTGCAGTTTGATACCGTGATTTTGATACAAGTGCAAAAAGTCAAATCCCTGAAGAAGCTGATAGGTGAACTCCGTAAAACTCATTCCTTCTTGAAATTCGCCATTCAGTCTTTTTTTGACCGAATCTTTGGCCATCATGTAATTCACGGTAATATGCTTACCGATGTCCCGGGCAAACTCAAGAAACGAAATGTTTTTCATCCAATCGTAATTATTGACCAAGACGGCCGCATTGGGAGTATCGGCATTAAAATCCAAAAAACGCTCCAATTGTCCTTTCAAACCGGCTACATTGTGGTTCAATTGTTCGTCATTCAGAAGATTTCTCTCATTCGATTTTCCGGAAGGATCCCCAATCATTCCCGTGGCCCCTCCAACCAAAGCGTAGGGCTTATGCCCGTGGTTTTGAAAATGTCTCAATACGATAATCGGAACCAAGTGTCCCAAATGCAGTGAATCTCCCGTAGGATCGAAGCCCACGTAAGCAGACGTCATTCCTTGGTTTAGCAGTTGTTCGATTTCGGGGGTCGCATCGGCAAAAATACCGCGCCATTTTAGTTCTTCGATAAAGGAATTCATGCTTGAAAAAAATTAGTCCACAAAGATAAAAAAATCTTTGATTTGCCTCCTTCTGACGGGAGATGAAATCCAAAACATAAAACAAAAGCATCGAAAAAAAACATCGTTAAAAGTTTCACAACCCGAAATAAATCCCGAATTTTGAACACTCATTAAATCAAAACAAGAATGGAAAACCCTATGGAAAACGTACACGATTGTGTGATTATAGGATCGGGACCTTCGGGCTATACGGCAGCCATTTATGCCGCCAGAGCAGATCTAAACCCTCAACTTTATACCGGTTTGGAACCGGGTGGGCAGCTTACCACCACTACGGAAGTCGATAACTTCCCGGGCTATCCCAACGGAATTACGGGGCCGGAAATGATGATGGATCTACAAAAACAAGCCGAGCGATTCGATACCAAAATTTTTTACGAATTAATCACCAAGGCAGAGTTTTCAACCCAAGTGGGCGGCGTGCACAAGCTATGGGCCGGCAATAAAGAGATCCTAGCCCGAACAGTGATTATCTCTACAGGAGCCACGGCAAAATATTTGGGACTGGAAGACGAAAAAAAATACAGCGGTGGCGGGGTTTCCGCCTGCGCAACTTGTGACGGCTTTTTCTACAAGGGCAAAGACGTGATTGTCGTGGGAGCGGGAGATACTGCGGCAGAAGAGGCTACTTATTTGGCTAAACTATGCAACAAAGTAACCATGCTGGTGCGGAAAGACCATTTCCGAGCTTCCAAAGCAATGGTTCATAGGGTGGAACATACCCCGAATATCGAGGTGAAATTCAATCATGAACTTATCGGCATCGAAGGCGAAAACAATTTGGTCGAAAGGGCAGTGGTCCTCAATAATCAAACCCAAGAACAATCCAAAATCGAAGTGCACGGTATTTTTATTGCGATAGGCCACCAACCTAATACCGCTATTTTCAAAGACCAAATCACTACGGATGAAAACGGATATATCGTAACCGAAAAGGGATCTTCCAGAACCAATCTTCCTGGGGTTTTTGCTGCTGGCGACGTGCAAGATCACATCTACCGTCAGGCGATTACGGCAGCCGGAAGCGGCTGTATGGCTGCGATTGATGCAGAGCGTTACTTGGCCGAATTAGAATAAGATTTTCTAAAATGAATTTAATTCAAATCCATTAGATAAGCACCTCTTTTAGAGGTGCTTCAGTTTATTTTATGCGAGTATTGTTTTTGATTTTTTTAGGTGGAGGATTGGGAAGTGTTTTTCGTTTTCTAATTTCGGTTTTCACCCGTCAATGGCTGATTTTCGGGGCTTTTCCGACAGGGACTTTCTTGGTTAATTTGTTGGGCTGTTTTTTCATGGGAGGGTTTTCCTTCTATTTTTTGAAAAGCGACACACCGTTAAAATATTTGTTTTTAGCCGGGTTTTGTGGCGGCTTTACCACGTTTTCGGCTTTTTCGCTGGAGGGCTATACGTTATGGCAAAGCAGGGAATATATTGTGTTAGGGAGTTATGTGTTTCTAAGCATTGCATTGGGGTTTTTGGCGGTCTATGCCGGAATGCAATCGGCGAAAAGCATTTTTTCAATCTGATAACGAACCTTTTAGTAAAAAAATAAAAAAAATATTTGCAGGGAATGGTTAATCGTTGTATATTTGCACCACTTAAAAACAAGGACGTTTTTAGGAGAGATGGCAGAGTGGTCGATTGCGGCGGTCTTGAAAACCGTTGACTGTAACAGGTCCGGGGGTTCGAATCCCTCTCTCTCCGCAAAAATCCCTACAAGTATTAACTTGTAGGGATTTTTCTTTTGCTTAAGGTATCCGTAGACGAGTAGATCGTAAAAAGACTCTAATGCTTTTCTGATAAAAAAACAACGCTTTCCATAGCTTCAATATTTTTTCAAACGATTCAAGATTAAAATTAATCTCAAGCCCAAAATCCCGCAATCAAAAAGAAAATTAATTTCGGATTAAGTAGGATTTAGAGCATAACTTCCACCTCGTTCATTCGATCTAAATTAGAACTTCGTTTACCCATTATTAAATTCTTTGGATTCTTTTTTGCAAAAAAATGAGGCTCCTAAAAAAGAATGATTGTTTTTTTTTTAATTTTACTTATTTTTGTTTTAAACCATAAAGTTAAAAACACTTATGAAGCGTAATCATTTTCTCAAAACGTGGATATCAGCTTTTGCGTTCGTATTGACTGGTCAATCTTATGCACAAAAAGCCCTGATAAACAAAATCACCTTTTTGCAAGATGACCGTTCTTTCGCCGTGGAAGAAAACTCCGGGACGGTATTCTTAGAGCGAAAACCATTCAAGATAAGATACTTCGGACAAATATACACCCCTGCAAAGCAAAAATTTTACGCAACTCAAGTTGCTGTTTTAGAAAACAAAGAAAACACTTTACCATTAGGTCAATCCGTAGAAGCGACTTCTTACTTTGCTCCAGGAACCGGAATGGCTCCGGGGGAAAACGAGAGATACGATACCGTTTACATCACCAACTCGGGGCATCATTACTTGCTCTACGAAAACGAAAAGGAGAAAAGGGTAGATTTGGTTTCTAAATCCAAGGGCGGATGCGAATTTGAATGGAACATCGCCGGTGCGTTTTATCAGGATCAAGACGTCCCATTTTCGGAATTGCCTCTTTCTTCGTTGTATTTTATGATTTTTACCGATCAGAATTTAAACGGAGTAATCGATCACGGAGAACTAAAAACCATCAATGTCGTATTCCAATAAACTAATTCGCAGAAAAGCCCCGAAAGAAAAAGTCCAAAAGAACGACCAGTCCTTTTTAATTCTCGACGCTTTGAGGTAACTTCTGTTTATTTTTTGAAAATTTATTGAAGTTCAATGCCTAAACTATGAGTAATTTTCCGCAATGGAATGATTTGTTGTTACTAAATCAACCTTTAGGACTTATTTGCATCATAAAATCATCATCCCCACCTCTAGGTGGGGATGATTGGTCTTTTTTAGGCCATTTTTTTAGAATCTTCAATAAACTGGGCAAGCCCTTTGTCGGTCAGCGGGTGAGAAAGCAAACTCAACAGGGGAGCCAATGGGGAAGTAATGACGTCAGCCCCGATTTTGGCGCAGTTGATGATATGCATCGAATGACGAATGGAAGCCGCTAAAATTTGGGTTTCGTAGCCGTAATTGTCATAAATGGTACGGATTTCGTCAATCAAGCCGAGGCCGTCGGTTGAAATATCATCCAAACGCCCTAAAAACGGAGAAACATAGGTTGCTCCGGCCTTAGCAGCCAAAAGCGCCTGTCCTGCCGAAAAAATCAGGGTGCAATTGGTTTTAATTCCCTTATCGGAAAAATACTTCAATGCTTTTACACCGTCTTTTGTCATCGGAATTTTCACCACAATATTGGGATGGATGGCAGCCAAGGCTTCGCCTTCCTTTATCATTTCTTCGTAGGTGGTGGAAAGCACTTCGGCCGAAATGGCTCCGTCAACGATTTCGCAGATGGTTTTGTAGTGGTTCATGATGGCTTCCGATCCGCTAATGCCTTCTTTGGCCATAAGGGAAGGGTTAGTGGTTACGCCGTCCAAGATACCAAGGTCTTGCGCTTCTTTAATTTGCTCCAAATTGGCGGTGTCGATAAAAAATTTCATTGGAATGATTTTAATTTTAACAAAGATAAAAAATATATCGTCAAAAGATTAGAGTTTCAGGATCTTCTTCGTTTTGTTGCAATAGGGCGTTTTAACGTTTATCAGATACACTCCGCTTTTCAGCGAACTCACGTCCAAAGTTTGAGAGTTAGGCATTCGGATGTCGGAAACCCTCCGCCCGCTGGTGTCATACACGGTAATGGATTCGCCTTTCATAGGGACAATAACGGTGGTGTAATCCTTCGTTTGGGTAGGGTAAACAGTAATGGCTTCACAGTCTGAGGACAATCCGTCCATGGTTTGGTATCCCGTAGCCACAACGCTGTATTTGGAAGAGGTTGTACTACGGCCTTCGGCATCAACCAACTGCCCTTTATGGGTAATTTCGACACGGTATTTTCGTCCTACAAACGGTTGATCAACAACAACCTGTTCCACATTATCAACAGTATTGTCCCCTTTGGTGGCTTCAGCCAAAGGATCTTCCAAAGAGAGTTTCCAGGGGTAATACACCGCTCCGGTAACCGTATCGATAAGTCTTAAATCCAAATCGTTGACCAATCGGGAAGCAGTATTATTTTGCAAATCTTCGGACGTCGTAAACGGAACGGCAGCAGGATCTACCCAACTGATGGTTACTTTAAGCGGAGAGGTTCCCGCAAGAATTTCAAAATTATCCGTTTGCCCATTGCCAAGCGTCCGTTGTTCAAAAATGGAATTTCCCGCTTTTTTTCCGATGAGAACCTCTGCCGCTTTCCTTGCATCGGCCAATCCCCAACCGTACCATACATCGGGACCGGTATTGCCAGCATCATTGGCTGTGTGGAGCAAGAGGGCTTTCATTTCGTCGGCTTGGAATACGAAAGCGTCATTGCCCGATATTTGCCGTTGAACCTGCGTTAGAGCCCCTGCAATTCCGGAAACAACCGCTGCGGAAAGAGAAGTTCCGCTGTCTGTAGAATAGCTGTTTATCGAATTTTCCGATGCATAAGACGGTGCATAGAGATTTTGTCCCACGGCAACCAAATCGGGCTTCACCGCTCCATCTTTTCTGGGGCCTGCAGTGCTGTTTGCCCAACGGGTTACGTCGGTGCTTTGCGTATAGGTATTATTTTCGGTGGTGATTTGATTCGCTGCTCCCACGGTGATGATGTTTTTAGCCAATGCTCCCCAGCCGATACAGTAAGAACCTTTACTGCAATTCGCAGGAGGAATTTCTTCCCCCGAAGCAAAAGGAACATAGTTGCCCGTGGCATTGTCTATTCTGTATTTTGTTTCGCCCGAAGAAGGAGCAAGGCCGTAATAATTTCCGCTCGATTTTATTACGATGTGATTGGGATTGGCATACACGATTTTGTCGTAGTTGGCGTCCAATTCATGATAGCTTCCGCTGTAGGTGTCTTGTTTTGTTTTTTTGTAAAGTTCGTAGTCGCCATACCAATACCAGGCATTACCGCTTTTGGACCATCCTAAATTGGTACCGTAGCTGTGATTGCTGATATTAGCGTCCGAAGCAGCTTCGAGTTTTTGATAGTTGGTCCCCAGCCGGGTATTTCCAAACGAATAGTTTTGAAAAACAACATTGGTAAGAACTCCCTTGGCTGTAGAGATCATTCCTTTGGCTCCGATAAGACCAGCCACGATGGTCGAGTGCGGGCTATATGTCATGGGATCGGTTTCCATAAATGCAATTCGGGAAGGGTCTGCAAATTCCTTATGTTTTTCAAAAATCGCTCCCGTATCCATGATGAGAATTCGCACGCCGGCTCCGTCGATCGGTGAAGAAAGCCCGGCTAAAGTCCCATTTTGGAGTAACGGAAGATTGGAAGCCGTATTGGCTTGGACATCTTCGGAGGTCCACAGTAACGGCGCTCCATTTACAAATGTGGCCAAACGCTGAGTTAGGATTTTCAACGAGTCGGTATCGGGAGCTCGGCGGGTGTTTTGATTCAGGTATACCGATAGCTTTTGCAGATTGTCTTGGTATTGGCGTTCAAACGCTCTATGGAGAGGGCTCTGCTTTTGGGCTTGAACATGGCACGAAAGTCCCAATCCCAAAAAAGCCAGCAGGGTGTTTTTCATTCGGAAAATTTTTGCAAATATATTAACTTTTCGCAAGGTGCTTTCTATCAAACCCTTTGAAAAACCAAAGGCAAACCGACTTTTTTCTTAAAAAAAATTACTCTATTTTTACCGAAAATATTACCCTCTATGTATTTAGTTTTTGATACGGAAACCACCGGATTACCTAATAATTTCAACGCCCCGATCACCGACAGCGACAACTGGCCGAGAATGGTTCAGATTGCATGGCAACTGCATGACGAGAATGGAGATTTGGTGGAAAATCAAGACTATATCATAAAACCAGAGGGGTACGACATTCCCTTCAACGCCTCTCGGATTCACGGGATCACTACCAAGCTTGCTCATGAAGAAGGGCGTGATTTGGCCGAAGTTTTGGCGGAGTTCAACCAAGCGCTTCAAAAAGCAAAATTCGGGGTTGGCCAAAACGTGGAATTCGATTACAAAATCATCGGTGCGGAGTTCCACAGAAAAGGCATCGAAAACCAACTTCAGGAACTTCCTAAAGCCGACACGATGCTTTTTGGCACCGATTTTTGTCAGCTTCCGGGCGGAAAAGCCGGTCGCTACAAGTCCCCCAAATTGGAAGAAATTTACGAGAAACTTTATGGGCATAAATTCGATGAAGCTCACAATGCGGCAGCAGACGTTAACGCCACGGCTCAGGTGTTTTTCGAAATGCTCAGGATTGGGGTTATCGAAGCGTCGGATTTAGGGGTTGATTCGGCAATGATCCAAGCGTTCCGAGAACGTCATCCGAATCCGATTCGTCCGTTTGGAATCGTAATCCGCCGCCAAGTGGAAGCCTCCAAAAAGAAAAAGAAAGTGGATTTCGGCGAAGTGGCCGAAGTGGATTTGGGAAAATATTTTAACTTTCACAATCACAGTATTTATTCCTCCCTGCAAGCCTCTTCCTCTTTGTCCGATTTGGTAAAAAAAGCTTTAAAGAATAATTTTCCGGCGGTGGGAATGGTGGATTTGGGCAATATGATGGGAGCGTTCAAATTTGTATCCGAAGTCGAAAAAGCCAATTCTGGGCTAAAAAAAGAAAAAGAAAACTACCTTTTGAAAAAAAAGGAAGCCGAAGACAAGGGCGAGCCTTTTTCCGAGCCGGAACCCGCCCCGCTTTTAATTCCGGTTTTGGGTTGTGAGTTTTACATTTCCGATCGTCCGGAACAGAAGCAATTCACCAAAGACGATCCCGACCGCCGAACCAACGTCGTTCTTTTGGCCAAGAACTTCAACGGGTATAAAAATTTGGCCAAACTATCGAGTTTGGGGTATGTCAACGGTTTTTATTTCGGAGTCCCACGGATTTCCAGAGCGATGATTGCCGAATACAAAGAGGATGTGATCGCTTTAACATCAGGGACTTACGGAGATATTCCCAACACCATATTGGAGCTGGGGGAGCAAAAAGGAGAAGAACTGTTCCGCTGGTGGAAGGACACCTTTGGCGACGATTTTTACGTTCAAATCCAAAATCACAACGTGGATGAAGAGGACTACGTTAACGAAGTTTTATTGGGGTTTGCGGATAAATACGAAGTTAAAATTTTAGCCCAAAACGAAACGTTTTACACCGAAAAATCGGACGCGAACATTCAGGACATTTTGTATTGCATTAAGGATGGCGAAAAACTTTCTACTCCCGTAGGGAAAGGCTTTGGAAAACGCCGTGGGCTTCCGACCAAAGAATATTACATTAAGGACGAAGCGGAACTAAAGCACTGTTTCCGTCATTACCCCGACGCTTTTGAAAGCTACGAATCCTTTTTGGCCAAATTCGAGCCTTACACCCTCAAGAGGGACGTTCTGTTGCCAAAATTTGACATCCCTGAGGAGTTTCAAAGTGCGGAAGATTTGCAAGACGGGGGAAAAAGGGGAGAAAACGCCTACCTGAGGCATTTAACCTACGAAGGAGCCAAAGCCAAATACGATGAAATTACCCCGGAAATTGCCGAACGTTTAGACTTTGAATTGGAGGTGATTGCCAACACGGGGTATCCGGGGTACTTTCTCATCGTGCAAGACTTTTGCAACGAAGCCCGTAAAATGGGGGTTTCAGTAGGGCCGGGGCGGGGTTCTGCGGCGGGCTCTGCGGTAGCTTATTGCATCGGGATTACCAATGTGGATCCCATCAAGTACGATTTGCTTTTTGAGAGGTTTCTTAATCCTGAACGGATATCCATGCCCGATATTGATATCGATTTTGACGACGAAGGCCGGGACAGAGTCATCAAATGGGTGGTGGAAAAATACGGAAAAACCAATGTGGCTCAGATTATCACTTATTCGGTTCTTGGAGGAAAATCGGCAATTAAAGACGCGGGAAGGGTTTTGGACGTCCCCATTCCCGACACCAACAATATTGCCAAATTGGTTCCGGCCACTCCGGGAATGAATATCGCCAAGGCTTTCTCCAAATACGATAAACTCGCACCGGAAGACAAAGTGCTTGTAGACGAGATGAAACTGATTCTCGAAGATAAAAACGACGCCCGTCACGGGGTTTTGGCTTCGGCACAAAAAATGGAAGGAGCCATCCGAAACACGGGAATCCATGCCTGCGGGGTAATTATTACACCGGAAGACATCTCTAACTTGGTCCCCATTACCATTGCGGCAAAGGATGCGGATATTATCGTTTCGCAATTCGACAACTCCGTGGCGGAGAGTGCAGGACTGCTCAAAATGGACTTTTTGGGGCTTCGGACTCTTACTATCATTAAGGATGCTGTCAAATTGGTTAAGGCTAACCATGGCATCGACATCATTACCGACGACATTCCTTTGGATGACGAGAAAACCTACCAGCTGTTTCAGGAAGGGCGCACCGTAGGGATTTTCCAGTACGAAAGCCCCGGAATGCAAAAATACATGCGCGAACTAAAGCCCACGGTTTTTGCCGACCTTATTGCGATGAACGCCTTGTACCGCCCCGGACCGATTAAATACATCCCGAACTTCATCAACCGTAAGCATGGCGTGGAAGAAATTGTCTACGACTTGCCCGAAAACGAAGAATACCTTTCCGAAACTTACGGGATTACCGTTTATCAGGAACAAGTGATGCTTTTATCCCAAAAGCTGGCTAATTTTACGAAAGGGGAAGCCGATACGCTGAGAAAAGCGATGGGAAAAAAGCAGAAAGACGTTTTGGACAAGATGTATCCGAAGTTCATCGAAGGCGGCAAAAAAAACAACCTCAATGAAGAAAAACTCAACAAAATATGGAAGGACTGGGAGGCTTTTGCCGAATACGCTTTTAATAAATCCCATTCCACGTGTTATGCTCTGATTGCTTACCATACGGCGTATTTGAAAGCCAACTATCCTGCGGAATACATGGCCAGCGTCATGACCCACAACTTGAACAACACCAAACAAATTACCCTATTCATGGAAGACTGCAAGGCGATGGGGGTGGATGTTTTGGGACCTGATGTCAATGAAAGCCAGTACGAATTTGCCGTGAACGATAAAGGCCAGATTCGTTTCGGTTTGGGGGCGATAAAGGGCATTGGAGAAGGCCCCAGCGAGGCGATTGTGGCCGCTCGCAAGCAAGGTCGTTTTTCCAATGTTTACGAGTTTTTCGAGCGAATTCCTGCGGGACAGATTAACAAGCGGGTAGTGGAAAGTTTGGTGGTGGCCGGGGCATTTGACGAAATCGACACTTTTCACCGGGCACAATATTTCGATATGGATGCCTCCGGAAAAACCAATATCGAAAGACTTTTACGCTATGGTCAAAGTTTTCAGGAGAACAAAAACGAGGTTGAAAATTCCTTATTTGCCGATTTTGCCGAAGAAGTTCAGGTGGAACAACCCAAGATGAACGCCGCTCCGGAATGGCCTAACATGCATAAGCTCAATAAAGAAAAAGAAATCATCGGGTTCTATCTTTCGGCTCATCCTTTGGACGAGTTCAAGTACCAATACCAGTTCATTCAGGGAATTTTATCCCGAAAGGCCATTTTGGAAGGAAAACAAGAAGACGAAATCCCCGTGGAATCTCCAGTAGTTCCCTTGGACGAGGAGGACGATCTAACGGAGGGGGTTTTAGACTTGGAAATGGACGAAGACGGCGAATTCATCGAGGAAGAACCCGTGAAAAACGTAGAAGCCAAAGGCGGTTTCAATTTCTTGAATTTGGATGAAATCGATGCTTTTCGGGATAAAAACTACGGTCCCGAACAAATCCGTCTTTTCGAGGAAATCAAGGACTACAAGGAAAAACAGAAATACAATGCCAATGCCAAAGAATACATGGTGGCGGGGCTGATTACCGAATATTCGGTTCGGGACGGGCGCAACAGCGGAGAAAAAGTGGCTTTTGTTACTTTGGAGGACTATAGCGGCAGTTATTCTTTCCGTCTCGGCGATCGGGATTATCTGCGGCTTCGGGATAAACTGGATGTTCAGCGTTTTGTCATTTTGAAGATTAAATTTTCCATTGCCAAGGACGGACGGGTGTTTGTGAATGTTAATGACGTGATTGAACTAAAAGAAGCTCTTGAAAAATTTGCCAAGAGCATGACGGTCGTGATGGATTTGGAAGATTTACGGAAGGAAGACTTGGATTTTTTCAGAACGATACTCAAGGAGAACGAAGGGGAGCAGAAGCTGCAGTTTTACATCCGAAATCCGGAGGACAACAGTCATATCGAACTGCATTCCATGCGGAGCCAAGTGCGACTGAATCATCATCTCATCGAACTCTTTATGGTTGAAAATCAGTACCGTATTTTCTTAAACTAAAAAAGACCTTTTTTAAATATTTAAAAAATTAATTTATGAAAACCATCACTTTATTTGCGGGAGCGGCTTACGGATTGCTTTCGGTTATTTTAGGAGCGTTTGGAGCGCATGCTTTCAAAAAAATTCTTTCGGTAGAGCGTTTGGAAAGCTTTGAAACCGGTGTACGTTATCAGATGTACGCGGCTTTTTTTCTACTTTTGGTGGGGTGGATTCTAAAATTTGAAACCGGAACGGAAAAAGCGGTGGCTTGGTTAATGATTTTAGGCACGTTTTTATTTTCTTTCAGTATTTATTTCCTTTCTTTTCAGGACTATTGGGGGGTTAACCTGAGGTTTTTGGGGCCGGTAACACCTTTGGGCGGGCTTTTGATGATTGGTTCCTGGACTCTGCTGGCGATTTACTTCCTCAAAGCGAAGTTCTGAGGATTGCGAATATTAAATTGGTCCGAAATGAATATTTCAAAAAACAATCTCTACAAAAGAATCCCCAAAAAGTTATTATTCACGGCTTTATTTATCGGTTTATTTTTAACCGTTGGTCGATTATTTTGCAGGGTTTATGTTCATGACGAATTCGGAGACAGGAGTTTTTCATCAAATCCAAACCCACTTGGAAATGGCAATTTACTTCTCCTCAAGGGATGTCGGATACCAAATACGAAGATTTAAGTCCGGAACAAAAAGATAAACAAAACGATTTTAACACTTATATAAGCCCACAAAATTAGTTAAGAATCTACTGCGAAAATCGCTTAATCCTAAACATGAATTTTGAAAATCCTCTTTTTCTCCTGCCTGTTTTAGTCGGCCCCATTTTTATGGTTTCGGGGCTGTTATTGTTGAAGTTTCCGCCCAAAAAAATTAATTCGCTGTACGGCTATCGAAGTAAAAGCGCTATGAAGGACCTGGAACGTTGGCGTTTTGCCCAACGCTATGCCGGAAAGGTTACGACCTGGTCGGGATTAGCTTATACTTCGACTTCGTTGGTTGGAGCCTATACGGAAGGCCATGAAATCATTTGCCTCGCCGTTGCTTTGGGTTTGCTGATTGCACTGTGCGGAAGTATTTTTTACCTCACCGAAAGAAAATTGAAAGAACGATTTAAATAAAACCAAGCGACGTTTTCAGCGGAAAAAGGGTTTATTTTGATCGAATTCAATAGAGTCGGAAGGGTAAATTTCTTACTTAAAAGGTTCTTTTTGTGAGGTCTCGGTGTTTTTTTGGAGACTATTTTTTTATTCAATATCTTTAAGACCCGAAAACGATTGGATTTTAAAATTCTATTAACCCACTCTAAAAAATTATTGAATTCATTAAAAATGACTTTTCAAGAACAGATCAGGCAAGGGATTCCGGCGGTGTTGCCGGCTCCTAAGCCGTACGAACCTCAAATCAACCATGCGCCGAAACGCAAGGCCATTTTATCCGAAGAAGAAAAAAAGCTGGCTTTACGCAATGCACTGCGTTACTTTGACCCGAAATTTCACGCTGAACTTTTACCGGAATTCGCTCAGGAACTGGAAACCTACGGACGGATTTACATGTACCGATTCCGTCCGGATTACGAAATGAAGGCGCGTCCCATTTCCGAATACCCCGGGAAATCCGAGCAGGCGAAAGCAATTATGCTGATGATTCAGAATAATTTGGATTATGCGGTGGCGCAGCATCCCCACGAGTTGATTACCTACGGGGGCAACGGCGCGGTTTTCCAAAACTGGGCGCAGTATTTGCTTACCATGCAATACCTTTCCGAAATGACGGACGAGCAGACTTTGGTGATGTATTCGGGGCATCCGCTGGGGCTTTTTCCTTCACACAAGGAGGCGCCTCGGGTGGTGGTTACCAACGGGATGGTCATTCCGAATTATTCCAAGCCTGATGATTGGGAAAAATTTAATGCTTTAGGGGTTTCCCAATACGGGCAGATGACGGCGGGCAGCTATATGTATATTGGGCCTCAGGGGATTGTCCACGGGACCACCATCACGGTACTCAATGCCTTCCGAAAAATCAAGAAAACGCCGAAAGGAGGGCTTTTTGTCACTTCGGGGTTGGGCGGAATGTCGGGTGCTCAGCCTAAAGCAGGAAATATCGCAGGATGCGTTACCGTTTGTGCGGAGGTAAACCCGAAAATCACTAAAATTCGACACGACCAAAAGTGGATTGACGAAATCCACGAAGACTTAGACGCCTTGGTGGAAAGAGTAAAGAAGGCTCAACAAAACCAAGAAACGGTTTCTTTGGCTTACCTCGGCAATGTGGTGGAAGTATGGGAAAAATTCAATGAAGTCGGTTTGAAAATCGACGTGGGATCGGATCAGACTTCGCTTCATAACCCTTGGGCTGGCGGGTATTATCCGGTAGGTCTTTCGTTTGACGAAGCCAATAAAATGATGGCCGAAACACCGGAATTATTTAAAGAAAAAGTGCAAGAGAGCCTTCGAAGACATGCGGCAGCCATCAACAAACATACAGCTAAAGGCACTTATTTCTTTGATTACGGAAATGCTTTTTTATTGGAGGCCAGTCGTGCCGGTGCCGATGTAATGGCTGAAAACCCGACTTTAGGGCGGGAGTTCAAATACCCCAGTTACGTTCAGGACATTATGGGGCCGATGTGCTTCGATTACGGTTTCGGGCCGTTCCGATGGGTCTGCACCAGCGGCAATCCCGACGATTTAAAACGGACGGACGATCTTGCCACAGCGGTTTTAAACGAAATCATGCAAAAAGCTCCCGAAGAAATCCGCCAGCAGATGGCGGATAACATCCAATGGATTAAAGGGGCTCAAGAAAACAATTTGGTGGTCGGAAGTCAAGCGAGAATTCTGTATGCAGATGCGGAAGGCCGAATGAAAATTGCCGAGGCCTTTAACCAAGCAATTCGGAAGGGAGAAATCGGTCCGGTAGTTTTAGGTCGGGATCACCACGACGTTTCCGGCACGGATTCGCCTTACCGGGAAACTTCCAATATCTACGACGGCTCGCGGTTCACGGCAGATATGGCCATCCATAACGTGATAGGCGATAGTTTCCGGGGCGCCACGTGGGTTTCCATCCATAATGGCGGAGGCGTTGGCTGGGGCGAGGTTATCAACGGCGGGTTCGGCTTGTTGCTCGACGGTACGGAGGAAGCCGACCGAAGACTTAAATCCATGCTGTTTTGGGACGTCAACAACGGAATTTCCCGAAGAAGCTGGGCAAGAAACGAAGGAGCTATTTTTGCCATCAAACGGGCAATGGAGGTTGAACCGAATCTCAAAGTAACCTTACCGCATTTCGTGGACGAAACTTTGCTATAAGGGTTATAAAATTTAATCTGATGGCATAAAACAAAACCTCGGCATCAAATGATGCCGAGGTTTTTAACTTTTTTTATTTTTTTTCTAAAAACCGCAGGATTATTCGTTATGGAGAAAGGCTTTCTTTTCCAAGAGTTTCTCTTCGGACTCCACGTGGTCGTCATCGGGAACGCAGCAGTCCACAGGACAAACGGCCGCGCATTGAGGCTCTTCGTGAAACCCTTTACACTCCGTACACTTATCGGTAACGATAAAGTAGAAATCATCACTTACAGGTTCTTGAGGAGCATCTGCATCAAGGGTAAGCCCCGAAGTGAGTGTTACCATTCCTTTCAGGCTGGTTCCGTCCGAAGCCTTCCAGTCCACCGCTCCTTCGTATATCGCATTATTGGGGCATTCCGGTTCACAAGCGCCGCAATTGATGCATTCGTCTGTTATTTTAATGGCCATTGCTGATTTTTATTTTTAAATTTGCACAAAATTACTAAAAATATACCAATTTCTACGCAGCCTATGAATACGGAAAAAAAAATTGGAGGATTAGTCGCCCTGGGAGAATTTATCCAATGTTTTTTTGAAACCAACCCTCCCTATGATCGAGAAGATTTCCGTCTTTTGGCCGAAGCCATACACCAATCCGAGATTGAAAACTCTTGGTTTACTTACGATAACCAAAAGTTTGCTCTTTTGCAGTGGGCCAGGCAGCTCACCCTTTCCAATATTACCCGCTGGCTGGAAGCCTATACTCCCGCAAAGACGCCGAAAAAGGTAGGACTCATTCTTGCAGGAAACATCCCTTTGGTCGGGTTTCACGATGTTGTCTGCGTTTTGCTCAGCGGCCATATTCCTCTGATTAAACTTTCGTCCAAAGACAAGCGGATGATACCGCTTTTACTGGCATTGTGGCAGCGTTTTTCAGAAAGCAATTTTCACTACGAAATAGTAGAAAAGCTGGAAGGGCAGCAGGCGGTGATTGCTACAGGAAGCAACAACACTGCGAAATATTTGGACTATTACTTTAAAAAATACAAAAACATCATCCGGAAAAACCGAACTTCCGTAGGAATTCTGAGTGGTAAAGAAACCTCAGAAGATTTACAGCGTTTAGGCGAAGATGTTTTCCGTTATTTTGGTCTGGGATGCCGAAACGTAAGCCGCCTTTGGATTCCGCAAGACTATCCCTTGGATCCTATTTTCGAAAATTTTATCGGCTACGGGGAGGTCATCAACCATCACTCCTACGCCAACAATTACGATTATAATAAAGCGGTTTACCTTCTAAACCAAGAGAAATTTTGGGATAACAATTTTGTCATGCTGAAAGAAGATCCGGCACTTTTCAGCCCGCTTTCGGTTCTTCATTTCACCCGTTATTCCGATCTCTCCCAAGTGCATGATTTTCTCGATAACCATCAAGAAGAAATCCAATGCGTGGTAGCCCATCCTTCGTTGGAGTTGAAGGCGCTAAAATTTGGCGAGGCTCAAAGTCCCTCCCTTGACACTTATGCCGACAATATCGACACTATGGCTTTTCTTCAAGCCTTGTAGGACTTATAAACGTATTTTTTTCGGATTCAGTAAGGTTTCAAAAACCATGACCTGATCGCCAAATTCAGAGGCTATACGTTCCGTGATATTAACCAGTTCACTTTCGATGAACTGGTTTCTGATTTGTTCACTATCAAAAACCAATAATAAATTCATGTTTTTTCCTTCGGTAATCATCTCGCTATAAACCTCCGAAAGAATGTATTTATCCACATCCATAAGATTATCCACCAAAACCAACAGTTCGGTTTCGGCGTAATTTTCCCATCGGGACAAAATTTCCGGCATGGCATGAAAGGTCAGGCTAAGAATACGCTCCATTTTTAATAAAAGTTTATGTGCAGATTATGAAAAAAGCGGAGCAAAAATCGGTATTTTTTCGTAAATTAGCCCGTTATTATTTTTGTAAATTTCAAAAAAAGAAACAAAGCTTCTTATAGCTTTGAAAATCATTTTATTACTATAATATGAATAAAGAAGGAGAAAGGTTAATACCGATTAACATTGTGGATGAGATGAAATCCTCCTACATCGACTATTCGATGTCCGTAATTGTATCCAGGGCCCTTCCGGATGTAAGGGACGGGCTTAAACCGGTTCACCGACGGGTGCTTTACGGGATGTACGGCTTGGGGGTTTTCTCTAACCGAAAGTACCTGAAATCCGCAAGGATTGTAGGGGATGTCCTCGGTAAGTATCACCCTCATGGGGATTATTCCGTTTATGCTGCGATGGTACGTATGGCGCAGCCTTGGAGTTTGCGCTACACTCAGGTGGACGGCCAGGGGAACTTTGGTTCCATGGATGGGGATCCGCCAGCGGCAATGCGTTATACCGAAGCCCGGCTAAAGAAAATTTCGGATGAAATTTTGGCCGATTTGGATAAAGACACCGTAGATTTTCAAAACAACTTTGACGACAGTCTTCAGGAGCCCAAAGTGCTCCCGACACGAATTCCGAACCTTTTGGTTAACGGGACCTCTGGTATTGCGGTAGGGATGGCTACCAACATGGCACCGCACAATCTTTCGGAAGCCGTGGATGGGATTTGCGCCTACATCGATAATCGGGAGATTACCATTGATGAACTCATGCAGCATATCGTGGCCCCTGATTTTCCTACGGGCGGCATCATCTACGGTTATGAAGGCGTGAGGGATGCTTTCCATACGGGAAGAGGCCGCATCGTGATTCGGGCAAAAGTCAATTTTGAAGAAATAGGCAACCGAAACGCCATCGTCGTGACGGAAATTCCGTATCAGGTTAATAAAGCCGAAATGATTGTGCGCACCTCGGAATTGATTAAGGAAGATAAAATCCAGGGGATTCACGAGATCAGGGACGAATCGGATCGACGGGGAATGCGAATCGTTTACGAACTGAAAAACGATGCCATACCGAACGTTGTGCTTAATCTGCTTTACAAATACACCGCACTTCAGACGTCCTTTAGCGTCAATAATATTGCATTGGTGCAGGGGCGTCCGCAGCAGCTTAACCTTAAAGACATCATTCAACATTTCGTAGAGCACCGCCACGAGGTGGTCATCCGAAGAACGGAATACGAACTGAAAAAAGCGCAAGAAAGAGCTCATATTTTGGAGGGTTTCATGAAGGTCATCGCCACTCAGGACACCTTAGACAAAGCCATTTCCATCATACGGAACAGCACGACACCCCAACACGCCAAAGAAGGCCTAATAGAGGCTTTTGAGCTTTCCGATATTCAGGCGCAAGCC
Organism: Bergeyella anatis; assembly: GCF_036016955.1. NCBI lineage: Bacteria > Pseudomonadati > Bacteroidota > Flavobacteriia > Flavobacteriales > Weeksellaceae > Bergeyella > Bergeyella anatis. The sequence goes on along the minus strand of NZ_JAYWXI010000003.1, from coordinate 128,618 downwards.
ATTTTGGATCTCCGATTGGCAAGGCTTACGGGAATGGAACTCGATAAAATCCGTGCCGAATACGAAGAAATCATGGCCTTGATAAAAGATCTGGAAGATATTCTTGCCAATGAAAGCCGTAGATACGAGATCATTAAGAACGAAATGCTGGAGATCAAAGAGAAATACGGCGACGAAAGACGAACTGAGATTGATTATGCCGGAGGTAACATGTCCATCGAAGATTTTATTCCCAACGAGACGGTGGTGGTTACCATTTCTCATGCGGGCTACATCAAGCGGACGTTACTTTCCGAATACCGCATCCAAAGCCGCGGCGGCGTAGGAAACAAAGCCGCTACCACAAGGGACGAGGATTTCTTGGAATATATTGTCTCGGCAACCAACCACCAATATATGCTTTTCTTTACGGAAAAAGGAAAATGCTATTGGTTAAGGGTTTTCGAAATTCCCGAAGGATCGCGTACAGCGAAGGGACGAGCCATTCAGAATCTCATCAATATCGAAGCGGATGACAAGGTCAAAGCCTATATCCGTACCAACGATTTGAAGGACGAAGAATACATTAATCAGATGTATGTGGTAATGATCACCAAGAACGGAACCGTGAAGAAAACGTCTTTGGAAGCCTACTCCCGTCCGAGAACCAACGGTATCAATGCCATTGAAATTCGGGAGGACGACCAGCTTCTCGGTGCAAGACTTACCGATGGAAATTCTCAAATTATGATTGCCACCAAAAACGGTAAATGCATCCGCTTCCCGGAAGAAAAAGCAAGAGCCGTCGGACGTGGTTCAATTGGGGTACGCGGAATCGCCTTAGAAGACCAAGACGAAGTAATTGGTATGATTGTTGTGAATGATGTACAGAACGAAAGTGTTTTGGTTGTTTCCGAAAAAGGCTACGGCAAACGTTCGGCGGTGGAGGATTACAGGGAAACCAACCGCGGCGGTAAAGGAGTTATCACCCTGAACATCACAGAAAAGACAGGGAACTTGATTGCCATTCAAAATGTAACCGATGGAGACGGTCTGATGATCATCAACAAATCGGGCGTAGCGATTCGCATGGGCGTAGACGAACTTCGGATTATGGGTAGAAACACCCAAGGGGTAAGGCTCATCAACCTTAAAAACAATGACGAAATCGCCGCCATCGCCAAGGTGGAAATGGATAAAGAAGTGGAAGGTGACGAGGAGGAAACCGAACACCCAGAGGGACACGTCAATAGTGACCTTCCCGAGACGGTATCCACTCCGCAAACCGGAGACAATGCCTACACCAACACCGGAGATGAGGACGAACTCCGAAAAATAGAGGAGGAGGAAGCGGAGGAAAACGGCGAAGACTTGTAATGCCGTAAACCTCCTCTGAAAATAAAAGTAATTTTAACCTCAATTTATAATAAAAACGTATAAAAATGAGAAAACTAGTATTAAGCTTAGCAATGGTAACCGTTACTTTTGCTTTTGCCCAAAAAAAAGAAATAGCTTCAGCCGTAAAAGCGGTAGAGTCTGGGGATCACGCCACGGCAACGGCCCAAGTGGCTGCCGCGGAATCGGCCTTTGGAGGACAAACTCACTTGCTTGAACCAGCGCTCTTGGAACAGTATTATTACGCTAAAGGATTAGCCTTAATCAAGGCGGGAAAAACATCGGAAGGCGCTTCTGTTCTTTCCAAAATAAGCGATCTTGCAAGTTCTAAAATCTACACGGGTAAGGACGGTAAGACTAAAGTTTATTTCGTTGGAAAAGCGGCAGCAGATGCTTCGGGAATTTCCGGTTTAAAAGAAGAAAGCTACACGCCTTCGCTTACGCCAAAAGTAATTTCAGCCGTTAACCCTTTGGTTCAAAATGCAAATAAAGCGGCTGTTGATGCCTACAATGCGAAAAATTATGCCGTAGCAGGACCAAAATTCAGAGAGGTTTACAACCTGCTGAAGGCTGCCGGTCAGAACAACAAACAATACCTTTATTACTCTGCCATTACCTACGCGCTAGGAAATGACAAAGCCAAAGCCATCGAAACCTACAACGAATTAATCGACTCGGGGTATACCGGAGTGGAAACCAAATATTTGGCTAAAAACAAAAAAACAGGGCAGATGGAAGAGTTGGAAAAAAGCGCTTGGGATCTCATGAAAAAAGCAGGGGCTACCGGCGATTACACCGACTTTAAAACCGAAACCTCCAAGAGTGTAGAGTTGGAAATTTACGAAACCAACGTAGGACTTATGATGGAATCGGAAAAATACACCGAAGCCATTGCGTTGGCCAATAAAGGGCTTGAGAAATTCCCTGCAAGCACCCGCTTGTCCGAACTTCGAGGGCTGGCTTACTACAAGTCCGGAAAAACCGAAGAGTTTGTGGCCAGCTTGAAAGAACAAGTTGCCAAAAATCCTAACGACCGAGACAGCTGGTACAACCTTGGGGTATTGGCAAGTAAAGATCCTTCCAAATACAGCGAAGCCGAAGGTTATTTCAAAAAAGCGTTGGAAATAGACCCTAAATATGCTTTAGCTTACCAAAACCTGACTTACATGGCCATGGATTTGGACAACGACCAAAAGCATATCGACAAATACAACGAACTCCGAAAGGCAGGAAAGGCCGACGAAGCCAATAAAATCATCGAAGCCAGACGAGCTCGGTTTGCAAAAGCATTGCCTTATGCAGAAAAATGGTACGAAGCCGACCCTAAAAACGTTGATGCGGTTTCTTTGCTAAAAAGCTTGTATCAATCAACAAACAACGAAGCCAAAGCTAAAGAATTCAGAGAGAAAGAGGCTGCTATGAAAAAATAACCTTACTCTGAAAAGTGTATTAAATCCGGCAATCTTTTTTAAAGATGAGCCGGATTTTAATTTATATTACGTAGTCTAAAAAACCGCGGTAATCAGTATCTTTGAAAAAAATCTTTCATGATAGATCTTCCGGGAAAAGCAATTTACGATTATTGGTTCGATCAATCCCGTACGCCACTTTTTGTTCATGATACATTCGGCCCCAAGGTCGAAATGCCAGTATCTCTCTATTTTCGTCAGCGGAACCAAATGCCTCTTTTGGAAAAAAAGGCACTGAGGTTTTGCCAAGGAAAAATATTGGACATTGGAGCAGGTGCAGGCTCTCACGCGCTGGAACTGCAAAAGGAGAACAAAGAAGTTTCCGCTCTGGAATTATCCCCTTCAGCGTGTGAAGTAATGAAAAACAGAGGGGTAAAGAGAGTGATTTGCAATGATATTTTTAACTTTTCTGGCGAAACGTTCGACACCTTACTCCTTTTAATGAACGGCATCGGTCTTTGCTCCGATTTGGATGGTTTTGCTTCGTTTTTGGATCACGCCCAAAAACTATTATCTCCGGAAGGCGAACTGGTTTTTGACTCTTGCGATATTTCCTACATGTTTCAGGAACAGGAAAAACCCGAAGATTATTACTATGGTGAGGTTAGCTATCGTTACCAGTATGGATCATTATTTACCGATTGGTTTCAATGGCTTTATCTGGATAAAGCAACAATGCAAGCGATTTCATCCGCCAAAGGATGGAAAATCAAACATTTAGTCGAAGATCAAAACCACCAATATTTAGTAAGCCTTTACCGATAAACGCTTTCTTTTATTGAATTAATTCTAAAAATTTAAAGAGCCCTGTCATGCTTGACAAGGCTCTGTTTTTTGTTTTTATTCAAATTTCATTGAAATAGGAAACCTAAAATAGCTTCTCACGCTTTGACCGTCGATTTTTGCAGGAGTCCACGTTCCTTTAATTTTTCGGATTGTACGTTCGGCTTCTCGATTAAATGCCTCGTCCGGACCTTCGGCTTTTACGGAGGAAATACGCCCGTCTTTTTCCACCACAAAAATAATCGTGGTTTTAAGAACCTCTCCCGAACCTGAGAATGCCGAAACATCAAAACCATTCATCACCCGATTTCGGAATAAATCAATCCCACCCTTATAGGCGGCTTCCACATCAACCTTAGTATAGAGATTGTCGTCTGCAGGAGCCGGAGCCGGAGGAGTGGCCGTAGGAACCACGGGAAGATCCGAAATTCCTGGGGTAACGATAGGCGAGTGGCTGGAAGAAGGCTTTTCGACACCTTCCTGATTTTCTAAACCGGCCACCGCTTTGTCGTAATCGGAAGTTTTAGCTGAAGGCTGCTCCACCTTGTTAACGGTTTTCGTAGGAGTGGGCACCGTAGAATTAAAAACCTTCCGGCTTTCTTGCTTTTGCGGAGCCGTCGCAGGCGGCGGAAGAATAACCTTATCAATCAAATCAATCTGATGGAGATCGTGATTTCCCGATAAATCGGGAGTTGCCAAACTTGTCGGGGTTTTAAGTTGATTGTAAACAAAGGGAATTGCCGCAGCGGAAACAAACAAAGCCACCCCAAAAAACATGGATTTAGCCATGATATTCTCCGAATCCCGCCTTATGGCATACGCTCCATACCTTTTGTTTCGTCCTTCAAAGACAATGTCGTCAAGATTAAAATCCGAATTTCTAAACCAGTTTCTCATCATTTGTTTGTTTTTTAGTTATTTTAATTTAAAATAAAAATTTATTTAACAATAAAAATAAAATTATTATAAAATTTCAATTATTTAAAATCAATAATCTTGCCAAAAACAAACTCAAATAGACAAAAGCATAAAAATATCTTAATAAATAAAAATAATAAAATTTAAAAAAGCCTCATCCCAAAGGAACAAGACTTATAAAAATCATTGTAAAAAGCGTTAAAAAAGCTCTTTTCTGATAATATTCTGACTTCGCTCAGGACCAACCGAAACCAAATAAACATTAATCCCCAAATATTTCTCTATAAATTCGATGTATTTTTTTGCATTAACCGGAAGTTCGTCATAGCTTCTCACTTTTGTAATATCTTCGTCCCATCCTTCCAATTCTTCATAAATAGGTTCATACTTGTAAAGCTTTGTGGTCGAAGAGGTGAAATAATCAATGATTTTCCCGTCTTCCGTTTTGTATTTGGTTACGATTTTCAGCGGTTTGATTCCGGTAAGCACATCCAGTTTTGTAATCACAAGATTATTAATCCCGTTAATCATGCACGCGTGCTTCAAAGAAACCAAATCCAACCATCCCGTACGTCTCGGACGCCCCGTCGTTGCTCCAAATTCGTGCCCCACTTTACGGATGTGTTCGCCCAAATCGTCATGAAGCTCCGATGGAAAAGGCCCATTCCCCACACGCGTGGTATACGCCTTAGACACTCCGATGAGATTCTCCAACGCCGTGGGAGGAACCCCAGCCCCCGCACAAACGCCCCCCGTAGAAGGCGAAGAGGACGTTACAAAAGGATAAGTCCCGAAATCAATATCCAACATCAAAGCCTGCGCTCCCTCAAAAAGAACGTTTTTCCCAGCCTTAATCGCTTCGTTCAACTCCAATTCCGTATCCACGATGCGGTGCTGAAGTTGCTTACCAATCTCTAAAAACTCATTGTAAATTTCATCGATATCCAAAGTAGGCTTCCCGAAATATTTTTCGAAAAGTGCATTTTTTACCCGAAGGTTTTTCTCTATTTTTTCTCTCAAGACCTCCGGATTCAGAAGATCGACCATTCGGATTCCCACCCGTGCGATTTTGTCTTCATAACAAGGACCAATGCCTTTTTTGGTAGTCCCGATTTCCGTCCCTCCGGCCTCTTCCTCCCGATAAGTATCCAGCAAAATATGGTAAGGCATAATCACATGCGCCCGTCTGGAAATGAAAATATGATCGGTTTTCATGCCTTTCGCCTCAATTTGACTGATTTCTTTGATGAAAGACTTGGGATTTACCACCACTCCGTTGGCTATCACACATTTTCCTTTGCATTGCAATACTCCGGAAGGAAGAAGATGCAATACAAATTTTTCATCTCCGACATAAACCGTATGACCAGCATTATCGCCTCCCTGAAACCGAACCACATAGTCCGATTTAGCCGATAAAACATCCGTAATTTTCCCCTTGCCTTCATCACCATACTGAAGACCGACTACCACATAAGTTGACATAAATTTACTTTTATTTAGATTCGCACAAATTTAGTCTTATTAAAAAAAATAAGCAAAATTTGCCCGCCTTAATTTGTGCCCTAATCCTCCCGAAAACCAAAACCGAGTAAAAGAAATGAAAATTTAGCCGTTTTTTATCTAAATTTAGCATGAAAATACCGTAATTTGGTTTTATTTTTGCTGCGAAAAAGTGCGATGAGGAAATATCTACTACCGATTGTATTATTGAGTGCCGGAGCAGCCGTGGTTTACGGTTGCGCCTCTGCCTATTCAACAACCCGTCGCATTGCGACAGGAAATGCCCTGAATATCGAAAATCCTCAAAAAATCGTTTGTTTTAATCCGGAAATTTTGCCCGATGTGGAAGAGGTAAAACAGCTCTCGTACCAAACGTTCTTCGGAGAGGTGAGCAATAAAATCAGCCGGTACAACCACCTCAAAATGCTCCGCGTGGAAACACCTTTCTCTTACGATCACATCGACTCCGACCTGATGAGGGAAATTTGTAAAAACAATGAAGCCAAGTTCGCTATCGTTCCCAAAATCAAATACTTTAAGGTCGGTATCGGCAAATACGTTTTCTCCAATCAGGTGGTGGTTAGCATGAAAGTTTACGACGCTCAAGGGCAACTGCTTTCAGAAACCAGCCACGACACCTACCGCAAAAACAAAAAGATACTGGGGAGCACGGAAAACTTCATCAAAACAGGAACAGAAGGCGTTATGAACGACATTCTGAAAACCATCAAACAAAATCTTAAAAAAACAACCGGAGAACCGACTGCAAATTCTTCGCTGTCTTTGAATTCCAACCCGCTCACGCCTTAATCCAACTTTCCGTCGACTCGGAGCCGAACGACTTTCCAATATTTTTTGTAAGTTAGCTTCCCAAGAAAGAAGCCAATCCTGCCAATGTGCATTTAAGAATAATTATACGCTCATTGGTTAGCATCCTCTTTTGGCTATAAATCACGGATTAAGAAAATAATTTTATTGTATGAAAAAGTTGTATGTAAGTTTTTTTTTAATTTCATGGTCGTTATGTTCGGCCAATCCGCCACTTTGGCTTAGAAACCCCTCCATCTCTCCGGACGGAAAACAAGTGGCTTTTACCTACATGGGAGATATTTATACCGTCCCAACGCAGGGGGGAACAGCAACGAGACTCACCACACACCCGGCCTACGACTCCGATCCGGTATGGTCTCCGGACGGCCGCTATATTGCTTTCAGCAGCGATAGAGAGAACGGCTTCCAACGCCTGTTTCTCATGCCTTCCCAAGGAGGAGAAGCCAAACAAATCACCTTCCATTCTCAATCTTCCACACCTTTGGCTTTTTCAAAAGACGGGAAGCACATCGTTTATGCCGCCAACCTTCAAAATGCACCTCAGAACATAGCCTTTCCGAGCGCTTTGCCGCAGCTTTATCAGATTCCGGTGGAAGGCGGGATTCCTCAAAGAATATTCAATGCGCCGACTAAAGCAATCGCTCTGACTTCGGACGGCAAAGAAATGTACTACGAAAACATCAAAGGAAACGAAAATCAATGGAGAAAACACCATACGTCTTCCGTTACACGAGATATTTGGAAATACGATTTCAAAAAAAAGAAACACGAAAAAATCATCGATTGGAAAGGTGAGGACCGCAACCCCGTATTGAGCACCGATGGAAAAACCCTTTATTTTTTAAGTGAACGGGCCGGCAGCTTCAATGTTTTTAAGGCTTCGACACAATCTCCTTCCAAAGCCGAGCAATTAACGTTTCACAAGGAATTTCCCGTGCGTTTTCTTTCCGTAGCCAATAACGGAACCATCGTTTACGGCTACGACGGCGAACTTTACCTTTTAGAACAAGGTCTTCCCTCCAAAAAAATTGACGTTCGCATTATCAGCGACGCCGTTGCCGGTCGAAATAAAACCATGAATTTCCAATCCGGTGCAACATCTACAGCCGTTTCTCCGGACGGAAAACAAATCGCTATGGTTATCCGCGGGGAAGTTTTCGTAAACTCCACCGATTACACCACCACCAAGCAAATTACCAAAACCGCAGCCGCAGAACAGGGAGTCAGCTTTTCCGCCGACGGTAGAAACTTGGTTTACGCCAGCTATCGGGACGGTTACTGGGATTTGTACCGAGCTTCCATCCCACGAAAAGAAGACCCCAATTTTTCAAATGCCACCCTTATTTCGGAAGAGAAATTAATTCCCGGAGATGCTTCGGAAAAAATGCATCCTAAATTTTCGCCCGACGGAAAAGAAATTGCTTTCGTTCAGAACCGCAGCACCATCTCCATTTATGACTTGGAAACCAAAAAAGTCCGCACCATAACCGACGCCAAGTATCAAACCGAACGCAGTGGCTATATCGGGTACGAATGGTCCCCCGATGGCAAATGGTTAGTGGTGCAGTACACCGCCAGAAATCGGGAGCCGTATTCCGATATTGGGATCATCAGCACCGAAGGAGGAAAGCCTATTGTCAACCTTACCGATTCGGGGTACTTTGATACCAATCCCAGTTGGGCTTTGGACGGAAACGCCATCACTTGGAAATCCGAACGCTACGGTATGCGCAATCACGCCTCTTGGGGATCGATGAGCGACCAAATGATCGTCTTTCTCAACAGAGAAGCTTACGACAAATACCTGATGAGCAAAGAAGAATACGAATTGCTAAACCAAACTCCAAAAAAAGAAAATACCGAAGAAGAGAAAACTGAGAAAAACACTACGGAAGCTCAAAAATCAAATCCCAAAAAAGAAAAGAAACCTTCCGAAATCAAAATAGAGTGGGACAACCTCGAAAACCGAATTGTCAGGCTGACGCCTAACTCTTCCAATTTGGGTGACGCCATTATCAGCAAAGACGGCAAAAAACTATACTATCTGTCCGCTTTTGAAAAAGGCTATGATTTATGGGTGCACGATTTGCGCGAGCGTTCGACCAAACTACTCTCGAAACTGGGCGGTGCATCGGCTTCACTGGTATCCGACAAAGAAGGCAAAAAGATTTTTCTTCTCGGAGGTTCCAAAATGAAACTCATGGAACTGCCTTCCGAAAAAATCAAAGATCTTAACTTTTCCGCCAGCATGAAGCTCGACGAAGCAAAAGAAAGAGAATTCATGTTCGACATGGTCAAAAAGGAAACCAAAGAAAGATTCTACGTTAAAGACATGCACGGTGTTGATTGGGAAAAACTAACCGAACAATACCGTAAATACCTTCCCCACATCAATAACAACTACGATTTTTCGGAAATGCTCAGCGAATTACTCGGCGAACTCAACGTTTCTCATACCGGATCGGGCTATCGCTCGCCTTCCGAAAGTTCGGCCTCTACCGCTCAACTTGGGGTTTTCTTCACTCCGGTCGAAGAAGGCCTTTTAATCGAAGAAATTCCGGCGCGAAGCCCGTTCAACCATTACCGTTCAAAAGCCAAAAAAGGACATATCATCGAGAAAATAGACGGGGAAAAACTTTCGTCCAAAAACGATTTTTATCCTTATTTAGAAGGAAAAGCGGGAAAAAAACTTTTAATTTCGATTTACGACCCTCAATCAGGACAACGCTGGGATGAAGAAATCAAAGGAATGACCCTCTCGCAGTGGAACGAAGCACTATACCAACGCTGGATCCAACAAAGAGCTGCCGACGTGGAAAAATGGTCAGAGGGCAGATTAGGATACGTCCATATCCGATCCATGGGGGACGGCAGCTTCAGAGAAGCCTACTCCGACGTTTTAGGTAAATACAACGATAAAGAGGGGATCGTCATCGACATCCGAAACAACGGAGGAGGACGCCTCCATGAAGACATTGAAGTATTTTTCAGTGCAAAAAAATACCTCACCCAAAAAGTTCAAGGAAAAAAATACGGTGTAATGCCCAGCCGCCGCTGGACCAAACCGTCCATCATGGTCATCAACGAGGCAGATTATTCCAACGCTCACGGGACCCCTTGGGTCTACCAGCATTTGGGATTAGGCAGACTGGTGGGCGCTCCCGTCCCCGGAACCATGACTTCGGTCAATTGGGTTACCCTTCAGGACCCTTCCCTGTATTTTGGAATTCCTGTCGTGGGATACGAAAAAGCCGATAGCACGTATTTGGAGAATTATGAACTCCAGCCCGATGTGGAAGTCTATTTGGATCCTGAAAAAGCCGATCAAGGGGAAGACAATCAGCTGAAACGAGCCGTTGAAGAACTTCTTAAGGACCTTTAATTCTAAAAATAGCCATCTTAAAAGATGGCTATTTTTTTATAAAAAAATCTCAGAAATTTCTGAGATTTTATAAAGTTTATTCAAAAGAAACAAAAGCGGTTATTCCTCCGTTTCGTATTTCTCCACGACCTTTTGGGAAACCCCCGTACTGCTAAACCCACCGTCATGGAAAAGGTTTTGCATGGTAACCTTTTTGGTTAAATCACTAAACATGGCTACACAATAGTTTGCACATTCCTCGGCTGAAGCATTCCCCAAAGGCGACATATCTTCTGCATACCCTAAAAATCCGCCAAACCCTTTAACTCCGCTTCCTGCCGTTGTAGGAGTAGGCGATTGGGAAATTGTATTAACCCTTACTTTATTCCGTTCGCCCCAGTAGTAACCGAATGTACGGGCAATACTTTCAAGGTAAGATTTGTTATCGGCCATATCGTTATAGTCCGGGAATGTTCTTTGCGCCGCAATGTATGACAAAGCCAGGATGGATCCCCATTCGTTCATGCAATCTTTTTCCCAAGCCACCCGCATCACCTTATGAAAAGAAACCGCCGACACATCCCAACCTTTCTCCAACCAATCGTAATTCATCTCCGTATAATGCTTTCCTTTTCTTACATTAACCGACATACCGATGGAGTGAAGGATGAAATCTATTTTTCCGAATTTTGCAATTGCAGCATCAAAGAGTTTTTCCAAATCTTCCAACGAAGTGGCATCTGCTCCGATGACTTCCGATCCCGTTTTCTCTGCCAAAGCATTCAGTTCTCCCATCCGCATCGCAATCGGTGCATTCGACAAAATAAATTCTGCTCTTTCTTCATGGCATTTTTCGGCAACCTTCCAAGCGATAGACTGGCTGTTGAGTGCCCCGAAAATAATCCCTTTTTTTCCTTTTAATAATCCGTAAGACATAATGAATTGTTTTACGCAAAAGTAATGATTTTATTGTTTGAAGCATAAAAAAAGGAAGTTCGGTTTTCCCGACTTCCTTTTCTTAACGTTTCTAACGTTAATTAGTTCGTGGCTTTCTTGATTTCGGCTTTCACATCCTCGCTCCAATCTTTGGTTTTCTCCCATGCTTCGGATGCCGCATCTTTAGTGTCTTCCCAAGCATCTGCTGCTTTTTCTTTCATTCTTTCGAACCATCCTTCCTTAGTCGCTTCTTCGTTCTTGTCTTTTTGCTCGCGGAGATAATCTTTCAATTGATCAGAATACTCGCTCACCTTGTCTTTCACCTCGTTTGCTGCATTTTTAATGGCGTTTTCGGTGCTTTCTACTGCATTTTCTGCTTTTTTTACTTCTTCGTTGTTCATAATCGTTTTTTTAGTTTTAAAATTAAGATATGTATAGTGATTGGTTACCGTCAGTCCCGCAATTATCATTCCTTTATCCTCTAATATTCGGAACAGTCGTAAATTTTCAAAAATTATATAAACCTCCGATGAAATTCTAAAACTCCAACTCAAAACAGCACTAAAACAAAAGAAATCCCCTCTATTTCTTATTCTTCCAAGAGCAAAAGATGACATATCTAATATTAATAAAAATTTATTGCATCAAGCAATCGATATTCCGCAAAAATGCAATATATTCGTAGAGCAATAGGCCATCAAGACACTAATAAAAACAGCAAAAAATGAAGCAAGACGTCCAACCTTATTCTTTGTTCACAGAGGACGATCTCTATCTATTCAGAGAAGGTAAACATTACAGATTGTATGAAAAATTCGGCTCCCATACGCTAAATCATGATGGGAAAGACGGCGTTTACTTTGCGGTCTGGGCTCCCCATGCCAAAGAGGTTTCGGTCATCGGTGATTTTAATGGCTGGCATTCCGAAGCGCATAAACTTTACCCTCGCTGGGATCAGTCCGGAATTTGGGAAGGTTTTATTTCGGGGTTATCTTGGGGAACGCTTTATAAATATGCAATTCGGACGACCGACGGTATTCTTTTAGAAAAAAGCGACCCTTACGGGCTCAGCTGGGAACAAAATCCTCAAGCGGCTTCACTGGTATCGACCAACTGGTACGAATGGACGGATGAAGAATGGATGCTGAACCGCTGGAAAAATAATCGCTTGGAGGCTCCGATTTCTGTTTATGAGCTTCATTTGGGGTCTTGGATGCGTGGCACGGACGATCCCGAACGTTTTTTCAATTACAGAGAAATTGCCGAACGGCTGATTCCTTATGTTTTGGAAATGGGGTTTACCCATGTGGAATTTATGCCCGTTATGGAATACCCTTACGATCCGAGTTGGGGGTATCAGATTACGGGATTTTATGCAGCGAATTCGAGATTTGGATCGCCTCAGGATTTGATGTTTCTCATCAATGAACTTCACGTTCACGGCATCGGAGTGATTTTGGATTGGGTTCCTTCTCATTTTCCGGGGGACGCCAACGGGCTTCATTATTTTGACGGAACTTTTCTCTACGAACACGAAGATCCGCGGAAAGGTTATCACCCTCAATGGAATTCTCATCTTTTCAATTACGGCAGAAACGAGGTGAAGTCTTTTTTAATCTCCAATGCCTTATTTTGGTTGGATCGCTACCATGCCGACGGCCTTCGGGTGGATGCGGTAACCTCCATGCTCTATCTGGATTACGCGAGGGAAGAAGGCCAATGGGAGCCCAATGTTTTCGGAGGCAATGTCAATTTGGAGGCTAAAGCTTTTCTGCAAGATTTCAATACAGCAGTATACCGGTATTACCCCGACACCATGACCATCGCCGAGGAAAGTTCCGATTTTCCGATGCTCACCAAACCCGTTCATCACGGTGGAGTGGGGTTCGGCATGAAATGGATGATGGGCTGGATGCACGACACCCTAAAATACTTCAAAGAAGATCCCATCCACCGAAAATACCATCACCACAAAATTACGTTTGCATCCATGTACATGTACAACGAAAACTACATGATGCCTCTTTCCCATGACGAAGTGGTGCATGGCAAATCGAGCATGATTTACAAAATGCCGGGCGACGAATGGCAAAAGTTCGCCAATCTTCGGGCGCTTTACACTTATATGTTCACGCATCCAGGAGCCAAACTTTTATTTATGGGGAACGAATTCGGACAAACCAACGAATGGCGTTTCGGGGCTTCTTTGGATTGGCATTTACTGCAATATCCGGTTCACGAAGGGCTTCGCCGCTATGTAAAAGCCCTCAATGCCCTCTATCGTACGGAAACCTCGTTGCACGAAAGCCAGTTTAAACCCGAAGGATTCGAATGGGTAGAGGCAAATGACGATAATAATTCCGTTTATGTTTATTTAAGAAAAAATAAGACGCAGGAGGAGGTTATAATGGTGGTGCTAAACCTCACGCCCCGAGTGTTTGACTATAAAATCGGCGTGGACGAGGGGACCCGTTGGGAAGTCATTCTCAATTCGGACGACACGCTCTATGGAGGAAGCGGCGTTAAAGCCAAAATCTTAGACGAGGAAGACCATCCATGGATGTTCCGTCCCAATGCCTTGGTGCTGAGACTCCCTCCGTTGGCCGGAGTGGTTTTAAAACGAAAGATGGATCGGTCTGCCGAATAGAAAAAAAAGAAAAACGACTAAAAAAAGCAAATTAGCTACTTTCAAAACCATAGAAACCCAAACAATAAGATATGACTGTTTATCATTTTTCGGCAGAATGCTATCCCGTGGCAAAAGTGGGCGGATTGGCGGATGTGGTAGGAGCTCTGCCTAAATACCAAAACAAAATTCCCGACGTCGAAGCAAAAGTGGTAATGCCTTGGTACGATTGCGCATTCACCCGACAACACGATTTCGAGATGGTATTCGACGGTTTTATTCATCAGAATAACGGGATGTATCAGGTTCAGGTCCTTCGGGAAAAACAGAACGTATTGGGGTTTGAACTCTTCATGGTTCGAATTCCCGGATTATTGGATAGAGAAAGACCCTACGGTTATTGGGACGAGCAACAACAGTTTCTTTCGTTCCAGCACGGGGCCCTGCATTGGCTCAGCGCCATGGAAATCCGTCCGGAAGTTTTGCACTGCCACGATTACCATACCGGTTTGATTCCTTTTATGGTGGAGCATTGCGTGGAATTCAGTTTTCTGAAAGGAATAAAAACCATCGGAACCATTCATAACGGCGAATACCAGGGGAGAATGGACTGGGAAATGTTGCGTTACTTTCCGTGGGTGGACGACGCCCGCTATCTCGGACTTTTGGATTGGGACGGTTTTATCAATCCTTTGGCGGCCATGATTAAATGCTGTCATGCGTTCAATACGGTTTCGGGAGGCTATATGGACGAGTTGTTCCACCAGTTTCAGGGGCTGGAATCCTTAGTAAGTCAGGAATACGAAAAAGCCCACGGAATTATCAACGGGATTGACACCGCAGTTTGGAATCCTGCCACGGATCCGATGATTCCGTTTCAGTACACCAAAGAAAACGCCAGGGAAGGCAAACGAAAAAACAAGGAACAACTTTGCAGCGAGTACGGCTTAAACCCTGACCTTCCCTTATTTGGATTTATCGGACGGTTTGCAGGGGAGAAGGGAGCCGATTTGCTTCCAGAGATTGTATGGAAAAGCCTTCAACAGACCCATAACGGTCATAATCTTATGGTTTTGGGCTCCGGAGATCCCCGCGTGGAGGATTACTTAAAGGATTTAAACCATCATTTCCCAAATTTTGCTTTGGATTTGGGGTATAAAGAAGCTCTTTCGCATAAGATTTATGCTTCTTGCGATTTTCTTTTGATGCCTTCTAGGGTTGAGCCTTGTGGCCTTAACCAAATATACGCCATGCGCTACGGCACCATTCCTATCGTACGCCATACGGGAGGTTTAAAGGATACGGTGGAGGATATTACCACGGGCGGTGCGGGATTGTCTTTTGCCTATGCAAGCGCGGACGATGCCGTTAATGCCATCCATCGGGCTTTGCAGATTTACGGTTATCCGGATTTAATGACAAAACTCATTGAATCCAATATGAATTTTGATTTTTCATGGGAAAAATCTGCCGAAAATTACGTAAATTTATACAGAAAATAATCCGATGTCTAACGCGTAAATTAGTATATGAAACCAAACGTTATTTCCATTGTTTTGGGAGGTGGTCGAGGCACTCGACTCTCCCCGCTGACTTACTCTCGATCAAAGCCGGCTGTTCCCATTGCCGGAAAGTATAGGCTTGTGGATATTCCGATTTCCAACTGCCTGAATTCCGGTTACAATAAGATTTTGGTGTTGACGCAATTTAATTCGGCTTCACTTAATTCCCATATCAAGAACTCTTATCACTTTGATATTTTCAGCAAAGGGTTTGTGGATATTTTGGCGGCCGAACAAAATGTGGAAAACGACCAGTGGTATCAAGGCACGGCAGATGCGGTACGGCAGAGCATGAAACATATGGACAAGTACGATTACGATTATGTGCTTATTCTTTCGGGCGATCAGCTTTACCAAATGGATTTTCGTGAAATGATTGACTTTCATGTAAAAAACAAGGGCGACATTACCATTGCCACCATTCCGGTTAATGCAAAAGACGCCACGGGATTCGGGATTTTAAAATCCGATGATCAGGGAAGGATTGCGTCTTTCATCGAAAAACCTTCTGCAGAACTTCTTCCGGATTGGAAGTCCGAAACTTCGGAAAAAAGCAAAAACGAAGGAAAAGAATATTTAGCCTCCATGGGAATTTATGTTTTCGATAAAAAGGTACTGAAGCGTATTTTTGAAGAAGACCCGGGAGACGATTTCGGAAAAGAACTCATCCCTAATGCGATTGCCAAAGGCTACAATGCTTTGAGTTACCAATACGACGGGTATTGGACGGATATTGGAACCATAGAGTCTTTTTTCGAGGCGAATTTGGATTTGACCTCCGAACTTCCGAAATTTAATTTGTTTTCTTCTGCGCCGGTGTTTACGCGGGCAAGAATGCTTCCGCCTTCCAAAATTAACGGCTCTTATGTAAGCAAAGCCATCATTGCGGACGGCTGCATCATCTTGGCAGATAAGATTGAGCGTTCCATTATCGGTAACCGTACCCGAATCGACAAAGGAGCCTCCATCAACAACACCTATATCATGGGAAGCGATTTTTACGAGGACACGGAGGCCTTAGAAGAAAACCGTCAAAAAGGACTACCGAACATCGGGATAGGCAAATATTCTTACATTGATAAGGCCATTATCGACAAGAACTGCCGCATTGGAGACAACGTCCGCATCATCGGCGGGCATCATCTTCCCGATGGCGACTACGATACCCATTCCATAAAGGACGGCATTATCGTGGTCAAGAAAAATGCGGTTCTTCCTAACGGAACCCATATCGAGTAGGCGCGTTTTAGACCGCATCGAAAAAACAAAAAGAAGGGTGGGCTTAGTTTTGCGCACTCTTCTTTTTCTTTATATTTTTGCCCAATGCGTTGGATCAAGTTTTTTATTGTTTCAGGTGGCTTATTGCTTGCTGTTTATGCTGCTTCGATGTACTTTGTCGACGAGAGCAAAACCTTCACCATCGAAAAAGAAATCGCCTATCCTTTGGATAAGGTTTACCCTCAATTTAACGACTTTCGGCAGTTTACCCGTTGGAACCAATATTTCATTTCGGATAAAGGAACTTCACTGGTGTATTATACGCCCTACATCGGCCAAGGAGCGTCAATGGGATTCAGTCGCAAAGGCAGCGGAGAAAAAGGCGAAATGTACATCCGTTACGAAAACCCTTACAAAACCTTAAGATACCAGCTTTTCGAAGGGGACGATTCCATGCCGTATCGGATTGACGTTAAATTCAAGGCCGTATCGCCTCAAAAAACCAAAATGACCTGGCTGGTGCACACGCCTAAACAACCGTGGTTGAAACGTACGGCTAACCTTTGGTCCGAAAGCGACTTTGTAGGGCTTCTGGATAAGAGTATGGCCAATCTTTCCGCTTTATTAGGCAATAAGGTAAATAAGGATGAGATGTTGGCCTCCATCAAATACGATAGTCTGATGGTGGAAAAATCTCCAGGAGAGCTTCTTCTCGGCATTAATGTAAGCACCTCTAACAAGGGAGATGCTCTGATAAAAAACATCGTTATGAATCATAATAAGGTTTGTAATTTCGTCACCGTGGATTTAGCCAAGCAAGAGGACGAGTTTGGGCTACCGGTGCTTTTAACGGATGCCAACAATACCAAAGATAAGGAAGTTTCGTACTATTACGGAGTTCCTTTATCCAAACGTTCTTCGGTTTCGGACAATAATTTCAGCTTCCGCACACTCCACGCGGGAACCCGGTACGTTCTGTATTACAAAGGGGCCTACAAAAATAGGGGGCAAGCCATTCAGCAGCTGCTTCAGAAAGCTAAAAAAGATACGATGAGGTATGGGGAATTGCAACAAGTTTTCATCGAGCCTCCCAAAGAAAACGGAGAGGTTAATTTAAAGTTGGCTTTGCCGGTTTTCCGCTAAAGATTAAGGTTTAATTCGGGATAAAATTTTTCGTTTAAAAATAATTTTCCGAGTGGCATATTTTTCTTAAATTTGTGAATTAACAATATAGTATTGAACAGAAACTGTAAATAATGGACAGATTTTCCTTTCTAAATGCTGCGCATTCCCAATTTATTGAGGATTTATACCAGCAGTATTTAAAGTATCCCGATTCTTTGGAGCCTTCGTGGAAGGCCTTTTTTCAAGGCTTTGACTTTGCACTCGAAAATTATGACGACTCGGTCGAAATGGCAACTTCCGGTTCTTCCGGCATTGCGGCTCAAGTTGGCCAGGCAGCGGCTCAAGGTCAAATTCCTGAGGATATCAAAAAGGAATTCAAGGTTTTGAATCTTATTGAGGCCTACCGCCATCGCGGGCACCTTTTCACCCGAACCAATCCGGTTAGAGAACGGAGGCATTACCAACCCACACTGGACATCGAAAATTTTGGTTTGAGTCAAAGCGATCTAAACACCAAGTTCAATTGTGCGGTGGAAACGGGGATGCCCGAAGCCGCAACGTTACAAGCCATTATTACCCATTTGGAAAATATCTACTGTGATTCCATCGGGGTGGAATATATGCATATGGAAAACGTCGAGGAGAAGGAGTTTATCCGCCAATGGTTGCAGGTAAACGAAAATCACCCTTCTTTGTCGGCAGCGGAGAAGACGGAAATTCTTCAAAAACTTAATCAGGCGGTAGCTTTCGAGAATTATCTGCATACCAAATTTGTGGGTCAGAAGCGTTTTTCCCTTGAGGGAGGCGAATCTTTAATTCCGGCTTTGGATCAACTCATCACACGGTCTTCCCAACTCGGTGTGGACGAAGTCGTCCTGGGGATGGCTCACCGTGGGCGACTGAACGTTTTATCCAATATTTTTGGAAAATCTTACAAACAAATTTTCTCCGAATTTGAAGGCAAAGAGTTTGAGGAAGATGTTTTCTCCGGGGACGTAAAATACCACTTAGGCTCTTCAAAGAAAATAGTAACCGCATCTGGTGAAGAGGTTTCCATCAACCTGACGCCAAACCCTTCGCATTTGGAAACGGTAGCGGCTTTGGTCATGGGAATTTGTCGTTCCAAAGTAGACCACCAGTATCAGGGAGATTACTCTAAAGTACTTCCGATTGTGATTCACGGAGACGGTGCCATTGCCGGTCAAGGCATTGTGTACGAGGTGGCTCAGATGATGACTTTGGACGGGTATAAAACAGGAGGAAGCGTTCATATTGTAGTGAACAATCAGGTTTCGTTTACCACGAATTATTTGGATGCCCGTTCGTCAACCTATTGCACGGATATTGCTAAAGTAACCAATTCTCCGGTAATGCACGTTAATGCGGATGACGTGGAGGCGGTGGTTCATGCCATCCGTTTTGCGGCAGAATACCGTGCTAAATTTAACAAAGATGTCTATATCGATTTGTTGGGCTACCGCAAATATGGTCATAACGAAGGGGATGAACCTCGATTCACCCAGCCCAATTTGTATAAAACCATCGCAAAACATCCAAATCCGAGAGAAATTTATAAAGACAAGCTCATTAAGGAGAAAGTCGTTTCCAATGAGGTGCTAAAATCCATGGAAGCCGAATTTAAAGCGCTATTGGATGAAAATTTTGATGCCTCCAAAGAAATTCAGAAAAATACGTTGGATATTTTCATGAAGGACGATTGGAAGGATTTTCCTCTATGCAAAAAAGGAGCGCTACAAGGACAGTATGACACCTCCTTTCCGCTGGAGGACTTAAAGACTTTAGCCGTTAAAATGTCCACTTTACCTTCGGATAAAAAATTCATCAATAAAATAAAACGCTTATTCGATCAAAGATTAAAAATGATTGAAAGCGATACAATCGACTGGGCGATAGGAGAGTGGTTGGCTTATGCCACACTACTATCCGAAGGGCATGATGTTAGAATTTCCGGGGAAGATGTCGAACGTGGAACCTTCTCTCATCGCCATGCGGTGGTCAAAACCGAGGATAATGAGGAAGAGTATGCTCCTCTTAAGGAGTTAACCTCACAACGGTTCGATATTTTCAACTCTCACCTTTCGGAGTATGGGGTACTGGGCTTCGATTATGGTTACGCCATGGCATCGCCCAATACACTCACGATTTGGGAAGCTCAGTTTGGGGATTTTGTCAACGGGGCGCAAATCATTATCGATCAGTATTTAGTGGCAGCAGAAGAAAAATGGAAAATCCAAAACGGGCTGGTCATGCTTTTACCTCACGGATTCGAGGGACAAGGTGCGGAGCACTCTTCGGCGAGATTGGAGCGATTCCTAGCGCTCTGTGCCAACGAAAATATGATCGTGGCCAATTGTACGACTCCTGCCAATATGTTCCATATTCTTAGAAGACAGTTGAAATTCAACTTCAGGAAGCCTTTGGTCATCATGTCGCCAAAATCCTTGCTTCGCCATCCGAAAGTAATTTCAAACTTCAGAGAGTTGGCAGAAGGGCAATTCCAACCTGTGATTGACGATGCCAATGCGCAAGCGGCTAAAGTGAAACGCTTGGTGCTATGTTCGGGCAAACTCTACTACGAATTGTTGGCTAAACAAGAAGAATTAGGACGGGACGACTTGGCAATTGTTCGTTTGGAACAGCTTTACCCTCTGCAAAAAGAAGCCATTGACGCTGTGCTAACCAAATATTCCGATCGGGAATCCTTGGTATGGGCTCAGGAAGAACCTGAAAACATGGGGGCTTGGACTTACATCCTGAGAAATTTCAGAGATACGGGCATCCAGGTAATTGCTCCGGTTCCGAGTGGTGCACCCGCCCCTGGAAGCCACAAAATGTTCGAACGCAACCAAACCGATGTCATCAACCGCGTATTCGAGTTATAATTAAAAAAGAAATCATTCATCAACGAAATAATAAATAAGAAAAATATGTCAGTTCTAGAAATGAAAGTTCCTTCGCCGGGAGAGTCCATCACCGAGGTTGAAATAGCAACGTGGTTGGTGCAAGACGGCGATTATGTTGAAAAAGATCAGCCAATTGCGGAAGTCGATTCCGATAAAGCGACTTTGGAACTTCCTGCGGAGCAAAGTGGTATCATCACGCTAAAGGCAGAAGAAGGCGAAGTGGTTCAGGTAGGGCAAGTGGTTTGTCTTATCGACATGGCGGCCGCTAAACCGGAAGCAGGAGCTTCTTCTGAAGAGAAAAAAGAAGAGCCAAAAGCTGAAGAACCCAAAAAAGAAGAAAAGAAAGAAGAACCTAAAGCAGCCGCTTCAACTTATGCTACGGGAACACCTTCGCCTGCAGCAAAGAAAGTTTTGGATGAAAAAGGCATTGAAGCTGCTCAGGTTCAGGGTACCGGAAGAGACGGCCGTATCACCAAAGAGGATGCCGTAAAGGCCACGCCTTCGTTCGGTTCGGTTTCATCCACTAGTGGTTCAAGGGCAATGACTAGCACGAAACTTTCCATGCTGAGAAGAAAATTGGCGGCAAGACTCGTTTCCGTAAAAAATGAAACTGCTATGCTAACCACTTTTAACGAGGTGGATATGTCTGAAATTTTCAGAATCAGAAAACAATATAAAGAAGAATTTGCGGCCAAGCACGGCGTAGGATTAGGTTTTATGTCTTTCTTCACCAAGGCGGTAACACGGGCATTGCAACTTTACCCTGACGTTAACGCTTCCATTGATGGCGATTTTAAAGTAAATTACGATTTCTGCGATATTTCCATTGCGGTATCTGGACCGAAGGGACTAATGGTTCCTGTATTGAGAAATGCAGAAAACATGACGCTTCGTGGAGTAGAAGCCAATATCAAGGCTTTAGCCGACAAAGTTAGGGAAGGCAATATCAGCGTTGATGAAATGACCGGAGGAACGTTTACCATCACCAACGGCGGGGTTTTCGGTTCAATGCTTTCCACCCCAATTATCAATCCTCCTCAATCGGCTATTTTGGGCATGCACAACATCATTCAGCGTCCGGTCGCTATTGACGGGAAAGTTGAAATTCGTCCGATGATGTACTTGGCTCTTTCTTATGACCACCGAATCATTGACGGTCGTGAATCGGTAGGATTCTTGGTTGCAATTAAAGAAGCCATCGACAATCCGGTAAAATTCCTTATGGACGGCGACGAAAGAAAAGCGTTGGAACTTTAAGATCAAAAAAGTTCAAATACTTCAATAGAGCCCTGCTTCTTAACTTTTAAGAGGCAGGGCTTTTTAATATTAAAAAATCCATTGTTATTTTCTATTTTGCAAATCATTGTTTTTTTGTTTCTCCATACCGTTATCAATGCGTATTTTTGCAGGAAACCTAAAAAAAAACAATATCATAATGAGTTTGCAACAGACGATCGAAGCTATTTGGGATAATAGAGACCTTTTAAATCTTGAAGAAAATAAAGCAGCCGTAAGAGAAGTAATCGCTAAGCTGGACGCAGGAACGCTTCGTGTGGCCGAACCTACCGCTAACGGATGGCAGGTAAACGAATGGGTAAAAAAGGCCGTGGTGATGTATTTTCCCATTCAAAAAATGGAAACCATCGAAGTAGGTCCTTTTGAATTTCACGACAAAATTCCTTTGAAGAAAAACTATGCTGAAAAAGGCGTTAGAGTGGTTCCTCATGCCATTGCCAGAGAAGGTGCTTTTGTCGCCTCAGGGGTTATCATGATGCCTTCTTACGTTAATATCGGGGCCTATGTGGATTCGGGAACCATGGTGGATACTTGGGCAACGGTAGGAAGTTGTGCTCAAATCGGTAAAAATGTCCATTTGAGTGGAGGCGTAGGCATCGGCGGCGTTTTGGAACCATTGCAAGCGGCTCCCGTAATTATTGAAGACGATGTATTTGTGGGCTCTCGTTGTATTGTGGTGGAAGGCGTTCATGTAGAGAAAGAAGCCGTACTCGGAGCCAATGTCGTGCTTACTGCATCCACCAAAATTATTGATGTAACGGGCGATACTCCGGTAGAACTTAAAGGACGCGTACCAGCTCGTTCGGTGGTTATTCCCGGAAGCTACACCAAAAGGTTTCCAGCGGGAGAATATCAGGTGCCTTGTGCATTAATCATCGGTCAGCGAAAAGAATCCACCGATAAAAAAACCTCACTAAACGACGCACTTCGCGAAAACAACGTGGCGGTTTAAGATTTTGTATTAATTTTTAGAGTTTTATGGCAATCCCCAAGCAGATTTTCCAAACGTTTAAGAACAAAGAACTTCCTTGGTTGACCCGATGGCATATCAAGAGGATGCTCCGCCGAAATCCGGACTACCAGTGGCATTTTTATGACGATGAAAAAATCCTTCAATTCTTTAGGGAAGAAATGCCCGCCGAATACGAACGGGCTTACCGAAGCCTTACCATAGGAGCCGCAAAGGCCGATTTTTTCAGGTATGCCATTCTCTATAAAAAAGGGGGAATCTATTTGGATATCGACTGTAAGGTGGTAAGCCGCTTTAGGGATTTTTTAAAACCAGAAGACCAGGCCGTTATTTCCATTGAAAACAACGATCATTTTTACGTTCAATGGGCTTTGTTTTTTGAGGCTGGCCATCCTTTTTTGAAAAAAACGCTTCAAGTTTGCCTCCGGAATATTCAAGAACACCGTTTTCCTCACGATGTTCACAAAACAACTGGGCCTCCTGCTTTTACTGAAGGAATTCATTGGGCGCTCAATGAAAATCCCGACACAGATTATCGAGAAATGAAAACGGAATACGAAGGGCACGTGGAAGACAAGTACAAACTGGCCAAATTTTTTCTTTATTCCAATCGAAAAGAGCATTGGAACAAGAAGCAATTGTCTCAGCCCATCATCAAACCGGTAGAGGATTAATCCCCGACGACTTCAAATCCAATTGCCAATGAAGATTGCTTTTGACGCCAAACGTTTCTTTCATAATGCTTCGGGGTTAGGAAACTATTCTCGGGATTTAGTGCGGGTTCTTGCCTCATTTTATCCCGAGAACACTTATCTTCTTTTAAGTGAAAAAGCCTCCGAACGTGGAAAAGCTATTTTAGCACTACCGAACGTTGATTTTAAAGAAACATCCAACGGATTTTTGGCACGGCAAAGGCAAATGGGCATTGATGCCCAAAATTTAGGAGCAACTATTTTTCACGGGCTTTCCGGAGAACTACCTCTTCGCTGGTCCCGTAGTTCCATAAAAAAAATCGTTACCATCCACGATTTGATTTTCATGCGATATCCGCAATACTACCGTTGGTTCGATCGGAAAATTCATTTTTGGAAATTCCGAAATGCGGCACAGCAAGCCGATTTGGTGATTGCCATCTCGGAACAGACCAAGCGGGACATTATGCATTACCTTCAAATTCCGGAATCCAAAATTCGCGTGGTGTATCAAGGATGCCATCAGGCCTTTAAAGAGGTTTTGAACGAAGAATTTTTAAGCAGACTTAGAGAAAAATACCCTCTTCCTAAACGTTTCATTCTAAATGTAGGAACCATCGAACCGAGAAAAAACCTGCTTAATATTGTCAAATCGCTAAAAGGGACTGGCATTCCACTGGTAGTGGTTGGGAAACCTCAAAAAAAATATTTTGAAAAGGTTCAGAAAGAAATTCGGAAAGGCGCCGTGGACGTTCTTTTTCTTCAAGGCGTCACCATGGAAGAATTGGCAGGACTATACCGCTTAGCCGACGTGTTTGTGTACCCCAGCATTTTTGAGGGCTTTGGTATTCCGGTGATTGAAGCATTATTTTCTGGAACTCCCGTAATTACGAGCAACACGAGCTGCCTTCCCGAAGCCGGAGGCGAAGCTGCACTTTACGTCCATCCTAATTCGGTGGAGGACCTGAGAGCCAAAATCGCGTACCTTTGGGAAAACGAAAGCGAAAGAATCCGCCGTCGGGAAAAGGGATTAGCCTTTGTAAAAAAGTTTAACGACGAAGCTATCGCCCGTAATTTAATGGCGGTGTACCGAGAGGTTTTAGAATCCTGATTGCGTTATACTCTAAAAATTTAACTTTCGGTATTTACTCGAAATGTTTTAAAATCTTCACTTTAGCCCTATTTAGCCCATTAATTGCATGGTTTTAAGGAAGAAAAATCAATTTTTAACCTTAAAATTTATTATTATGGCTTATACCG
The DNA here is from genome assembly GCF_036016955.1 of Bergeyella anatis. Classification (NCBI taxonomy): domain Bacteria; kingdom Pseudomonadati; phylum Bacteroidota; class Flavobacteriia; order Flavobacteriales; family Weeksellaceae; genus Bergeyella; species Bergeyella anatis. The sequence continues at coordinate 103,770 of NZ_JAYWXI010000003.1, read as the reverse complement.
TAGTTTCTTTATTTTCTGTTGATACCGATACCGATAAACTCATCGAACATTTAACCAAAAACGGGATCTCGTCCGAAAACATCCATGTATCCAAAACCTCCATCGAAGGCGAACGCACCGAAGAAATGGAAGAAGACGAACAAACTAAAAATTTTTGGGATTACCTTTTCGGGCAAACCCAATGGCGGAGCGCTTATCAGCAGGCAGGCATCGACAATAACAGCCTAACGGTCTATACCGACAATTTGGAAGAAGCCCGCCGCGTAATGACCCTAATGGACAATATGGGGGCAGTGGATATCCAAAAATACCGCAAGGATTGTGAAGACCGCACCTCCAATTCGGCGCAGGACCTTTCCGAAAGAGAAGAAGCTAGAATTATCGCCAAAGCCAAACACAACGTCTTTTTTCTCCACGGCAACAGAACCTATACGCCAAACAGTCGAGGAAAAGCCCATCGGATGGATTCTTTGGGATCAAAAGACTAATAGCAAAACAAGCCGTCTCAAAAAGAGACGGCTTGTTTATTGATTTTAAACGTATTAAATTAAAGTTCGTTTTATTTTTCGTTTTCTTGTTCCAACTTCTGCGTGGCCGCCATGGACACCACAAGGTCGTTAAGCATATTGCTGGCCGCAGTAGGAGAGTTGGGAAGCAAAACCAAGTTGCTGCGACTGTTGGATCCTACCGAATTAAGCGTGTCGTAATGTTGTGTTACCACGATAAGAGCCGAAGCCTCGGCGGCATTAATGTTCACGTTATTCAACATCTCCACGGACTCTTTCAAGCCTTTCGCGATTTCCCTACGTTGGTCGGCAATCCCTTGCCCCTGAAGCTTTTTGGATTCGGCCTCGGCTTTTGCCACAGCTACGATACGGATTCTTTGCGCCTCCGATTCATACTCCGCAGCGGTTTTTTCCCTCTCCGCAGCATTGATCCGGTTCATGGCATGTTTCACTTGTTCATCAGGATCAATATCGGTTACCAAAGCCTTAATGATATCGTAACCGTAGCTGTTCATCGCTTCCTGCAATTCGCCTTTCACCGCCACGGCAATATCATCTTTACGAACGAAAACATCATCCAAACGCATCTTAGGTACCTCGGCACGAACCACGTCGAAAACAAACGAAGTAATCTGCCCTTCAGGGTATTCCAATTTATAAAAAGCGTCCGCCGCCTGCTCCCGAATCACTTGATACTGAACAGACACTTTCATCTTCACAAAAACATTATCTAAAGTTTTCGTATCGATAATCACATCCAACTGCTGAATTCTCAGGTTAATCCGCCTCGCAATCTGATCAATCACCGGAATTTTCAAATGAAAGCCCGCATGGCGCACCGATTGAAACTTACCAAACCGCTCGATAATCGCTGCTGTTTGTTGTTTTACGATAAAAAAAGAGGCCAGCAATAACAAAACGGCCAAAAAAGCAAAAACGCCTACAAATCCCATAAATCTATTATTTTAAAAATTTAACTGCCTAAAGATACGGAAAAATGTTAAAAAATCAAACCGTCATCCCGATATCGATTCCTTTGATTTTGCGGTAAAGATCGGTGGCGAAATTATCCGTCATACCGGAAACAAAATCCAGTACCCCGAGCACTTTTTGGTAGTCGGACCCCTCATCGTAACGGAATTGGGGCGGCATCAACTGAAGAGCCTTTTTTTCGTAGGATTTGGGAGCTGATTTTAGCACGGGAGGAATGAAATGATCCAATAATTCGTACATGACATTATAGCCTGCGTTTTCTATTTCGACCACCGAACGATGAGCGTAAATTTTTTCTACCGAAAAATCAACGATTTTTTGCAAGGCCACATTGGTCTTTTTATACCGATCCAACAACGCCTGCGTCTGCCTTCCTTCCATAATGGAGGAAAGCTCTTCTTCGTAAATCGCCAATGTTTTGTTGATTAGGGCATTGATGACTTTCGCCCTCAAATAAGAAATCCTTTCGTTACGATTGGAAAGAACCGCCAACTTGTCTTTTACCCTTTGCGTATTGGGACTTTCGGACGCAATAAGCGCCATGAAAAGATCTTCACAGTCGTCCGTGGAAACAATCCCCAAACGGTGGGCGTCTTCCATATCAATAATATTGTAGCAAATGTCATCCGCCGCTTCCACAAGCCAAACAAAAGGATGCCGCTTATAAATCGTCGGCTCGTCTTGCTCCTTTATCATATTCAGTTTGGAAGCTATGGCGGTAAAAGTCTGTTTTTCGTTTTGAAAAAAACCGAATTTTTTGCGGTGAATAATGCCTTTCTGCTTCGCAATCGCCTCGCAAGGGTATTTCGCAATGCTGGCCAAAGTCGTATACGTCAGTTGCGTGCCGCCTTCATCTTTTCCGTTCTGCTGATGAGTCAGCACCCGAATGGCATTAGCGTTTCCTTCAAAATTTACAAGATCCGCCCATTCTTTCGGAGTAAATTTATCTTTTAATCCGGATTCGTTTTTATCAAAATAGCTGGCAATGGCATCTTCCCCCGAATGCCCAAAAGCCGGATTCCCCACATCATGACAAAGGCAAGCCGCTGCGATGACATTGGACAAGTTATGGAGATAAAATTGTTTGGATTCTTCCGTCAAATGCGATTGGTAATGCCGAATAATCATTTCCCCCGCCAAGCTTCCCAAGCTCCTTCCCACGGAAGACACTTCCAAAGAGTGCGTCAGACGGTTATGCACGAACACGCTCCCGGGCAAGGGAAAAACCTGAGTTTTGTTCTGTAAACGCCGAAACGCCGAAGAAAAAATAATCCGATCGAAATCCCTTTGGAAATCCGTACGAGACACTTTGGTAGGCGAATGATCGCCCGTCCTTTGATTAGTATAAAGTTGATTGACATCCATGAACAAGCCGGTATTAAAAAAACTAAAGCCACGGGATTCGTTAAAAGCGAATTCCCCACGTCAGGGAGCAAAAATAAGCCAATTAAACCAAAAGTAAAACGTTTTAAGGCTTACTTGGCAACAAATTAAGGGCAATTTGCTTTTTGGGGCAATGGGCTCTACTTTACTTACCAAACGATGATGTGCAATTTATTTCCTACCTTTGTGGAAAAGACAACAATAAAACTATATAAAACAATTAGCATGCACAAAGCAGGATTTGTTAATATCGTGGGTAAGCCCAATGCCGGAAAATCCACACTGCTCAACCGGTTGATGGGGGAGAAGCTGGCAATCGTAACCCAAAAAGCACAAACCACCCGACACCGTATTTTCGGAATATACAACGACGAGGAACACCAAATCGTCTTCTCTGACACCCCTGGCGTTTTGGAACCCAAATACGGCCTGCAAGAAAAGATGATGGATTTCGTGAAAGACTCCCTACAGGATGCCGATGTATTCCTGCTCATCGTGGATTTGACAGACACCAGCGAGCCCTCCGAATTTCTTATCGAGAAACTAAACAAAATTCCGGTTCCCGTTTTGATTCTCATCAACAAAATCGATGCATCGAACCAGCAGAATATGGAAACCGTCATCGAAGAGTGGCACCAACGGATTCCAAAAGCCGAAATCCTTCCCATATCGGCACTCCATGGCATTAATACGGAATTAATCCTCCCCAAATTAAAATCGCTTCTGCCCGAGAATCCTCCGTATTACGACAAAGACCAGTTTACGGATAAATCCGAACGTTTTTTCGTCAATGAAGCCATCCGCGAGAAAATACTTCTGAACTACGAAAAAGAAGTTCCTTACTCCGTTGAAGTGGTTACCGAACTTTTCAAGGAAAAAGAAGGGATTATTTTTATCGACTCCATCATTTACGTAGAAAGAGAAACCCAAAAAGGGATTCTTATAGGGCATAAAGGCGAAGCCATCAAAAGGGTAGGAACACAAGCAAGAGAAGATTTGGAAAAATTCTTCGCAAAGAAAATACACCTAAACCTTTTCGTCAAAGTCAAAAAAGACTGGCGTAAAAACGAAAGAGATCTAAAAAGCTTCGGCTACCGCTAAAAAAACTCCCTTCAGGGAGTTTTTTTTAATGGATTTTTAATAATTTTACGAAAAACTTACTCGGATGAATTATTTTACATCAACGAAAACCCATCCGGTCATCGGAAATACCGTACTTCTTCTCACCCGTATCTTCGTAGGTCTAGCCATGATGAGCCACGGGCTTCCCAAATTGCAAAAACTCATGGACGGCGGAGACGTTCAGTTTTTTGATTTTTTAGGCATGGGGGCTTCTTTCTCTCTGATTTTGGCTGTTTTTGCAGAATTTTTCTGCTCCGTTTTTTTGATGTTGGGATTATTTACGCGATGGGCTTCCTTTTTCCTGATGTTCACCATGGCCGTTGCAGCGTTTGCCGCTCACGGCGATGCTCCTTTTGCCGAAAAGGAAGTCGCTTTGCTTTACATGGCACTGTACCTTATGCTTTGGGCTTTGGGTCCGGGGAAATTTTCGGTGGATGCCATGATAGGAAAAAAATCGTATTCATCCCGCTGGTAACCAATAAAAAACGAGGTCTACGGATGATTGGCGGAGAAAACATCGGATAAACCAATAGGATTGATTCAATAATGATTCCTTCCAAAAAATGGGCTTTAAAATTGTAAATTTCACTCTTGTTGCCAGCCTTGTTTTATCGCTACAGTTCTGCGAAAAACGGCAGGATAACGCGTTTGAAAAAATGAGAAAGGAATTCCATAGTGAAATCAGGAAAAGCAAAGCCGAAAAATTTACTGATCAATACGATGCATTTAGCCCTCAAACGGCTTATTTTGTCGACGGAAAACTAAAATTTTTAGAACTTGAAACCCACAGCGAATTAAGCACTTGTACAGAGTTAATTACTTTTGAAAACAATTCCATCGCCGAAATTAAACGGCACGAGCTTATTTATAAAGGCAATAAAAACGGAAACGAAGCGGGAAGAGATTGGAACCATATCGAAAAGGATCGTATTTTCATTCTGAATATTCCCAAAAGGAGAAAAGAGATCTACACCTACGGGCGGCACGTCGGAGCCGGTAAAATATTAACCGCCGATACCGTTTTCATCAACAAAATTAAAACACAAACCGAACAGAAATACAACGCCAAGGTAAAAAAGCCTTTGCCGGAATAAGAGGCCTCTTATTTTGCTTGCAACCACAACTTTCGACTTTATTCCTAATTGCTCTTTTTCAAAAAAGGAGGAATATCCAAAATATACCGTACCTTTGCACGATTTTTTTCAAAACGCTTATGTTTCTCAATAAAACCTATACCCGCGAAAGTCTTAAACTCGCTTTCCCCGTCATGCTGACCCAATTGGGACAGGTTTCGGTTCAGTTATTCGACAATATTATTGTCGGTAATCTTTTGGGTGCCAATGCCTTAGCTGCTGTATCTTTGGCTAACTCGTTGTTTTTTTCGGTATTTATTTTCGGAATCGGTATCTCCTTTGCCATCCCGCCGTTGGTTTCCCAGGCTCATTCCCGGCAAAAACATTCCCGCATTAATGATGTTTTCAGACATGGTTTTGTCCTTAACCTTGTCGTTGGTGTTTTGTTAATGCTGCTTCTATTGGGAGCCATTCCACTGTTGGAACACCTGAACCAACCGAAGGAAATCATTCCCGATACCAAGGCCTACCTTTGGGTATTGGTAGCCAGCATTCTTCCTTTCATGATGTTTCAAACCTTACGTGAGGTTTCGGAGGGACTCGGTTTCACCATCGGGGTGACCAAAGCCACCGTTATTGCCAATGTACTGAACATTGCACTAAACTATGTTTTCATTCAGGGCTTATTTGGCATCAGCCCTATGGGAGTTAAAGGAGCGGCCCTGGCAACGCTTATTGCCCGGCTTTTCATGCTCGTATTTCTTTATTTCGTCATGAGACGCCACCAAACCACTTCCCGCTACATCAAGGATTTTTCGCTGAAACTCCGCCTTTGGAAGAAAAATATGTTTGTAAAAATGCTGAAAATAGGCCTTCCCACAGCTTTTCAGATGTTTTTTGAAGTAACGGCTTTTGCCGGTGCGGCTTTCATTTGCGGTCTGGTTTCGGCACGGGACATCGCTTCGCATCAAATTGCCCTGAGCATGGCTTCGTTCACCTTTAATCTTTGCATTGGCTTCAGTGTGGCATCCACGGTCATGGTGGGCCGCCAGTTCGGTAAACGAAACTTCTCGGAAGTGCGCGCCATAGGTCTGAATAACCTCAAGATCACGTTCATTTATATGTCTATCTGCGGGATAATTTTTATTGCCGGAAGAGAAATTCTGCCTACTTTCTTCACGCAAAAAGAAGATGCCGACGTTATCGAGTTAGCCTCAAAACTCCTAATTATCGCCGCACTTTTCCAACTCTCGGATGGAATTCAGGTTACGGCTTTAGGAACTCTCCGCGGGATTCAGGACGTAAAAATCCCTTCCTACATTACCTTCATCGCATATTGGATTATTACCATTCCTTTAGGATACTACCTTACGGTTACGGCCGGTTTGGGGGCCTACGGTATGTGGATTGCTCTGGGACTCGGCCTCACGGTCTCGGCCATTCTTTTGGTGATCCGCTTCCTTAAACTTACCGGAAAACGTATTAAATCGAACTAACCTTCTATCTTTTTTCTCCTTCGTTTACGGCAAAAGGAGAGTGGCTTACTAAAAACCCTCAGACCGATTTACCTCTCGGAATGAGGGTTTTCTTCAATTTGCAAACAACCCTGAAATCACTTCTGAAAGCACCCTTGAAGTGCATCGGCTCCGAAATAAAAAATCACCAACCAAACCAAGCCTTTAATCGTAAAAAAGGCCAGTCCCGCCCAACCGACTCTTTTAAACCATTTCTTCAATTTGGATTGATTTTCGTTTTGTTCTAAATTTTCCATTGTGCAAAAATAAGATTTTCGTCCCGATTTTTCTCCTCAAAGCCTCTCTTTCTGAAAAGAGGTGTTAATCCAAAAAAACAAAAAGGATTTCCCCGAAGAAGTGAAACCCTTTTGGATGAATTAAAAACATTTACGGCTTATTTTGTCCGTCTCAGATGACTGTGTTTAATTCCATAAAGAAAATAAATCCCCAAACCGATGACAAACCACAAACCAAACCAAAACCAATTGTCATGCGTCATTCCGGTCAAAAGATAAAGGCAAGTACTCAATCCTAAAAGCGGGATAAGATTCAGACGTTTAACATAAGCCAAAACCACCAACACCAAGTTAATCAAAAGGAAAAGACAAACCGACAAACGGAATTCGCCTTCATTGGGATCGTCCCACTGCAGAAGATGATGAAAAAAGTCGGGCTGCCAATAATAAAAACCAGCCACACCGCCTAAGAAAAGAACGGGAAACGAATACTTCGCATTAATAAAGGGCAAATGAAACCGTCCTTTTATTTTTTCTTTTTGCGGCATCAGAAGAATCCCTCCGTTAACGAGAACGAAAGCAAAGATGGTACCGATACTGGTAAAATCAAGGATGAACGATTTATCCGTGAACAAAATGGGAAGCCCCACAGCCAAGCCCGTAATGATCGTAGCAAATCCCGGAGTACGGTATTTAGGATGAACTTGGGAAAATTTACGCGGGAGCAATCCGTCCCGACTCATGGAATACCAAATTCGAGGTTGTCCCATCTGAAACACCAATAAAACCGTCGTAATAGCAATAATTGCCGTTATAGAAACAATAAGTTCCATCCAAGGGAGATTGGCATTTTCAGGCGAAAAAATAAAAGCCAAAGGGTCGCCTACACCGTCGAATTTCCGATAATCCACAATCCCCGTAAGAACCAAAGTCAGCGCCATGTAAATCACCGTACTCAACACCAAAGAAGCCATCATTCCACGGGGAAGATTTTTCTGCGGGTTTTTGGTTTCCTCCGAAAGTACACTTAGGGCATCAAACCCAATGTAAGCAAAAAATACCCCCGAAACCGCCGCCATAACTCCCGAAAATCCGTTCGGCATCATGCTTTTAACCCCTTGAGCATTGGTGGGAGTCCAATAATCGGTATTGATATAAGCCACCCCCACGGCAATAATAATGAAGATCACCGCCAATTTCAAAATAACAAGGGCATTGTTGAAATTTTTACTTTCCTGCACCCCGATATATACCAAAAAGGTAATCATCCCATTAATAACCAATGCAGGAACATCCACAATAAACTTCCACCCGAAAACATACGGCGCCGTTTGCCAAGCATTAAGGAGTTCTTTGTTCACCGAACCGGATTCAAAAGCCTTTTTGGCCTCGGGATAGCTGGTCGAAAGGTAGTCTGGAATATGAAACCCCAACCGCTCCACAAAACTGGTAAAATAATCGCTCCAAGAAAAAGCCACATAGATATTCCCGAAACTGTATTCCATGATAAGCGCCCAACCGATAATCCAAGCCACAAGCTCACCAAAGCTGGCGTAGGCGTACGTGTAAGCACTACCGGCTTTAGGAATACGGCTGGCAAACTCGGCATACGACAAGGCCGTAAATCCACAAGCTACACCGCAAATCACATACAGCGAAAGCACCCCCGGACCACCCCTGAAAATGGCTTCCCCCAAACTACTGAAACTTCCCGCTCCAATAATAGCCGCAAGCCCGAAAAAAATAATATCCCAAACCCCAAGAACCCTCTTTAAATGGGTACTTTGGTCGTTTTCGTCATGGGACTTTCTTCTGAAAAGTTGACTCATATCGCATTTTTGAAACCGCAAAAGTAAGTAAAAATGTTGGCCACTCAATAAGTTCCCCAATAAAAAGAATCGGCATAAAAGACCGAAAGGTTACGGCTCTGAAACTTAGACGAATGCACGGCCTAATGCTATGATACGACGAAAGGCTCTAAACGTTTCTATCCTCTAAGCTATTTTCAAAATACTCTTTTAAAACATAAATTTTCCTGATTCTAAAATAAAAAGTTATTTTCAGCGTATTATTTCCGTGGATTTTGCAACTTTGTAACATGAGAATAAACAAACTGTGCTTTCTGTTTTTGGGATTATTCAATTGGCTTTCAAGCCAAAGCAACCAAGTTATAAAATATACCGACGGGGCTTTGGTCAAAGATGAAAATTATTACTTCTCAGGCCAGCATTTGAACCTTCAGACAAGCGATTACGCCCAAAATGGAGCCGCTTCGGTAGATTCGGTTTCGGCCGCTTCGTACAGATCCGTCATTCAAACGACGGTAGGCGAGCAGAATGTCCGTTTCTCAACGGGGAATCCGGAGAGTCAATTTAGCCTGCCGATTGATTTGGGGTTTACCTTCACTTTTTTTGGAAAAGAATACACCCAAGCCGTAGTAGGCTCCAACGGCCGGGTGGTTTTTTCCCAAGAGTCCACTACACTTGAGTCGCTTTCGAACCGAAACCTTTTCATCGACCGTACTTTTGCACAAAACCCAACCGTCGAAAAGCTGCCTTCCCCTAAATACAATGAAGTTTATGCCTCGGCACCCACAGATCGGAAAATCCCTTTGGCTCAAATTTTTGCAGGTTTTACCCTCATCAATTCCCAAGCCTCACTTACCCGATACAAGTACAAACCGATCCAGCATAACAATGTGCGGGGGATGATGTTTTCGTTCCAAAATATAGTCACTCCCAACGGAAGAATGAACAGCCACGTGCTGATTTTTGAAAACGGCAAAGTGCTGATCTTGGTCGAAAATAAAACTTCAAAGAACTATAATGCCATCTTAGGGCTTCAGAACGACGACGGCACCCGTCATATTGTCTATTCCGAAAGGTACAACAACGGAGAGTGGGTCAGCGGCATCGACGGCGCCTTTGAATTCTCTACGGCACTTACCCGAACCCCATCTTACGAGTGGAAAAGAAACGGAACCACCCAAAATTCAATCAACCGTTTTTATGATTTTTCCCCTTCGGAAAATGAGGAAACCGTTTCGGTTAAAATAACTTTTGCGGAAGACACCGACGGCAGTCTCACCAAGCAAGGCATCGTTAAATTCAAAAGAGTAGCCCAGCCGCTGGTTCATCTTCAATACGGAAATTGCGAAGATCCGGCCGTTCTTTCGGTCGACAATTTTGAAAACCATCCCGATTTGACCTATAAATGGTTCCGTGTGGGGGCCTCTTCGGAGCCTTTAGGTACGGGACGCACTTTTTTGGCAAACAATTCGGGGGCGTATTTCGTTCGGGTCGAAAAAACAGGAACCCCTTCTTTATACGAAGAATCAGAGAGGGTAGAAGTAACCGTAGGAACCTCTATCCCTGCATTCTCGTTTGCTGACGGAGCCGTATTTCCTTTTTGCGACCAAAACCCCTCCCGCGAAAAAACACTAAACCTAATGGAGGCCATCGGCTACCACTCGGGAACCGATTATACCGTTAATTTTTTCGAGAATGGAACGCCCATTTCCGATTATACCAATTATTCCCTCTCTTCGGGAGAGGTAAAAAACCTTCAAGTCCAAGTGGAAACCAACCCCGGTAGACTTCCTTTCTGCCGTTCCAACCTTCGCCACTTTACGGTGGGGTATCAGGCTTGGCCGCCCGAAGGAACGGTCTACGAATCCGAACGGCTTTGCCAAGGCACTTCAGCCTATACGGTGGACCATTTCAAAGCCGCTTACCCCGAACTTTCGGAGTATGAAATAAGCTTAGCCTTAGAAGCAGATGCTTCCGAAGTCGTCGATACCGTCAATCCCATGCTTTCCCCTTCGGTTTGGGTAAAACTTTCTCTTCCGGGCTATTCCTGCCAACCTTCTTACAAGTTAAACTTTCGGTTTCAGCCCTCGGTCGAGGCTCATGCTCCTACAACGGTACTTCCCGCAAAATGCGAAAGTGAAGCCGTATTCGATCTTTCGGTTTTAACCCCCGAAATCAATCCTTCGGGAGGGATGAAAATTTCATTTCACCGCTCCCAAGCCGATGCTCAATCCAATACAAGAGCGGTTTCGGCTTCAGAGGTCTTTCCCGTAGGCGCTACTCGGTTGTTCATCCGCGTGCAGGATCCGTCCACGGGTTGTGTGGCTCAGGCGTTTCCTTCTTTTGAAGTCCATGTTTTTGCCAAACCTCGTCCGAACGGAAGGGTGCCCGAGTTGGCCGCTTGCAAAGACAAAACGTTTAATTTAATTCAGGACGTCCGCTCGTTCTTTAATCAGATTGATCCCTCGATAGCCTACACCGTCCATTATTTTGCTCCCGACGGAACGGCGTTATCCGAACAACAAGCCTCCACATACGATGCTCTAAACCAAGGGTTTTCCCCTTATATGGAAATCCGCTACAATGGCGCATGCCCAGATCGGATCGGTTATCGTTTAACCTTTAACCCTGAACCTTCGGCATTAGTGGCATCCATTCCGGTATGCGAAGAAAAACGCTTCACCCTTGCCGATTTTAAAGCCTTAGTAACCGACCGCCCATCGGCATACGCTTTTTTAAAAGAAGACGGAAGTCCAATGGCAGACGATTTCTCTTTAGAGACCTTACCCTATAAAATTCGTTTTTACCTTCGGGATAATCAAACGGGATGCCTTTCGGCTTTGCAGGAAGTTTCCTTTATCTCCAAAGAACCTTTTTCATTGGATACCGATGAAGTCCCCTTGAATCGCTGCGATGAGCAAGGTGAACGTTTCGACGGAATCACGGTGGTGGATCTGACCTCGGCAGAAGCTTTATTTACCCGATCTTCTTCGGCAATTTTCACCTATTATCGTGATATAGCCAGAACGCATCTGATTGACAATCCCAAAAATTACACCAATACTTCTGCTACGGAAGTCATTTATGTTAAAGTGGAAGCCGCGGGCTATTGCCCCTCTTATGCTAAGATTAACCTTAACATTACTTCTCCTTCACGCTCTTCAACTTTAAAAACCACCTACTTTATTTGTCATGGCGCTATTGTAACCGTAGACGCCGGAGGAGAAAACCGTTCATTCCAATGGAGCAACGGCCAAACGGGACGCACGGCGACATTTGACGCTCCGGGGTATTATTCGGTAACAATGACCAATGCGATGGGCTGTTCTTATACCCATAATTTTGAAATTTCGGATGAACACCAACCGGTCGTGCTTCAACTTCTTCAGGACAACGATAAATTGGAAGTCTTGGCCAAAGGCAATTACCCCATTGAATATTCCTTCAACGGAGGTCCTTTCGGTTCTTCCAATATTTTGTTCCAGCCGACAGCCGACGAATATACGGTAAGTGTCCGCTCGGTTTTGCCCGACGGGACTTATTGTTTGGGAGCGCCAAGCTCACTCTACACCCTTCGCATCCCCAATGCCTTCACGCCTGACGGCGACGGCATTAATGAACTTTGGAGCATCAAAAATTTAGACAAAATGCAACAAGTGGAAATTTGGATTTTCGACCGCTTCGGAAGAGTTGTCTTCGATTCTTCCTCCGCCAAGCGATTGGAATGGAACGGAAAAATCCAAGGTCGACCTCTGCCCACCGCTTCATATTGGTATGTGGTAAAATGGTATGACCCCGGAACCCTGAAAAACGAACAAAAACAAGGGTGGATTTTTCTGAAAAATAGAGATTAAGAAAAACCAAAAGAAAAAACGAAACCGATATTTTTCCACAAATCCACAATCACCGAAAAACTTGTACAGACAATAAGTTTTCTCTATTTTCGTTGATTATTTGTGGATGGTTTTAGAACGCAGAACCATAGGCGGAAATCCGCCTTGTTTCCTCGCAGAAAAAGCCTGCCCACCATACGGCCTAAGCTTAAAAACATTTAATCAAGGTATGAATTCAAAAAAAATATGGATAGCCTCTGCGGCGGTTCTCTTTTTCGGTAACACCGAAGCCCAACAGACGGCCTACTACCAAAAACAAAACCACTATCTCTATGATTTAGCGGAGAATCTCTATCAGACAAGGGTATTTGCCGCAGCGCAATACGGCTATTCTCAACATTATTTCTACGATCGGTCGTTATCCGAATCTCGAAAAGAAGCCGCCCGATTTTTTGACAACGTAATAGGCGTAATTCTTCAACGCAACAAAGCTGAAGAAGGGCTCGAAGCCTTTATGAAAGCTTACCCCCAATCGGCCTATTTTTCCCAAGCCAGCCTTCCGCTTGCGGATTACTATTTGGTTAAGAAAGATTTTGCCCTGGCTCTTCAAACGCTTCAGAGCATTAACCAATACCAGCTGTCCCGGGAAGAAAACACCGAATACATCCTTAAACTGGGGTACGCCAAATTCATGACGGGAGACACTAAAGGAGCCACAGAAGCCCTGGAAGAAGCCTACAAACAAGCCGACGAACAAACTCGTGCAGACCTTTCCTATATGCTGGGGCATCTTTATTACGCCGATGGTCAAAACGACAAGGCTTTCGGTTTTTTTGACACAATAAAAAGCGACATTCGTTACACCAAACTGGTTCAGCCTTACTACGTCCAACTCTATTACAACGAAAAAAACTACGACAAAGCGATAGAAGAGGGAAGTGCATTACTAAATGAAAATCTTCCCGAAACTTATCGAGCCGAAGTTCACAAAATCATAGGCGAGAGCTATTTTATGAAAGAGGATTATGCGTCGGCTTATCCTCATCTTAAGGTCTATTTGCAATCGCAACAAGAACCTTCCGAAAGCGATTTGTACGAAATGGGATTTGTCGCTTCCCAATTGCAAAAATACGACGAGGCGGTCACTTATTATAACCGTCTAACCAACAGCCGCTCGGCCATGTCCCAAAATGCATATTATCAGCTGGGCAACGCCTATCTTCTGACGGGTAAAAAGCAAGAAGCCCTGTCGGCTTTTCGTTCTGCCTACCAAATGACTTACGATACGGGAGTTCAGAAATTAGCCCACGAACAATACGCCAAACTAAGCTACGATATCGGCAATCCTTTTGAGTCGGCTCCGGCAACCATCCAGGAATATCTCCAGCGCTACCCTCAGAGCGAAAAAAATAACGAGATGAAATCCCTGCTCGTCAAATCTTATCTTTATTCGGGGAATTACAAAGAGACCTTGGCCGCCATAGATAAGCTGCCTGATTCCACCCCGGAAATCGATCAAGTCGACCAGGAAGTTTCTTTCCTTTTAGGAACAGAGGAGTTCAATAAAGGAAATTACGATGAAGCCGAACGCTATTTTCTACGCAGTTTGGAAACCCGCATCAATCAATCGTTTTATCCTAGGGCTCTCTACTGGTTGGCGCAGACGTACTATCAAAAAGGAAATTACCCTTCGGCCATCGTCCGTTTTGAAAAGCTCAAAAACGAAACCTTCGAGGAGAAAAAACAATTGAACTATGATTTAGGGTACGCTTATTTCAAATCGGGGAAATTTGGGGAAGCCCAAACTTATTTTAAGGCTTACCTTGCCGATCCCGATCCGGAATTTAAAAAAGACGCCGAACTGCGTTTAGCCGACACCTACTATGCTAGCAACCAACTAAACGAAGCCATAGCGATTTACGACAAGACCGAAGGAGCCAACGATTACACCCTCTTTCAAAAGGGATTGGCTTTAGGATTTAAAGGCGATTCTTTGGCTAAAATTGAAACATTAAAACGCTTGGTGACACAGCATCCGACATCGGATTATGCCGACGACGCCCTTTACGAAATCGGCGTGGCTTATGCCTCCAACGAGGATTACACCTCTGCCAACGACTACTTCACAAAAGTGGTTAAAAGCAGTACGGATAAAGACTTGGTTGCCAATGCGCAAATTTACAGAGCACAAAACTACATCGACCAAAACCAGGAAAGCAAGGCCCTGGCCGAACTGCGCTCATTAGGCAATCAATACAAAAATACCGCGTATGCTTCCCGCATCGCCCAAACCGCCAAACCGATTTTCATCAAAAACGGAGACGTATCGGGGTACCAAACCTTTGCCCAAAACATCGGAATTCGGGTGAATGCTTCGGATATTGACGAAATTCATTTGGCCTCTGCCAGACAGTTCTACGCCAAAAAGGAGTATAAGAACGCCATACCGCTTTACGAAAAATATTTAACCCAAAACCCCACAGGGGAAACCCTCTACCAAGCTCAATACGAACTAGGAGAGAGCCTCTACCAAATGAAAAATACAACGAAAGCCCTACTGGTTCTTCAGGAAGTGGCTGCCGTTCAAAACGATTATCAACAGGAAGCCCAAACGCGTTTGGCTCAAATTCATTTGGCTCAAGGGACACTGAAAGAAGCCCAAAAATATTTGGAAGCTCTGGCGGCTTCTTCCAATGCCACATTAAGAAATTTTTCCCATATCGAGTTGATGAAATTATTTGCCGAGGAACAGAACCTCCCTCAGGCCGAAAAGTATGCTGATTTGGTTATGGCTTATGCCAAAAACCCGGCTAGCGTGATTGAAAATGCCAAAGTCATCAAGGCCCGAAGCCTGATGAAACGAGGGAAAGATCAGGAAGCCCAATCGGCATACCTTGCTTTGGAAAAGGCTTCCAATCCTACGGTAACCGCAGAAGCTCTATACGCCAAAGCCTATTATCAAAACCGAGCCAAAGCTTTTAAATCGTCCAACGAAACCATTTTCCGCTTGGCGAATAATTATGCCTCTGAAGATTACTGGGGCGCAAAAGCATTGGTGGTAATGGCCAAAAATTATTTGGGACTAAAAGATAAGTATCAGGCCAGCTATACGGTGGATCAAATTCTTGCCAATTATCAGGACTTCCCCGATGTGATCGCCGAAGCCAAAGAAGTAAAAAAACAAATCAAGTAAAAACAAACGGCTCCAGAAGTTCCTAAAAAAACTCTAAGCCAATCGAACCGCTCTATCATCATGAACAGAAACATCCAACTCTTGCCTCTTTTTTTATTAGGGATTTCCCAAACGCTTTGGGGGCAAATTCAAGAGGAAAGACTCGTCCTCGAACGCCAACGCGTTCCCGAGGTAAAAGCGATCGAAAAAAAGAAAACCTCCGTTGCGAGCATTAAGAACTATCCGCCGGAAGAAAAAACGCAAAATCCCGTCAAATACATTATCACGAACGTTCCTGCCGTATCCGATTTTAAGACCTCGACTCTGCAAGGAGAAGATATTTCCCCAAAGATAGAAACCACCCATCAAAATAACTACGTTCGGGCAGGCTACGGGAATTACGGGCGTTTTTTGGCAGATGGGCATCTGTCCACCTTATTGGACAACAAAATGGAAGTAGGGACAGACTTTCACTATTACTCCACCGAAGGGCTTAAAAAAGACTACCCTTGGTCGTCCAGAACCGCCAACGCCACTTTAGATGCTTTTGTAAACCATTATGGCGAAAAAGGTAAATTCAATGTTACGGCCCAGTACGAAAGAAACGATTACAATTATTACGGCATTTACGCTTTGGCTCCGTCGTCCGACGTGGATTTGAAACAGAAAACCAACCAAATCCGGGTTAACGGTTATTATGATTTTTATTCCAACGATATTCTGAACGATATTCGGGTTAATTCTCATTTCCTGGCGGATCATTACGACGCCAGAGAAAATCAATTTTCAGCCTCGGTTAACCTTTCCAAACACGCCATCCAATGGCCTTGGGATGAAATCACCCTGAATGCCGATTTGGGATTAGGAATGAATGCAAGAAATACGACTTTTTCCCTGCTCAACCGTAATACGAGCAATCTGTTTAGCATGGAAGCCGCTCCGAAAATAACTTTTTATAAAGGAGATTCTTATTTGAGATTGGGCTCGGGGTTTGCCTTGATGAATTATCGGATTAATCATCGGGATTTAACCCAGGCCGAAACCACAAACAAATTTTATTGGTTTCCTCAGGCCGAAGCCTTGTTCGCAGCCTCGGACGAATTTAAGTTTTATGCCGGAGTGGACGGTGGCTTGACCGATCACTCGTACGCTTCTCTTCTTGAAAGCAATCCCTTCCTGGTTTCCGATCAGCTTCTGAGGCCTACGGAAACGAAATACCATTTTTATTTTGGATTGAAAGGGGATATTTCCAGAGATTTTAAATACGATGTCAAAGCAGGCTATGGCAAAATGCGAAACATTATGTTCTTCCGTGCCAATCCTTTGTTTGACGATGTTTTTACGCTTAACCGCTCGGCTTATAATTACGCCAATACATTTTCGGCGGTATACGATGACGGCAACATCAGTACGATTAAGGGAAGCCTCCAGTATTTTCCGCTTCAGAATTTGGCATTGGATGCCGAACTGGCTTTTACCAAATACGACTTGAAAAACTATGAAAACATCTATAATGTTCCGCTTTTGAACCTTTCTTTTGGTGGAAAATACACCCTTTTAGAAAAAAAATTAGGTTTGGGAGCAAAAGTCTTTTTTGTTACAGATCGTACAACTAATTCATTTTCCATCAACGAATTGCAAGACGGATTAGGCAACCGAACATTTGCTTCAACCGAGCAGTTCAACGCTAAAGTAGGAGGGTATGTGGATATAAATCTTTCGGCAGAGTATAAAATTCACAAAAATTTCAGTATTTTTGCACTCGGGAATAATCTGATGGCTGCCAAATACCAAACCTATAAAGGTTATAAGGTTTTAGGCGCTCAGGTTTTAGGAGGGGTTAAAATTACGTTTTAACTCTTCGGCAATCCCGATTGGGCCCATAGTTTAATGGATAGAATTAAAGATTCCGGTTCTTTAGGTTGAGGTTCGATTCCTCATGGGCCTACACAAAAGAGTTCTTCTTTTCAGAAGAGCTCTTTTTGTTTTTTACCCATTTTTAAGTCGTCCGGCTTTTTTCACTAAATCCAAAGCCTATTTCGTCCGATTTTTGGAAATTTCCCCAACCGTATTGATATTTTTTTTATCTTTGGTACGATTAAAACCTTAAAACAATGAAATTACCTAAGTTTTTATTGGCAGACAATTCCGAAATGCCAGAAGATTTGTTCGTCGTACATACGGAGTACCCTCGGTTCATTCTTAATGTAGAGGAAGAAGAAGTGGAATGGCTGGACGATTTGGAAGGCGACGACGAGGAAACCATCGCAGATGAAGCTACTAAAGTGGTTGAAGCGGCTTTCAAATGGTGCGATGACGAGCTTGCCAAATACGATGAAGAAGAAGACGAAGCCTAAGTGTGATCGAAAATAATCGCTATTACAGCTCAAAAGAACTCCAAACTTTTGGAGTTCTTTTTTTTGGATACAAGATGAATGATGCTATCTAAACATTTTTTCATTTGAAATTATTATATAGCATGCTTTAATTTAAAGAAAGGAGAACGTCTCAGCCTCAAGATAATTGATTTTTAAACCAACAAAAGTAAAAAACTATTACAATTTAACATAATATAAATTATAGGACTTTTTAGTATTTTGCTTATTTTATTCGTTTTTCGTATTTTTAAACTTTATAAAAATCCTGAAAACAATAAACCAAAATGAAAAAACATCTATTCATGGGTATTGGTACGGCTCTTTTGTTGACGGCCTGCAATAAAAAAAATGAAATAACGGTTAGCGAAACACCTGATTCCACAGGTGTTTTCAAAGACCAAATCAGCGTAGCCGACAGTACATTGGCTGCCACGACCGACTGCTACGCTTATACCGGAACCAAAGATTCTCTCTACCTTCAGATGGACGACAATTTGGGAACCATAACCGGTAAAATTCGGTATGCCGGAACACAAAATCTTTCGGGCGACATTGTCGGAACCAGCCATGGTGACACAATAAAGGTTGACTGCAGTTATCAATCCGATGGCCAGGAAATACTGAAAGAAATATGGTTTCTGAAACAAAACGACCGCTTGCGGGAAGGCACCGGAAAATACGACGCCAACCTGCGTTACGCCGATCCCAAAACCGTAAAATTTGAAGGACAAACTTTAGCCCCCGTTCGCTGCGAAGAAATTCAAACGCATTTTACGACAAAACCATAAAATCATTCAATAAAAAAACTCCCGAATCTTATCGGGAGTTTTTTTAACAAAAAGCAATGGCTTTAACCTCGTAATTCCGCTCCAAACGATTTTTCAAACGTTCGGATTAAAGCATTCATCACTTCACTGATTTCTTTTTCTTCCAATGTTTTTTCTTCATTGAGCAATTCAAAACTCAACGCATAAGATTTTTTCCCTTCAGGAAGATTTTTTCCTTCATAAACATCGAACAAATTAATCTGCCTCAAATAAGGCGAAGGCTGCTTCCTTGCGGCATCATACAATTCGGCATAAGTTATGTTTTTATCCACCAACAATGCCAAATCTCTTCGGATTTTGTTGAACTTCGGAATATCGGCAAATTTGAAGTTGTCTTTACGACGAAGTTTTTGTACCGTTTCCAATTCGATTTCAGCATAGTAGCACTCCTGCTCTATTCCCTTGGTTTTCAATAGAGATTCACTCACTTTCCCTATACGGGCAAGGGGTTTTCCATCAAAAGTCCATTCCAAAGCATCCGAAAAACGCTCGTCCTCCAAAGCGGATTCTGTCACGTTCAAATCCAATCGTTCAAACAAAAGACTCACATACCCCTTCAAATGATAAAAATCGGTAGCCGATTTTGGCTGGAGCCAGTTTTCAGCCTGATCCCGTCCGGAAACCAAAATCGCCATTTGCTTTCGCTCTTCGTACTGATCGCGTTTATGGTAAATTTTTCCGTATTCGAAAAATTTGATGTCGGAATTCCTACGGTTAATATTATAAACCGCATTATCCAAAAGACCTTCCAAAAGGGATTTTCTCATAAAAGCCAAATCCCCACTTAACGGATTAAGAAGCTTTACAGCATCGGTTTCGTCCTTTACCGAAGTCAGAGAGTTATTCATAACTTCGTAAAATCCATTGCCTTGAAGCAGTCTCGCCCATGAATTCTCCAGCTCGTCCTGATCGTTAAAGCTGAGTTTAACCGGTGTGAAAGCGATCTTTTGCGGTGCATCAATTTTGTTGTATCCGTAAATACGAAGGATTTCCTCGATAACGTCAATTTCACGCGTTACATCCGCACGGTATGCCGGTACGGAAATTTCAAATCCGTTCGGAATATCATTCAACACATCTATCTCCAAAGACTTAAGAATTTCCCTCACTTTTTCCTTATGAATCTTAAGCCCCAAAATCTGCTCAATCTTAGAAAAACGAAGGATAATATAATGGTCTTCTATTTTTTTAGGATAATGCTCCAAAAACGCTCCCACCAAGGTTCCGCCCGCAAGCTCTTCCAGCAGCTTAATCGCATGGGTCAAAGCCGTTTTGGTCGTATTAGGATCCACCCCGCGTTCAAAACGGAAAGAAGCATCCGTATTCAGCCCATGGAGCTTCGCTCCTTTCCTAATGGCAACCGGATTGAAATAAGCACTCTCTAAAAAAACCTTACGGGTCTGTGCCCCAACTCCAAAATCTTCTCCACCGAAAACGCCAGCCAAACAAAGCGGACGGTTGTTGCCGTCTTTAATCATGATTTCCGTTCCTTTCAGCGTTCTCTTAACGCCATCCAAAGTAGTGAAAGTCTCTCCTTCCTGACTTACGCCTACCCTTACGGTCTGTCCTGCGATTTTATCCGCATCGAACGCATGAAGCGGCTGGCCAAAACCATGAAGAATATAGTTGGTAATGTCTACCACATTGTTAATAGGACTCAATCCAATGGCTTTTAGTCTGTTTTTCAGCCATTCGGGGGACTCTCCCACCCTTACGTTGTCAATGACGGCTCCGATGTATCGGGGACAGAGTTCCGAGTCTTCCACTTCCAAACGGAATTCATGCGTTCCCTGAGACGAAACCGGCTGAGACGCCATTTTTTCAAATTCGGATTTCAATTGGTTGGAAGAAAGAAAAGCGTGCAAATCTCTTGCAACCCCATAATGCGACATTGCATCGGTTCGGTTAGGCGTGAGTCCGATTTCATAAACTTCATCCTTCACAATATCGAAATATTGTGCAAAAGGAGCACCTACCGTGTAACGGGTTTCGTCCAAAACCATAATCCCACCGTGATCGTCGCTTAAACCGAGCTCGTCCTCCGCACAAATCATCCCCTGAGATTTTTCCCCACGGATTTTGGCTTCCTTTATCTCGAAAAAATCCCCTTCTTTCGTATAAATTTTTGTTCCGACCGTCGCCACGGGAACTGTCTGCCCGGCCGCCACATTGGGTGCTCCGCACACAATATTTAGGATTCGCCCCTCCCCGATATCCACCGTGGTGATTTTTAATTTATCCGCGTTGGGGTGCTTTTCGCAGGTAAGAACTTTCCCTACCACAATGCCTTCTAAGCCGCCTTTAATGTTTTCAAAGGGTTCGATGCCCTCCACTTCCAATCCTATATCGGTAAGATATTCGCCGATTTTTTCGGACCTCAAATCGGTCTGAAGGTATTCTTTTAACCAGTTGTTCGAAATTTTCATTCTTCTAAATTTGAAATAGTGCCTCCGCCTGTTTCCGTTAGGTTTACGGAGAAAATTATTGGTTTTTGTCTTTTTCTCAAAGCTGCAAATATCGGGATTTTTTGAGAGATTTTAAAATGATTTCCCTTCGTTATGCCTACAAAAAAGGAATTATTCCATCATAAAAAAGAGAGATTTGAAATGCTCAAATCCCTCTGTGTTATTTCGCTGTGTTATTTAGGGTTGCAGAAATTTTACATTCCGATAACCGGCATTGATAACATCAAAAGATGCTCATGATCCTCCAAGCCATCCACCGGCTCCAAAATCCCCGGACGGTTCGGCTGGGACATCTTCATCGTTACGTCGTCCGAAGCCAAAACCGAAAGCATTTCCGTTAAAAACTTAGACGAAAATCCGATATTGATGTCTTCCCCATTATAGTCGCAAGGCACCTGCATATCCGCTTTGTTGGCGAATTCCGTATCTTCGGCATGAAGATGAAGCACGTTGCCCGAAAGCTTAAAGCGCACCTGATTAGTCGATTTATTAGACATAATGGAAGCCCTCCGGATAGCATTAAGCAACAAATTCCGATTAATGGTCAAAACGTTAGGATTTTCCTTCGGAATCACAGCACTATAATTCGGGTACTTCCCATCAATCAAACGACAAATCCAAACATTGTTTCCGAATTTGAATTTAGCCATATTCTCATTAAACTCGATAACCACATCCTCTCCCGAATTCGCTAAAATATTCTTGAAGATATTCAACGGTTTTTTCGGCATGATGAATTCCATCGGTTCGGCAATAAGATCGGTTCTCTTATAAACCACCAAACGGTGGGAGTCGGTGGAAACAAAGTTGGTCTCATCCTCCTTAAACTGGAACAAAACCCCCGTCATCACCGGTCTAAGCGAATCATTGGAAGTAGCAAAAAGTGTATTGGTAAGCGCTTCCGAAAGCACCCCCGCAGGGATAGTTACGCTTTGCGACGCATCAAACTCCGGCAATTCCGGATAATCCTCCGCATTATCCAAAGCCACCGCAAAATTGTCCTTTTCATCCAAAATCTCCAAAAGACTTCCGACCCCCTCCTCATTCTCTTTCACCGAAAGCGTCAAAGGCTGCTCGCCATAAGTCTTTATGAAATCTTGAAAAATCTTCGCCGGAACAGCAAATTTCCCCGAATCATCGGCTTTTACTTCCAACGATGTTATCAAAGTGGTTTCCCCGTCCGAAGCCGTTATGGTCAGATTGTTTTCCTCCAAGTCAAAAAGATAATTTTCCAGTATCGGCCGTGACTGCGAATTCGAAATCACGCCACTCACCGTTTGCAGAGCCTTCTGCAATTCTCCACTCGAAACAATAAATTTCATAAAAAAATTATTTTTACAAATATAGGGAAATTTGAAATACAATACCGAAAAAATAAACCCCACCAACCGCCCAAGTTATCAACAATAACCGTCGAAAAACCAAACAATGCTAAAATCCAACGTCACCATTTCCTATCGCCAACAAATTAAAAAAACACAAACGATAAGCCTGTGTTTTTTAGTTTTTTAATCCAAAAGATTATGACTCTCCAACGATTTATTTTCGGAACATGGCCGAAACCTTTTCCGCCTTCTTACTCTCCGAATAGTCGTAGAAGCCCTCACCGGATTTTACGCCGAGTTTTCCGGCCGTTACCATATTGACCAAAAGCGGATTCGGAGCATATTTCGGATTTCGGAATCCGGCATACATCACCTCTAAAATCGCAAGACATACGTCCAGCCCGATAAAATCGGCCAACTGCAACGGTCCCATAGGATGTGCCATCCCGAGTTTCATCACCGTATCAATCTCTTCCACTCCCGCAACCCCGTGATGAAGCGTCTCAATCGCCTCGTTAATCATGGGCATCAAAATCCTATTAGCCACAAACCCCGGATAATCGTTCACTTCCACGGGAACTTTCCCCAAAGTCTTACTCATGGCATAAACCGCCTCAAATGTATCCTGAGAAGTGGAATACCCTTTGATGATTTCGACCAATTTCATAATAGGCACCGGATTCATAAAGTGCATCCCGATGACTTTGTCCGGCCGGCGGGTGGCCGAAGCAATTTTAGTGATGGATATCGAAGACGTATTAGTAGCCAAAATACAATCTGAAGGCGAAAATTCGTCCATTTGAGCAAAAATTTTAAGCTTCAATTCCAAATTTTCCGTCGCCGCCTCCACGATAAGATCAGCCTGACCAACCGCTTCCTTTAACTCCGTAAAAGTAACAATATTGCCCAAGGTCGCCGTCTTCTGTTCCTCGGTAAGATGCCCTTTGGCTATCATTCGATCCAAATTGGAAGAAATAGTCTTCAAT
Organism: Bergeyella anatis; assembly: GCF_036016955.1. Lineage (NCBI taxonomy): Bacteria > Pseudomonadati > Bacteroidota > Flavobacteriia > Flavobacteriales > Weeksellaceae > Bergeyella > Bergeyella anatis. The sequence continues at coordinate 80,149 of NZ_JAYWXI010000003.1, read as the reverse complement.
CCCCTATCCAAAGCACTTTGAGAAACATCCACCAATTTAACAGAGAATCCCGATTGAGCAAACGCATGGGCAATTCCATTCCCCATGGTTCCCGCTCCAATGACAACGATAGTATTCATAATAATCCGTTTAATTTTTAAAACATTAGTTCAAATACCGAGTAATGGCTTCACTGGTCGGTTTGGTAGCACTGTTGAAACTGTCGATCAACTTACCGTTTTCGTCCAACAAAAATTTGGTGAAATTCCAAAGCACCGCACTGCTTTTAACCCCGTTGAGTTCCTTCTCCGTCAAATAGCGGAAAATAGGCGCCATATCATCCCCTTTAACGGAAACCTTAGCCGCCATGGGAAAGCTCACACCGTAATTCCGCTGGCAAAAGGTTGCAATCTCCGTATTGCTCCCGGGCTCTTGACCGCCAAAATTATTAGCCGGAAAACCAACAATCACCAAACGATCCTTGTATTGGTCGTAAAGGGCTTGAAGTTCGGCATACTGCGGGGTAAACCCGCATTCGGAAGCCGTATTCACGATCAGGACCTTTTTTCCCTTGAAGTCCGCAAAATCAATCGTCCCGCCCTCAAGCGCTTCAACTTTGTAATCGTAAAGGGTTTTTCCTTTATTGGCCTCCAACTCGGCTTTGGCCGTTTCGCTTTTTTTACTCGTACAGCTCTGAACCAAAGCCGCTACCGATAAAAGCCACAAAAATAGTTTTTTCATTTTCGGTTCGTTTTCGTAATTAGAATTTAAAAGTGTTTTCCGGAAGCACTTTGTTGGTTTCTATCTTTTGAATCAGCATAACGTAATCGCTTTCCTTCTTGGGACTGGACCCCTCGATACGAAAAGGGAAAAACAAATTCCCCACCTTGCGATAGTCCGAATAAATCAACGTTTCGTCTTTTTTGTCCTCCCTCAACAGCATGTACGTTTTAGCATCGAAATAATAGAGCGTTTTATTGACGTTTTTCGTCAACTCCACCTTCAGAACCTCGTTTACTCCCAGTTTTTCCTTTCCCAAAAATTTTGCCGTAAACCCTTTATTTTCAAAATCAATAAAGTCGTTATCGAAATTTTCAGGCACATAGTTCGGATACTCCTGCAAGCGATTAACCGCATAATTCATCGCATACCCTTTTTTTCCGTCGTACCCTTCCACCGCCGTTTCTTTTTTATTAATCGTAATGGTGGTCTTGGTCAAATTAGGACGTTGCTGATAGATTTTTATAGGGTATTCGTCTTTAATCCCCAGCGTTACCTTGCCCTGAAGGATAACCGAATTAAGCAATTTCCAGTTAATCAGCCCCCCAGAAAGTTCGATATTTTTTTCGATGATTTCCTTTCCGCTCTGCGCCGAAAGCCAAAGGGATAAAAGAAAGGAAAAAACAATGATGATTTTCTTCATTAAATGATTTGATTTAAACTAAACCGTCTCCACCCTGAAAGCGAATCTCTGCTTCAAAAAAGCAACCAAATATAAAAATTTTATATTTAAGTGCACCTAAAGGCTCTTCTCCCCACTCTCGGTCGAAAGAATCTGTCGGGCTTTTTCCAAGTCCTCCGGAACGTCAATCCCCACACCGACAAAGTCGGTTTCAATCATTTTGATCTTCATGCCATGTTCCAAATAGCGCAAACACTCTATCTTTTCCGCCTGTTCAAGCGGGGTCATTGGCAACGAAGCAAATTTGAGCAGTGCCTCCCGCCGAAAAGCATAAACGCCGATATGTTTAAAATAATCCACCGCCAACGATTGCTCCCGATGAAAAGGAAGCACCGAACGACTAAAATACATCGCAAAACCTTGCTTATCGGTAATAACCTTCACATTATTGGGGTTTTCAATTTCCGTGGGCTCTTTTAATTTTATTTTGAGTGAAGCCAAGGAAACCATTTTCTCCCGATCCTGATGAAACACGGAAATCAGCTGCAAAAGAGGTTCAGTCTTAAGAAAAGGTTCGTCCCCCTGAACATTTACCACAACATCGCATTCAATCCCCCGCACCGCTTCCGCTATGCGGTCGCTCCCCGTTTCATGCGGCCCCGTGCGAACGGCCTTTCCGCCACTGTTTAAAATTTCCTCAAAAATAACATCGGAATCCGTGGCTACAAAAACTTCATCAAACAACCCGGTCTCCACCACGTTGCGATACGTAGTAGCAATCACCGTTCTTCCGCCCAAATCCTGCATGAGCTTACCCGGAAACCGGCTCGCTTCATACCGAGCAGGAATTACCGCTATAATCTTCATCGTTTCGCTGTTTTTTGAATTAAGACAATTTGGCCAGCGCCGCTTCCAACCGAGGGAATAAAGCTTCGATTTCACCAAGACTCACCCCTCCCACCGAAGCGCGGAACCAAGGCATGGACCGTTCATTACCAAACGCCGAAAAAGGCACCAAGGCCACCCCCGCCTCCTGAATAAGGTAAAACACCAAATCCGAAGTATCCGAAATACAGCTTCCATCCGGTTTTTGCTTCCCGACATAATCCAATTTTATCGTAAGGTACATTGCCCCCATCGGCTGAATGCTTTCCACAGAAAAACCCTTGCTTTTCATGGCTTGAACCCCATGATGAAGCGCTTGGAGATTCGCCTGAAGTTTGGCCTTAAAATCGCTAATGAAACCTTCCACCTTCGCTTCGTCGGCATAATAGTTTGCAACAGCAGCCTGCTCAGGCTTCGGAGCCCAAGCCCCCACATGGGTCAGCAAAGCCTTCATTTTAGAAATCACCTCCGAAGGACCAAAGCCCCAGCCGACCCGAACCCCCGTCGCAGCCAAACTTTTGGAGATCCCGTCAACATAAATCGTATAGTCTTTCATCTCCGGAAATAAAGCCACGGGGCTATAATGTTCCGCTTCAAACGTAAGGTTAGAGTAAATCTGATCATACAGCAGATAAAGCGGTTTTTCGCCTTCCTTTCGGCGAGCATTCTCCTCAATGACCATTTCGCATATTTCCGAAAGCTGAGCCTTGGTAAACATCGTCCCCGTAGGATTAAGCGGAGAACAAAGCGAAAGCAACACAGCCCCTTCCAAATGCGGCTTCAATTCCGCCGCCGTAGGCAAAAAATTATTGGAAACCCCGGTCTCCACCTCTACCGCTTTAGCCGAAGTCAGATAAGCATAATGGTTATTGTTCCACGAAGGCGTCGGGTAAATGACCTTATCCCCCTCATCGACAATCACCTTGTATATCGCATAGATAAGTGGCCTAGCCCCCGCCGTAATCAAAATATCTTCCGGCTCGTAATCCAGTTTCCAACGTTTTTTCAAATCCTCAGAAACCGTCTGACGCAAAGCCAAAAGCCCATTAGCCGGCGGGTAATTGGTCTGATTATCTTCGTAGGCATTTTGAATTTCCTGCTTCAGTTCCGAAGGAATCGGATAAAGTCGGGAGTTAAGATCCCCAATCGTAAGATTAGCTATTTCTGCCCCTTTGGCTTTCAGGTCATTGACTTCATTCCCTATCTTGACGATTTCCGAACCTATAAGGTTAGCGGCGAGTTTGGATACTTTCACTTTTATATTATGTTTTTGAGGTTAGTAATGGCTCCGCGTCACTCGTCCAGTAATCCGAAGCCGCATCATTAAGATTCCAAAGATACTAAACCTCGGCAAAGAAATAAAAACCCGCCCATCCTAAAAAATGTTAAAATAAAGCCGACATAAAAACTCCCCTTTCCGAATAAAATAAATTTTAATTATATTTGAGCAAACTATATTCAATGAACACTAATAACACCTCGAACAACCTGCAACTCATCGCAGACACCGCAAAAGATTTTGCAGAAAAAAATATCCGCCCAAACATTATGACCTGGGATGAAAGCCAGACTTTCCCGGTCGAACTTTTCCACCAATTGGGCGAAATGGGCTTTATGGGCATTGTCATTCCTGAAAAATACGGCGGCTCTGGGCTAGGCTACCAAGAATACGTTACCATCTTGGACGAAATTTCCCAAGTTGATCCCTCCATCGGGCTTTCCGTTGCGGCACACAATTCCCTATGTACCAACCACATCTACGAATTCGGAAACGAAGAACAACGAAACCGATGGCTTCCTAAGCTGGCTTCGGGACAAATCATCGGCGCATGGGGGCTAACCGAACACAACACCGGCTCCGACTCCGGAGGAATGAGCACTACCGCCGTAAAAGACGGAGACGAATGGATCATCAACGGTGCCAAAAACTTCATCACCCACGCAATTTCGGGGGATGTCGCCGTGGTGATGACCCGCACGGGAGAAAAAGGCACCCGGAACAATTCCACCGCCTTTGTTTTGGAAAAAGGCATGCCGGGATTCAGCTCCGGAAAAAAAGAAAACAAACTGGGAATGCGGGCTTCCGAAACCGCCGAACTAATCTTCGATAACGTCCGCGTACCGGACTCTCACCGCTTGGGTGAAGTGGGAGAAGGCTTTAAACAAGCCATGAAAATTTTGGATGGAGGCCGAATTTCCATTGCCGCCCTGAGCCTAGGCATCGCCCGAGGCGCCTACAAAGCCGCCTTAAAATACTCCAAAGAGCGTCATCAATTCGGTAAAGCCATCAACGAGTTTCAAGCGGTTAATTTCATGCTTGCCGACATGGCTACGGAAATTGACGCCGCCGAGCTGCTCATCCGTCGCGCCGCCGACATGAAAGACCGAAAAGAAAAAATGACCAAGGAAGGAGCCATGGCCAAACTCTATGCCTCCGAAGCCTGCGTAAGAATAGCCAATAACGCCGTTCAAATTTTCGGAGGATACGGCTATACCAAAGACTTTCCAGTGGAAAAATTCTATCGCGATGCCAAACTCTGCACCATCGGAGAAGGAACTTCCGAAATTCAAAGATTGGTCATCGGAAGAGAAATATCCAAATAATTCCAACGCAGAGCGTAAAACCACCCTGCAAAAGCATCGTTTTTTGACGATGCTTTTTTTATCTTTGTCCCTCATTTTAAACCCTTATGGAAAAGTTAGACAGCTTAAATCAAGTGGCCGAGTTCCACAAAACCTTCGACGCCCCCATATTAAAAACACCGCAAATCCCATCCAAAGAACGTTGCGAGCTTAGAGTCGCTCTTCTTCAGGAAGAACTGGACGAACTGAAAGCCGCCATAAACGACCACGATTTGGTAGGTATAGCCGATGCCCTTTGCGATTTGCAATACGTGCTAAGCGGCGCCGTCTTAGAATTTGGACTGGGCGAACGCTTCGTAGAACTCTTCAACGAAGTGCAACGTTCCAACATGTCCAAAGCCTGCAATACCCAACAGGAAGCCGACGAAACCATAGCGCACTACAAAGCCAAAGGAGAAGAAGCCTACGCCAAGCCCCGCGGAACCAAAATAAACGTCCACCGCTGCTCCGACGACAAAGTCTTAAAAAGCATCCGCTACTCTCCCGCCGACCTAAAATCCATCATCGAAAAATAACCCTATGAAAAAATTAACCAAAGCCCTCTTATTCTCAGCCGTTTGCATTCTTGCCCTTCAGTCTTGCGAAAGCCGAAAGGTAGTTGTTAACCGCGAGGTCGAAAGTCAAAACGACGGAAAAATGCTGCTAGGCCCCCAAACCGCCTCTCAATTTTTACGCGAACCCTATGCCTCCTGGCACAACGAAGAATACAGCAATTACGAAATCGACGAGCCAACCCTTTCCCAATTGCGAAAGAAAAAATTGGGGTCTTACCAACTGGTGATTTTCGTGGGGACTTGGTGCGAAGACAGCCACAGAGAGTTTCCTCGTTTAATGAAATTATTGGATCAGCTAAAATACCCGAAAGAAAAAATGCTCATCGTAGGCGTTAACCGAAAAAAAGAATCGCCCAGCGGAGAAGAAGGCCTGCACAACATCCAAAAAGTGCCAACCTTCATCGTGAAAAAATACGGCAAAGAACTCGGCCGAATCATCGAATTCCCCAAAAGCGGTTTCATAGAAAAAGACCTCCTGGAAATTCTAAACAAACAAGACACCTCCATAGGCGATCTATTGAAAAAATAAAAGCCTCTTATGAAAACTTTACGCTACCTTTTCGTTTTCGCTGCCGGCATTGCCTTCACTCTTTTAGCCGTGATGGCAGTCCAAAAATTAACTCAGGGGAAAGAAGCCAAAACTCAAAACGACTACTACGTCATTACCAACCAAATTCAAAAAATGAACAAAATGGTTGTGATGGAACAGGATTTCTCGGTTTTGCACAAAACAAAAATCACATCCGAATTTTTAGGCAGTCGTTTTCTGCCATCCATGGATAAGCAAATTGTTACTTTTACCAAAACCAATGCTCAGGTTTCCTACGACCTGACAAAGATGAAAATCCAAGTCGACAGCCTCAATAAAAAACTGGTCATCACCGAGCTTCCCACCCCTGAAATCAAAATCACCCCCAGCGTGGAAATCCAATCGATGGACGATTCTTTTTTCAACCGAATCGACGAAAACGATCTCCGTAAAATTCAAAACAAAGCCAAAGACTACGCCATCCAACAAGTGGATAAAAATCGACTGCAAAACGAAGGTAAAAAGCAGCTTCTGGAAAACCTAAATCAAATTTTCGTTTTAGCGAAGGCCTTAAACTACACCATTGAAGATCAAACGGGACAACTGGATCCCTCTCGGCTTTAACTAAACCAAAAAATTCTAAAAAAAATCTTATAAAAAAAACTCAGCGGCTCGAACCGAACCGCTGAGTTTTTTATTTTCAGAAAAGAAATTGATTAGAACTTAATCACCTCTTTCATTTTTTCATTCTCTTCATTCACCAACTCGTCGTCCACCAAAATCTTCCCACTATGCTCGTCAATGATGATTTTCTTGCGCTGTGCAATCTCCATTTGCTTCTGCGGCGGAATGGTAAAGAACGATCCCTTAGGCGCTCCTCTTTCCAAACCTACAACCGCCAAACCATTCACCGAATTCTCACGAATGCGACGGTAAGACTTTAACAACCTCTCGTCGATTTTGGAAGCAAACTCCTGAGATTTTTCCACCAAATACTCCTCTTCTTTTTGAGTTTCGGCAATCAGCCCTTCCAATTCCTCTTTTTTGAATTTAAGGTGCTGGCGAAGTTCCTCTATCTTCAAATTCAATTCATCCAAAGCCTCGTTTTTATGAGCAATCTTGGCGTTAAATTCACGAATGCGCTTCTCAGCAAGCTGAATCTCAAGCTCCTGAAACTCGATTTCTTTCCCCAACGCTTCAAACTCTTTGTTGTTGCGAACGTTATCCTGCTGGGATTTATACTTCTCGATAAGAGATTTAGCATGGTTAATCACCTCGTTTTTGGTGTTAATCTCTGCATTTTGCTCTTTGATTTCGTTTTCGAATTTAGATGCTCTTTTCTCCAAACCTTCGATTTCGATTTCCAAATCTTCCACCTCAATTGGCAATTCGCCTCGGGTGTTACGGATTTCATCCAATCGGGAGTCAATAATTTGAAGATCGTAAAGGGCTCTTAGTTTTTCTTCAACTGAGATTTCGGTTGCTATTTTGGACATATTTTAAATAAAATAATTTACAGGATTAGTATTTACCTCGGATTTCAAGACTGCAAAGTTAGTAAATTTTTCCGACAAAACTTCAAACATTTGTTCCACCACAAACCGCTCGGATTCAAAGTGTCCGATATCGCAAAGAAGCATACGCCCCTCCGCCTGAAAAAAATCGTGGTACTTGAGGTCCCCCGTAAGATAAGCCTCGCAACCAACCGATTTTGCCGCCGCAATGCCACTCGCCCCACTTCCGCCCAAAACCCCGACCCGACGGATCATCCGCCCCTCTTGTCCCGAATGACGAATCACCGCCAAACCGAAAACCGACTTCACAAAAGCCAAAAAGTCCTGCTCCGCCATAGGTTCGGGCAGTTCGCCGTAACGCCCCAATCCCGAATAAGCATGGTCGTTCTCCAAACGCACCACCTGATAAGCCACCTCCTCATAAGGATGCGCCTGCTTCATCGCTGCCACCACGGAATTTTGACGGTAAGCCTCAAAAACAACCGTCAACATAACTTCCTCCGCAGCCGTCCGCTCATCCTGACGCCCCAAAAAAGGAGAAGAACCCTCCAACGGACGAAACGTTCCCTCTCCGGTCACCGAAAAGCCACACTCGTCGTAAAAGCCAATCCGCCCTGCTCCCGCCGAAAACAAGGCCTCCCGAACCGCCTCCAAATGCGACCCCGGAACATAAACCGCCAATTGAAGCAAATTATTCCGCTTGGGCATCAACACCTTTTGATCCTTAAGCCCCAACGCTTCACAAATACGGTAATTAACCCCAAAATAATCGTTATCCAACGCCGTATGCACCGCATAAATGGCAATTTTATTTTCAATAGCCTTCATTACCGCCCTCTCCACATAGGTTTTTCCGGTCAGTTTCTTAAGCCCCGAAAAAATAATCGGATGAAAGCAAATAATCACATTCGCTCCTTTCGCCACAGCCTCGTCCACCACCGTTTCCAAAGCATCATGACAAACCAAAACCCCCGTCACTTCCCGTTCCGGATTACCGCATAACAACCCCACATTATCAAAATCCTCCGCCTGAGCCATCGCCCAACACCCCTCGATCCCCTGCACGAAATCTTTAAGAATCATAAAATCAAAATTTCGGGCAAATTAGTAATTTTTATTTAATTTTGTCGCCTCCATAACCCCGAGTATGCCACAAAGAGAACACAACCTGATCCCCGAAAAAGCCCCTTGGAAAAGAAAACTTTTTCGCATCATCTATTTCGCTGACACCCCCGCCGGAAGACTCTTTGACATCTCACTTTTAGGCTTAATTACCATGAGCACCTTGCTCGTGATGATGGAAAGCATGCCCAAGGTCGATGTGCGTTACCATAAAACACTGGTGCACATCGAATGGCTCATCACCATCCTCTTCACAATCGAATACGCCGTGCGGATCGCCATCGTCAAAAACAAAAAGGATTACATCTTCAGTTTTATGGGGATTATCGACTTTCTGTCCATCCTTCCTTTCTTTTTAAGCCTTTTATTCCCATTCACCAAGTTCCTAAGCATCATCCGATTGCTGAGAATCCTGCGCGTATTTCGCATCCTCAACCTGATGGATTATATGAATGACGGCCAGTTCATTGTACAAGCACTAAAAAACAGTTCCCGAAAAATCTATATTTTCCTGCTCTTCATCATGATTCTCGTGACCATTTTGGGCTCACTAATGTACGTCGTAGAGCACGGGCAGAACGGCTTCACCGACATTCCCACCTCCATCTACTGGGCCGTAGTAACCATCACCACCGTAGGCTACGGCGATATTTCTCCCGTAACCCCTTTGGGGAAATTTATCTCCGTGATGCTCATGCTCTGCGGTTATAGCATTATCGCCGTCCCCACCGGCATCGTCACCTCCCAAATGAAACGCTCCAATAGCAAAACAAGAATCTGCAAACGCTGCGGGAACAGCGAAAACGACTCCGATGCCCGCTACTGCAAAACTTGTGGCGAACGTTTGGAAAATTATTAACCTTACCAAATTAAACAATCCCCTCTCGAAACGATTGAGCCGCCGTCTGATAACCAATATTAAAAATTTCATCCATCCGCGTTTTCCGCGTTTCAAAAAGGTTGTATTTGGCCAAATCTTTAGGATTGATAAACCAATCGCAATAAATTGACTTACCAATTTCCGCCTGTGTGGTCATTAAATCGTACGCCCGAGAAGTAATATCCACCATGTTTTTAAGTTCCGAAGCCTGAACCTTCTTCTGCGGAGAAAAATAAACCCCGATAATTTTTCGGCTACGGTATTTCAGAACATCCGCAGGAAAATTATTAAGAATCCCCCCGTCACTATACAACTGCGTCCCGATTTTGTAAGGAGTAGCCACCATAGGCACTGCACACGAAGCGATAATAGCATCCACCACCTTAATCCCCCCTCCAAAAATCTCCAATTTCCCGCTAATCATATTGGTTGCCGTAATATAAACCCGTTTTTCCAAATCGTCCAAAACCATATCCCCAAACACAGGAAGAAGGTATTTCTTAAAAACATCCGAATGGATAAACCCGCCCGGTTTAGTCAATGCAAAATGCGTCCATCTAAAAAAATAAACCGACTTGAAGAACGATACAATTTCCTCCGGCGTCTTTCCTCTAACATACAATGCCGCCACAATAGCCCCCGCACTAGTCCCGGCCAATACATCCGGAACAATATTTTTTTCGTTCAAAAACTTAAGCACTCCCGCATGAGCAATACCTTTAGAGCCTCCTCCGGACAAGGCCAATCCTAAATCATACATTGAATTTATTTTGTGTAAAAATAAAAAAACCACACTAATTCAGTGTGGTTTTTCAATATTTATCTGAATCCCCTTAAATATGAATCACTTCACCGTAAGCCGCAGCCACAGCTTCCATTATAGCTTCAGATACCGTCGGGTGCGGGTGGATGGACTTGATGATTTCATGCCCTGTCGTTTCCAATTTTCTCGCTACCACAGCTTCGGCTACCATATCGGTAACCCCTTCACCAATCATATGGCATCCCAACCATTCGCCATATTTCGCATCAAAAATAACTTTGATGAAACCGTCGGTATTTCCATTCGCCGTAGCTTTACCCGAAGCCGACAAAGGAAATTTACCCACCTTAATGGCATACCCCTGCTCTTTCGCCTGCTTCTCCGTAAGTCCCACCGAAGCAATCTCCGGAGAACAATACGTACATCCAGGAATGTTTCCGTAGTCAATCGGTTCCACATGAAGTCCTCTGATTTTTTCTACACAGGTAATTCCTTCCGCCGACGCCACGTGAGCCAAGGCCTGAGTCGGGATAATATCCCCTATCGCATAATACCCCGGCACCGAAGTCTCATACCATTCGTTAACCAAAACACGCCCCTTATCCGTCTGAATACCAACTTCCTCCAAGCCTATGTTTTCAATATTAGCCGTAATTCCAACCGCCGAAAGCAATACCTCTGCTTCCAAAGTCACATAGCCGTCCTTGGTTTTCACCTTAGCCTTAACGCCTTCTCCCGAAGTATCCACCGATTCCACAGAAGCACCGGTCATGATCTCAATTCCCGCTTTCTTCAAAGATTTTTCCAAATGTTTAGAAACTTCCTCGTCTTCCACCGGAACGATATTCGGCATAAATTCGACTACCGTTACCTTAGTGCCCATCGTATTGTAAAAATCGGCAAACTCCACACCTATCGCTCCCGAACCAACAACAATCATAGATTTGGGCTGCTGTGGCATCGCCAAAGCCTGACGGTACCCGATAACCTTCTTGCCATCCTGCGGAAGATTAGGAAGCTCTCGAGAACGAGCCCCTGTTGCCAAAATAATATGCTGAGCCGAATACTCGGTGGTTTGCCCCTCTGCAGTCGTTACCTCAATCTTCTTCCCTGGTTTAACCTTTGCGGTTCCCATGATGACATCAATTTTGTTTTTCTTCATCAAAAACTGAATGCCCCCGCTCATCTTCTGAGCCACACCGCGGCTACGCTGAATTACCTTGGAAAAGTCAAACCCCGGATTTTCCACTTTGTTGAGCCCATAGTCTTCCGCATGCTGAAGATAATGAAACACATGTGCCGATTTCAATAAGGCTTTAGTAGGAATACACCCCCAGTTTAAGCAAATACCGCCTAAGTTCTCTTTTTCCACAACTGCCGTCTTAAAACCCAGCTGCGCCGCTCTGATCGCCGTAACATATCCTCCGGGACCACTACCGATGACAATAATATCGTAGTTCATTGATTTTATATTTTGTAGCAAATTTACGTTTTTTTTTGGAAGTATAACGGCTTTACCCAACACTATCTTTTCCAAAAAAATAGCCGATTCAAAGCAATGCTTGAATCGGCCATCCCAAAAACTCAATACGCTACCTCTAACGAACAATCAGTTTCACAGTATATTTACCTCCCTGATTGTCTACTAAATTCAGTAGGTAAACGCCTTTAGCGTAAGGTGTTAAGTCCAAATCAAATTTATGCCCATCATAAGACTTGGATAAAATCTGACGCCCCGACATATCATAAACCCCGGCCTTCAAAGCAGACACACTGGAAGGAAGCTCAACCGTAAAATGTCCATTGGAAGGATTAGGATAAACCTTCAATACACCACTCGAGGCCAAATCAGAAGAAGAAAGAGTCGTAATATCAATCTCCACCGTCTTTTTATCTGATTTTAACCCGTCCGAATAAACCGCGTAAACGTCATAAACAAAACGTCCATTCTCAGTAACCCCATCCCTATAAGACAATGAATTATAGTCTGATATGCTTCCTAACAACTGACCATCCCTAAAAACTTCATATCCAACCAAACGAGGATAAGACGTAATGCCAAAGTTTATCGGGGAAGGCTCTGCCGTCGTCATGCTCTTTTCCACATCCGAAACCGCATGAGCCAATCGTTCGGCACTCTTCAAAAGCACTTCTGACGAATCTTTAACCTCCTCATTTACAAGAGAGGTCGTTTTTTTAGACTCCTTATTCTCATATCCTAATTCAATATCATCCAAATAAAGGGCAAAGCCCATATCCGCCTTAGTTGTCCTGTGATGGAAGGCTACAAAAAAGTCCTTATCCGCTACTAACTCTTTCACATTATTGGAAACAGTCGCGAATCTGGGCTGAGCGCCCTTAAGTTCATTGGTGTAAACCTTGGCCCCCATCCTAATCTGTTCCACCGTAGGAACACTACCATCCGCCGGTGCCTCCACCACATACACATCAAATCGCTCAGGATAATCATTCTTATAGGCAAACTTTAAGACTTCTGCTCCTTTTCTCAATCTCGGGGTGATTAACCAGTCATCCACATCCACTCCCCGTGTTCCGTAAGGATAAGAATAACTCATCATGGCATACTGCCCCGAATTTTTCTCATAACCAGTCAGCAGCCAACGATAACCGTCACTATTATGATCCACCGTGGTTATATCCCCCGGTATGCTACCATTGGCCTCAAACCCTTCCGCATATGTAGGATTCATACTCGGCCGCTCCCATACCAACTGATTTTTTCTTGAAACTTCATCAAAGTACCCTTTCAAATTCTTGACCTCCGGATGATAAGAAACCACCTCAATATAATTCGCTTTCGTTTCCGTATGCTCGTTATGTACAGATTTCGCCGTTAAAGCCACCTGGTATTTCCCCGGCTTACCAAACCTTACATTCGGATTTCGAGCCAAAGAACCCTCAGGTGATAAAAACTCCACCCCGTCGCTGGGCGTAACCTCCCACGAAAACGCTGTAGGAGCCGGATACCCCGAAGACGAATTAGTAAACACCACTGCTTCCCCTTCATATATCTTTGGCGTACTGGTTCTAAAATCTGCTACGGTAGGAACATTAAGCACATCTACATAGTTTGTTCTAGTGTAACTTCTCTCTCCCAAAACATTAACAGCCTTCAACGTAATACTATACTTCCCATTTTTGTCGAAAGTAACCTTCGGAGACTTGGCTGTTGCATCCCCTTCCTTAAACGTTACAGTACTCGGTGTAAAACTCCATTCCCAAGACGTCACAGGATAAGCTTCAGGCGCATCCGTTTCGTTAATCAAATCAATCACTTCGTACGAATTAATCCTTAGTTTACTTGCTTTAAAGGAAGGATCGGGTTTGGTCACGGCATACTCAACTCTCACATCATCAATGGCAAATGCATATGCTAAATTCTTACCTGTAACCTTATGGTTGAATCCCAAATAGGCCACCTGATCCGTATCCACTGTAAACTCATAAGCATAACGATGGTACTGACCGTCGGCGTCAGCCGTGATAGAGGGGGCAATGACTTTCGACATTGCTGTACTTTTAGCCAAATTCCCCAAGTAAACTCCAAGGGTTTCGGTAATCTTTTCGAATTTTCGAGCATGAAAGACAACCCGATACTTTACATTAGCCTTAAGTTTTAAAGGATTAGAAAACAACCAATCATTGATATTCATCTTATTATAAGGGAAATTCAAGGCAAAACTATTGCCTGTCCTCGCTAGCACTGCCTCATCGTACCTCAACCAAGTGCTCCCATTTTTATCGGCATCCTCCGTTGTCCATCCATTTTTAATCAAATCCGCCTCAAAGCCAAACTCATGAGATGCTTGGTCGGGATAAAGATTCGCAACAACGCCATAAGCCTCCGCACCAGCCTTATTATTTGCCTCCACTTCATCCCGATCATAAACCACTTCTGCCAAGACTCCGTAATTTATAAACGACTTCGATAAATTCACCGTAGCTTTAACGACTTCCGATTGCCCCGCTTCAATTTTAGAGACAGGAAGCTCTCCCATAAATTCCACTTTTCCCGCTTCATCCTTATTAATCAACTTATAAACCACTTTTGCTCCATCCACCTGCTCTTTTCCTTGATTTACTACCGTAATTTCAACCGGAGTAGATTCGGTATAATCTGCAACCCCCGCTTTAATTTCCACTTTCTCAACGGATAAATCCACGTTAACCCCATGATTAATTCCCGTCACAACCATCGAGTACGCCTGCTCTGAAGCAGGCACCAAACCCACCTGAACATTACCATCGGCATCCGTAGTTACTGTATTTTTTTTCAATTCTCCCTTATGTTTAACTACAATGGTGTAAACCGCCCCTGCTTCGGGAGATTCAATAAGCACTTGCTCCACATTATCCACATCATTATCTACTTTGGCTGCGGGGGAAGCGGGGGAAGCGGGATTTAGTTTCCAAGGAAAGAATTCCTCTCCTCCTTTAAAAACTCTGACATCCAAATCATTAACCAGCATCTTCGTCCGATCATTAAGAATATTCCAATCCGTTACTTTTTCGGGTGCAGGATCCGTCCAAGCAATTGTTACTTTCAGAGGAGATTTTCCTGAAGCTGTAACTTCATAACGTTTTTCCTGACCATTGGATAAAACTTCTTCTTGAATCAGGCTGTATTTTCCTTCTGATGAAATGGTCTTGGCCGCCTCAAAAGCGTTAAGCAACCCCCAGCCCGAACTATAATCCGGTCCTGAAGCTGCTCCTGCTTCATTCGCTGTGGCAATAACCAGCGCTTTCAGAGTTGCCGCTTTCATCATTTTTTTGTTATTTAACTTGGAATAATGCTCTTGCAAAAGCACCAATGATCCCGTTACATTAGGCGAAGCCATAGAAGTCCCACTCATAGAACCATAAGCATTATCCGATCCCGTCAACGCAGAATACAATCCTACACCTACACCCGATATATCCGGCTTTATCCTCCCATCGTCTGTAGGACCAAACGCGCTGAAGCTCCCCATTTCAACATCCGAAGCTCTACGATAACCATTCGGCAACTTGCCTGCTGCTCCAACCGCTAATATATTTTTGGCCGTCGCTCCAAAAATAATGCAATCAAAGCCGTAAACCCCACCATTTTTTTGCCTTATTTTTTTGGATTCTATCCACTTTCCACCAGAATTCACATAGTGAAGCCCTCCCGGCTCGGGACCTCCTCCACGCGGATTACCTGCCGCCTTAACAGGTAAATAATACGGAGCATTCAGTGCCACTAAATCCCATGATTGGTCGTATGGTGAGTAAACTCCATACCCCTTATACTCTGTGTCTTCATCATTTCCCATCCAATGCCAGCCGGCCTTGCCTGACCAATTTCCCCAAGCATAGCCTCCCACGTAACCGTAAGAATGATTGGATAATAACGCTCCCTCCAAAGCAGCAGAAATCATCTCGCTCTCATCATCCGTCCAATCGTAAGCATTTAACAAAGCCTTTGGCGCCATCCCCTTAGCCAAAGCATTCACTCCAGAAGCCACCATTGTTCCCGCCACATGCGTCGCATGATCACTATATCCAGAAGGCGTATCCCGCTGTGTGACCCGTCCTCCAAATTCCTGATGGCCGACACGCACAGCGCCACCATCCCATTCGTAAACTTGCATTCCTTCTCCCTCCAAATTGAAAAAGCCTGATTCAGGATTCAATTTATTTGTTCCCGTCCCTTTAGCAGCATCAGAGTTATAAGTTACATAATATAGAGGCTGGCCTTTCTTCGTAAATCCTTTAAGCTGATAATATTTTCCATCCAACTCACCCGAAAATGGAATATCCAAAGCCTTCGCCTTCGATTGAAGCTCCTTAACACTCATGGTGGATTTAGAAATTCCTTTTTTAAGTATATTTAGCTGTCTCAAATCTGAAGAAGCCCTAATCTTACCCACTTGCTGTGAATCCTGTGCATATACAAAAAAATGAGGCGCTAACAAAAATCCTGCTGCAACAGGGAATAATTTTTTAGGCCGAAAGATCTGTTTCAAAAAAATAGTTTTTTTCATAAATATTACTTTTAAAAATTGAAAGCAATTTTATTCATTTTATTTAAAAAAAACAAATAAAAAACGAAATAGTTAAAAATTCAAATACAACAAACGAAAAACCAATGAATTTTCACCAATGCACTCCCAATAAAAAAGGCTCTTCTTTAAAGAAAAGCCCAATATTTATCTGTTGAACGGTTTACTCAAAGTAACAGTGTCAACGGTTGCTCCAAATAGGTCCTTAAAGTTTGTAAAAATTCGGCTCCCGTAGCGCCGTCAATAACCCTATGGTCGCAAGCCAAGGAAAGCTTCATGGTGTTTCCAACAACAATCTGTCCTTCTTTAACCACCGGTTTTTCCACAATGGCTCCAACCGAAAGAATAGCCGAATTTGGCTGGTTAATAATCGAAGTGAACGTTTCTATCCCAAACATTCCCAAATTGGAAATAGAGAAAGTAGAACCTTCCATCTCGTTGGCTTTAAGCCCTTTAGATTTCGCTCTGGAAGCCAAATCCTTAACCGAAGCCGAAATCTGATTGTAGGTCATATAATCGGTATTTTTAAGCACCGGAACCACCAATCCGTCCGGAATAGCCACAGCCACCCCGATATTAATATTTCCGTGATGAACAATCTTATCGCCAGCCCAAGATGAATTAACTTGAGGGTGCTTGCGAAGCGCCATTGCCGTCGCTTTGATCACCATATCGTTGAAAGAAACCTTCGTATCCGGAAGCGAATTAATTTCTTTTCTGGCTGCAATGGCCTTATCCATATTAATTTCCACCATAAGGTAGTAATGAGGCGCAGAAAACTTGCTTTCAGAAAGCCTTTTGGCAATGACATTCCGGACTTGAGAGTTTGGGGTCTCCGTGGTTTCTCCAGCTACAAAATGAAGGGCCTGCTGAGCCGCAGCTGGCATAACAGCCACTTTGGACTCGGACTTCGATGCTACCGGTGTATAATTCTCCACATCCTTCTTCACGATACGGCCATTCTCGCCACTCCCCTGAAGACGAGCAATGTCAATGCCTTTTTCTTCGGCCATCTTTCTAGCCAATGGCGAAATGGCAATCCGCTCGTCCGAAGTCGAGGCCTTCACTTCGGCCTCACGAACAACGACCGCCACCTCGGTTGCCTTCGAAGTCGGAGCCTCAGAAGCCGCTTTTGGCGTCGGTTTACCTCCACCTGCTACCACCGCAGAAACATCCGTTCCCGCAGGGCCTATAATCGCTAAAATGGTGTCCACAAGCGCCGCATCACCCTCGGCAACCCCTTGGTAAAGGAGTGTCCCGTTAAATTCGGACTCAAAATCCTGAACCGCCTTATCGGTTTCGATCTCGGCAATAATATCTCCCTCCTTAACGCTGTCGCCCACATTTTTATTCCATTTGGCCACTTTACCTTCCGTCATCGTGTCGGAAAGACGAGGCATATTAATTACCTCCACTCCTTCAGGAAGTTCCGCCGAAACGGGAGTTTGTACCGTTTCACCCTCGGTTACCGCAGGTTTCTCGCTTGAAGAAGTTTCTTTGATTGAAGCCCCCCCCGTAAGGGATGAAATATCCTCTCCCTGCTCGCCAATAATCGCCAAAACACTATCCACAGGTGCAGCATTTCCTTCTTCTACACCAATGTACAAAAGAACCCCTTTAATCTCGGATTCGAAATCCTGAACCGCCTTATCGGTTTCAATTTCCGCAATGACATCGCCTTCGTTGACTACATCACCAACTCTCTTGTGCCACACGGCCACTTTCCCCTCGGTCATGGTGTCCGATAAACGGGGCATTGTAATTACTTCTGCCATAAATATTTCTTTTGAAATTTGGTATTTTGAAATCCCTTAAGCAACGTTAAAAAACTCAACAGCAAAATCTCAAACTACCAAACGGAATCATTTTTAATTTTCTAATTTATCAAGGAACGGATAATCTTCTTGAGCATAAACATACTCGTAAATTTTCTCCGCATCAGGATACGGTGAATTCTCCATGAACTCCACGCATTCTTCCACAAAAGCACGAGAACGGTTGTCCAATTCCTCCAACTCCTGCTCCGTAGCCCACTGGTTCGCCAAAATTCTTTGTTTCACCAATTCGATCGGGTCATCCTTCTTATGAAGTTCCACCTCCTCTTTTGTTCGGTAAGGCTCCGCATCCGACATAGAATGCCCCCTGTAACGGTAAGTCCGCGCTTCTATAAACGTAGGCCCATCCCCTCGTCTTGCCCTCTCAATCGCTTCGTAAGCAGCTTCCGCTACCTTTTCCGGATCCATAGCATCCACCGGCATGCATGGCATTTCGTAACCAAGCCCCAACTTATAGATGTCTTCATGGTTAGCCGTTCTTTCCACCGAAGTTCCCATCGCATACTGGTTGTTTTCCACCACAAAAACAACGGGAAGCTTCCAGTTCATCGCCATATTAAAGGTTTCATGAAGCGACCCTTGTCTCGCCGCCCCATCGCCAAAAAAGCAAATATTAACCGCTTTTCTGTCAAAATATTTATCCGCGAACGCAATCCCCGCGCCCAAAGGAATCTGCCCTCCAACAATACCGTGTCCACCATAAAAACGGTGCTCTTTGCTAAAAATGTGCATAGACCCTCCCATACCACCGGAAGTTCCCGTAGCCTTACCGCAAAGTTCCGCCATGATTCGCTTAGGATCAACCCCCATCGCCATAGGATGAATATGACAACGGTAAGCCGTAATCATACTGTCTTTCGTTAAATCCATCGCGTGCGTGAACCCCGCAGGAATAGCCTCCTGACCATTGTAAAGATGCAAAAAACCTCTGATTTTCTGTTTCAGATAAAGAGAACGGCATTTGTCTTCAAACCTTCTCCACATCGTCATATCAGCATACCACTTCAGGTAAACCTCTTTATTAAATTCCTTCATTTTCCTTGAAATTATGATGCAAAAATAGAAAAAAAACTTGGTTTCCCGATGAAGCAAAAATCATTTTGACCATTTTGTCCCAAAAATAGCTTATTTTTGAAATTGATATTCCTAAATATGCCCCAAACAACCCCTCAAAAATCATTCGTCCTAAGCGGTGCGAGAGTCTTGTCCAATCTTTTCAATCCCATCGTTTCTCTGTTGGCCTATTACCTTTATTTCTGTTACACCCACTACACCCGTAAAGAAATCGCAGCCGAACTTTCCCCTCTGCTTTTAATCGTGGTTCTGCCCATTGTTGCATGGATCACGTGGAACGTTAAAAAAAGACGTTACAGCAACATGGACGTCTCCGACCGGCACCAAAGAAAATCCCTGTATGTGTTTGTGGAGGTCGTACTTTCACTTTATTGGATTTTCACCTATTGGAAAAACGGAAACGGAGATCGCCCCATCCTCTTTCTGCTTCTGCTCCTCATCGCTCTTCAGATCAGCAACTACACCATCAAAAGTTCCATGCATACCGCATTGAATATTTTTACCGCCGCTCTTTTTTTCGCCATTACCCCCTCCATTGGCCTCTTTTGGCTGGGGATTGCCCTTTTGGTCGCCGTTTCGAGAATTCTGCTAAAAAGACACACCCCGCAGGAAGTAGGTGCAGGCACGCTGATTGCAGGGGTAATTTCATTTATTTACCTTTACATCCATTTCAATACTCCAATATTGTAACTTATGAAAATTAACACCCTCACTCCCGCAGAGGAACAGCTCATGCAGGTCTTATGGACCCTCCAAACCCCTTTCATGAAAGACATCATGGAAGCCCTACCCGAACCTAAACCCCATCAAAATACCGTATCGACCTATCTGAAAATTCTAACCGAAAAAGAATTTCTTTCCCCCGTCAAAGTCGGACGAATATTCCAATACCACATTGCCATCTCCGCAGAAGATTTCAGAAAAAAAACACTTAAAGATTTAATTTCTAAATACTTCGAAAATTCACCTTCCTGCCTGATCCAAATGATGATCAAGGAAAAACTCCTAACCCCCGAAGAAGCAATCCAAAGCCTCAAAATTTCCTCCGACACCCCCTTGGTTTCGGTAAAAACTCCTATCTCCGAACCTTCGGATATTGCGAAATTCATCGAAAAAATCATTCAACCCAAAACCAAAAAAGAAAAGAAAAAAAACAAAAAAAAGAAAAAGAAGAAATAACCCATGCCTCAAAAATTCAAAGCCATTTCGGAAAACTTTGGACGCGTATTTCAACGCTATCCAATGGTCTTAGCCTTTGCCCTTATAGCCACCTTTGCCATGATTTTGGTCAGCGGCAACAGCTTCGGCACCAAAGATCTTAAAATCTACAACTCCCTGCTCACGGCTTTTTTCGGCATCCCTCTGACCTTCGCCGCCAAAATGCTATCCCAAAGAATAGGTAAAGAGATCCCCATCCAAATTGCCAGTTTACTTCTACTGGGACTATTATGGAACCTCTTGCCTGAAGACAAAGAGAGCTACCTCAAAATACACGCCTTAGTTTTAATTCCTTGTTTTATCCTTTGCAACCTCTTGGTCGTAGTACTGCCTTTTATTGGAAAAAGCGACAAAAACACCTTTTGGAACTATAACATCTCCCTATTCCTACGATTTATCTCAGCGCTGGTATTCACCGGGATTCTTACCGTCGGCGTGCTGTTTGCACTTTTAACCATCGACCAACTGTTCAATGCCCGTCTGGAGAACTCCATCTTTATCCGTACCTTTTGTACTTTCTCCATATTGGGAAGCTGCTATGCTTTTCTTCTGCTTTGTGGACAAGGGCTTTCCGACCTGAAAAAAAAGACATCCTATCCTCAATATCTGAAATTTTTCACCCAGTTTGTGCTCATTCCTCTTCTCTTAGTTTACGGCGCTATCCTTTACTTCTATGCAGCAAAAATTTTATTTGCATGGCGCTTGCCCAAAGGCTGGGTTTCCGTCCTTATTTTAACCTACGGAACCCTTGGTATTTTTGCCCAACTATTGATTTACCCTCTCACCAAAACTCAAACAACCGCCTGGGTCAAACTGTTCAATCGCGTTTTTTACTTTTCACTAATTCCTTTACTTATTCTTCTTTTCATTGCCATTTCAACCCGATTGTATGCCTACGGCTATACCGAAATGCGTTATTTCACATTAGTATTGGCGATTTGGCTTGCATTCATAACGGGCTACCATCTCTTGTCTTCCAATCCTTCGATAAAACTCATTCCCATAACGCTGCTTGCCGGAGGACTTTTCGCCGTCTCGTTCCCCTATCTTAATGCTTTCAGTGTAACAAAAAGAAGCCAAAAAGAAGCATTTCAACGTTTTTTATCAGAAGAAAGATTAGTAAAAAACGGCAAACTTATCCCCCACAAAACCATCGACTACGAAACTTCGTCCGCCCTTGCTGAAAAAATAGTTTTTTTCAGAGACCGTTCTTTCCATGAACCCCTTCTTGAAATCCTTCCAAATAGCCAAGCCCAAAAATATAACCAAATAAAAAACGACCCTTATTTTAGTTCCTATGCCTTCGTAGAAGAGTTTTTCATGAACGAAGAAAGCACTCCGTCCAAAGTTTACAAATCTATTTATAGCACTCAACTCGCCGTCGAAATAAAGAATTACCGCTATTTTCTGTCTCCGATGGATATAAACACTCCCATCACGGTAGGCTCTGAAGTTTTCGTATTGGATGATACCGCCAAAGTCATCCTCATTGACGGTAAAGAAACCATTGCTCTCAAGCCTTATTTAGAAGATTTGTACCGCCGTCGAAACGAAGACCAAATCGCCGAAAACCTCTTTTTAGAGATTCTTCGTTCCAATAACCGAAAAATAAAAGTAGGATTGAGTCGCCTATCTTACTTCGAGGCGGCAGACGGCAGAAACGTGGATCCAGACTTTAGCATTAGCGTAAGTTATATTTTGGTGGAGTAAAAATCCATCGCTTTACAGCATGGCATCGAAACGAAAAAATTATTATTTTTGCACTTTATAATTTTCACTTAACAACCTATGATTAAGATCACTCTTCCGGACGGAAGCATCAAGACATTTGAGGGACCCATCACAGCGATGGATGTGGCTAAATCCATCAGCGATGGTTTGGCCAGAAACACGATTTCTGCCGTGGTCAACGGCAATCAGGTCGAAGTCACTACGCCTATCACCCAAGATGCAACGGTGCAACTGCTAACCTGGAATGACGATCTTGGAAAAAAGGCCTTTTGGCATTCTTCCGCCCACCTTTTGGCTCAATCCATTTTGGAATTTTATCCCGATGCCAAACTAACCATCGGGCCGGCTATCGAAAACGGCTTTTACTATGATGTGGACTTTGGCAACGAAAGCCTCAGCGAAAAAGATTTCGAGAAAATCGAGAAAAAAATGCTCGAAAACGCTCGAAAAGACGCCACCTTCAATTTGTATTCTGTTTCCAAAGCCGATGCTCTGAAGCAATACGCCGACAACCCGTACAAGACCGAATTGATTTCCAACCTTCAGGACGGAGAAATCACGTTCTGTACCCACGACAACTTCACGGACTTGTGCCGCGGAGGGCACATTCCCTCCACCGGAATCGTTAAGGCAGTTAAAATTCTAAACGCCGCAGGGGCCTACTGGAGAGGTAATGAAAACAACCCTCAGCTGACCAGAGTCTACGGTATTTCTTTCCCGAAACAAAAGGAACTCACCGAATACCTTGAAAAACTGGAAGAGGCCAAACGTCGCGATCACAGAAAACTGGGTAAAGAGCTTGGGATCTTTGCCTTCTCGGAAAAAGTGGGTGCAGGGCTTCCGCTTTGGCTCCCCAAAGGAACGGCATTGAGAAAAAAACTGGAAAACTTCCTTTCCGCTGCCCAAAAGAAAGCTGGTTATGAATTTGTCATGACCCCCCATATCGGTAACGTGGAATTGTACAAAACCTCTGGCCATTTCCAAAAATACGGAGCCGATAGTTTCCAACCCATTAAAACCCCTAACGAAGGTGAGGAGTACATGTTAAAACCCATGAACTGCCCGCACCATTGTGAAATTTATAAAATCGGCCAGTGGTCGTACCGAGATTTACCCAAACGCTACGCTGAATTCGGCACGGTATACCGCTACGAACAATCGGGTGAACTTCACGGATTAACCCGGGTAAGATGTTTCACTCAAGACGACGCCCATTTGTTCTGTACACCGGATCAACTCTTAAAAGAATTTGAAGGCGTTATCGACTTGGTGCTATACGTTTTTGGAAGCCTTGGCTTTAAGGATTTCGTTACCCAAGTTTCACTCAGGGATCCCGACAACAAAGAAAAATACATCGGTACCGACGAAAACTGGGACAAAGCTGAAAAAGCCATCATTCAAGCGGCGGCCAACAAAGGGCTTAAAACCGTCGTGGAATACGGTGAAGCCGCATTTTATGGCCCTAAATTAGACTTCATGGTCAAAGATGCCCTCGGTCGAAAATGGCAACTGGGCACCATTCAGGTGGACTACAACCTACCCGAGCGTTTCGACCTTCACTACATCGGTAGCGATGGCGAAAAGCACCGCCCTGTAATGATTCACCGTGCTCCGTTTGGTTCTATGGAACGTTTTATTGCAATTTTACTGGAGAATACCGCCGGAGATTTCCCGCTTTGGTTGGCTCCGGACCAGTACATCATCCTTCCGATTTCAGAAAAATACACCGACTATGCTAAAAAAGTTTCACAATTATTGGAAAATAACGATATTAGCGGTCTGATTGATGAAAGAAACGAAAAGACAGGGAAGAAAATCAGAGACGCCGAAATCAACAAATACCCTTTCATGCTGATTGTCGGCGAAAACGAAGAACAGGCAGGAACCGTATCCGTAAGAAGACGTGGTGAAGGCGATTTGGGAAGCATGAGCATCGAAGATTTCGTAGCTTACTTCAAAAAAGAAGCCGATACCGGATTTGAATTCGGAAAAACACCGGCCTAAACTTAAATGAGAAATTAACTTAAAAACCTAAAGCAATAGCACAGAAATTTAACAACCGCAACAGAGGCCCAAGAAGAGTGCAACAAGAGGATGCACACTTGATTAACGACAAGATCCGTGTGAAGGAGCTTCGTCTCGTGGGCGACAACGTGGAGGCAGGCATCTACCCCACTGCAAAAGCCAAAGAAATGGCTCAAGAACAAGAATTGGACTTGGTCGTAATCTCCGATAAGGCCGAGCCTTTCGTAGCCCGAATTATGGACTACAAAAAATTCTTGTACGAACAAAAGAAAAAACAAAAAGAACTGAAGGCCAAGCAGGTGAAAGTCGTAGTGAAGGAGATTCGGTTCGGTCCTCAAACCGACGATCACGACTACGAATTCAAGAAAAAGCACGCCGAAAAGTTCTTGGAAGAAGGCTCAAAGCTGAAGACCTACGTTTTCTTCAAGGGCCGTTCAATTATCTTCAAAGACCAAGGGGAAATTCTGCTCCTTCGTTTGGCTCAGGACTTGGAGCACGTCGGAAAAGTAGATCAGTTGCCCAAACTGGAAGGCAAGAGAATGATTATGATGATGAGCCCGAAAAAATCGGTAAAATAAATTTTGCTCTCCAACTTTTTCAAAACCACTTCGTAAATTCGATTTATGAAGTGGTTTTGCATGACAAAAAGTACCATTTTTACCATGGACTGCAATTCTTCCAAAACCGGACTAAAATGAGGATAAACCAATATCTAAAAGGCCATTTAATTATTTCGGGTATTATACTTTTAATCTTCGCTTCTTTTGTAACTTGGTTTTGGTGGTCTGTGAAAACTAATCAAAATAGAGCGAAAGAAGATGGAATTAAATATTCGAGAGAATGTAATAACCTAAAAGTGATTACAGAAAAACCGTCAATTACACTTGGAGGTTTTGACAAATCAGAAATAAATGCCCTGAAATATTATATTATTAGGAATAATAAAGTGGTTAAAGATACCTTGGTGAATTATACTGTTACTTCTGTAGAGGATTATTTTTCGACCGAAATCCCTTTTGATAAATTTTTGAAAACGGATACCATCATTGTAGAAACAAAAGAAAATTGCAAGCGATTTTACAATATTTCAGGATTTCATCATTATGCTTATCTGCATTATGGAATGTTTGGATATATTGGAAGCCATGATTGTAGATTAAAGGAAAGTTATATCGTAAACGGAAAAGAAAGCAATGGAACGTTATTGAAAGCCGATGGACTGAAAGAAAACAATTTAGTGAAAAAATAATATCAAAATAGCCCTGACAGAACAATAGTTTGGCAAAATGGCAGATTAATGCTAACCCGCTTCATTGATAGCTACCGTTTTATTAAAAGAAACCTCAAAAATAGAAAACTTGAATAAAATTTTCAGCCATTTTTTGTTTAGAATAAAACAAGGATTGCGCATTTTTAACTTAATGCCCAAGTTGAGTTTTCCCATCATTCTTATTTTAGGAGGTCTAACAATTGTAAAACTTCCCGAAAACGACTACTACCCAATGCTATTTTCGGCTTTAACCGCATTTTTTCACTTCAATAGAAAAGATGTTCCGTTTTTGAAAAAAATTTTTGTAAGAAATTGGAGGCTGATTCTATTTTTAGAAAACGTTCTGCTTTATAGTTTCTTTCTGCTTATCAATGTCAATTATGAGTTTGAGAAGATTGGAATTATTGGAATCATTGCAATTTCATTTTTGTCGTTTTTATTCCTAAAATCAAAGCCAGATATTTCTTTAAAGTGGAATTTTGTACCAAACCATCTCTTTGAATGGAAAAGTTTCTTACGAAAATATTCTTGGCTTTCAATCATTGTGTTTGCGATTTCTATAATTTCAGGCTATCAAACAGCAACTTTGATATTTTGCGGTATTTTTTTGCTTGATTTTTCAGCTGTTTTCGGGACTAATGAAAGTAAAGAGATGTTGGAAATGTATTTCAAAAAGTTTGACTTCAATTTCAAGATTCGAAAAAATTTAATTTTTTTAAATCTTTTGCTACTTCCCTCCTATTTGGTTTTCATCTTTTTTAACCATGAGCAAAGTCTATATCTCATTTATTACATGGCATTTATAAACTTATACTATTTGCTCATATTAACAAGAAAATACAAAAATTACCATCATAAAGAAAAAACGATTAATTACAATATAGGCATTTATTTAGAATACTTTTTTTGTAGTATCACAATAATTCCTGCAATTTTTATATTAAATTCAAATATAAAATCTGCGAAAAAAAACTTAAAGCATTATGTTGGAAATTAAGGATCTAAATGTGAGTTATAAAACCCAAAATATTTTGAATAATTTAAATCTTGAAGTTGAAGAGGGAATTATTTTAGGCTTACTCGGGAAAAATGGTGCAGGAAAAACGACGCTTTTTGAAACGCTTTATCAAAGTATAAAATATGACGGTAAAATATCTTGGGACAATTTGCCGTTAAAGCGTGAAAATATCGCCTATTTAGAAACCGAAAACTACTTTTATCCGTTCATAACAGGAAAAGAATATCTTGATTATTTTTCTCAAGAAAACAAAGAAAAACTTGAAAATTTAGTTGATAGATTTAAACTTCCTCTTAACAAATTCGCTCAGTATTATTCAAGCGGAATGAAAAAGAAATTAGCATTAATCGGAATGTTAATGCTTGACAAACCAATAAATATTTTGGACGAACCTTTTAATGGAGTTGATTTTGAAGGCGTTCATATTCTTTATGAAATTATTCAGGAATTAAAATCCGAAAATAAGATTGTCATCGTCAGTTCTCATATCATTGAAACGCTGTTTCATACTTGCGATCAAATTGCAATTTTACAAGACGGAAAAATTGAAAAAATATATTCAAAGAGCGATTATCACGAACTGCAAAATTTTAAGTTCTGAGACCAAACGGCCGATAATGTTTATTCCCCCAAGACGGAGTGAATATGGTTTTCGTTTGAATTTGTATGCAGAAAGCCCCCGTTTTTCGCAAATACTTTTTCCGAAAAGCCGCATTTCCCTCTCCCATCCAACCCGATCAAAACTTGATTCGAGCGGACGAATGGAATATTTATGGCGATAGGTGTGGTTTTAGGCCTCCAATTTTTGCCATTTACAATTAATTACTCTACTTTTGGGATTCTAAAATCCCCTGTAAAAATGAACTATCATTTCTTGGCGCATAGGCAAATCCGTCAGAATCTTCTCGAAGTGCTGGAGAGCACCTCTCCAGAAGAGTTACTGATAATTCCTGACGGCTTTAACAATAACATCTATTGGAACATTGCCCACACCATGGCAACCCAACAACTCCTCCACTATTATTTGAGCGGAAAAAGCTTTCGCATCGACAAATACTGGGTGGAAACCTATAAAAAAGGAACGTTGCCAAACCTTAACGTCTCGCAAGACGAAATGGAGCATCTGAAATCCATGCTTATTGAAACCTCCAAATTGTTGGTGAAAGATTATGACCAAGAATACTTCGGCGTTTACAGCCCCTACACCACCAGTTTCGGATTGGATTTGAAAAGTATCGAAGATGCCATTACCTTCAACAATATTCACGAGAGCTTGCATTACGGCTATGTTTTGGCTCAGAAAAGAGCTCTATTAGGTGAAATGTATTAAAACTAAGGAATAACATCCGACAAAAAATCAAATAAAACCAAATGAAAGACAATTTCATTTTCGGACTTCGTCCGGTTATCGAAGCCATCGAAGCAGGAAAAACCATCGATAAAATCTTTTTACAAAACGGCCTGCAAGGCCCCATCGTAGCCGAGCTGAAAAAACTATTGGCCAAGCACCAACTGAGAGCCAATTACGTTCCGGTTGAGAAACTAAACCGCTTTACCCGTAAAAATCATCAAGGGGTGGTGGCTTTTATTTCTGATGTCCCGTTCCACAAGATTGAAGACGTGCTTCCTCAGCTTTTTGAAGAGGGTAAAGTGCCTTTTCTGCTCATGCTGGACCGTCTGACCGACGTACGGAATTTCGGTGCCATTTGTCGCACGGCCGAGTGCGTGGGTGTGCACGCCATTATTATCCCGGAGAAAGGTGCAGCTCCAATCAATTCGGATGCTATAAAAACCTCAGCAGGAGCCATTTACAACGTAAAAATTTGCAAAGAAAAGAATCTGGCTCATACGGTAGATTTTCTTCAACAAAGCGGAGTTTCTGTTTTTGCGGCAACCGAAAAGGCACAAAAATTGATTTATGACGTGCGTTTCACCGAACCCTGCGCCATTGTAATGGGCAACGAGGAAACCGGTATTTCCAAAGAAGTGCTGCATCATTCCGATGAAAAAATAAAACTCCCCATTGAGGGCAAAACCCAAAGTCTGAACGTTTCGGTCGCTTGCGGTGCCTTGTTGTACGAAGCCGTAAGACAAAAATTAACCCATTAAAAAAACAAACAATGAAAAAGATAACCACATTGGCAGCGCTCGCTATTCTACTGACAGCCTGCACAAAAGATAAAACCAAAACCGTTACCAAAATTGATCCCGTAACCGGTGATACCATCAAGGTAGAAGTTCCCGTCGGAGACTCGGCGGTGGTCGGAACTTCGCAAGATACCGCTTCTCCGCAACAAGTTTATGCTTTTACGGAAAATAACGGCGTCTACACTCAGCAATTCAGACTCCAGAAAGGCGAGACGTATCCATTGGTAACATTCCAGCGTAACATTCAGACCATGACTGGCCCGGACGGTAAATCCGTATCGGCCACCAGCCAATCAACCGACGATATGACTTTTACCGTCAATGATTTCAAAGACGGGGTGTACGACCTCAGCGTTAATCTTATAGGAAAAACCAATTCCCAAACTGCCAACGGAAAAACCGTCAGTATCGATACCAAAGCCGCTGCACCTTCGGACGCTAACCTCAAAATCATGTGGACCATCAACAAGGCCCTAACCGGAAACAAACTGCAAATGAAAATGAAAGAAAACGGCGAAGTGGTTTCCATTAGCGGTTTCGATGCCATTTATAACAAAATTTCTTCGGCCGCTTCCGCGCAAATTAAAGACGCCACGGAAAAAGCCGAATTCATGAAGGCATTCAAGCAGAGTTTCAACGAAAAAATACTGAAGGAACAATTCGGTAAAAACCTTATCATCCTACCGAAAGAAGGAGCCAAAATCGGCCAAAAATGGACCGAAACAGAAAATGCCACTCCCGACGGAAGTGTTAAACTAACCACCACCTACACCTTGAAAAGCATCGAAAACGGAGTCGTTACCTTAACCGTATCGGGTGGAATTCCTAAAAAAACGGATAAAAGAAATCAGGAAGGCCTTTCCCACAGCCTTAGTTCCGAGCTGGCACAAAATGGAACCATTAAGTTTGACCAAAAAACAGGGTGGATCATCAACCAAAACGTTAGTGTAAAAACCACCCAAACGGAGACCATCAGCGACGGAAAACAAACCCAGTCCATGAAAAGTTCGACCAACTCTACCGTTATTGTCAATCCGAAAAACAGTTAATTTGTTACTATGAAATTCATCCTGCTGACGATTCTATCGGCTATTATATTCTTCTTCGTATGGAATATTCTCAAACGGATGTTCTTCTCTACTTTTTACCAGTTTCCCAAGCCTTCCCAAAAACCGAAAGAGCCGACTTCCCCAAAAGAAAGCGGCCTGAAGTGGGATGCCGAAACCGTGGAGTACGAAGAAATTAAAGAAACCAAACAAAAAAAATAATCGTTTACCCCTAACCCTTCCGCGCCTGGTGCGACAGAAGGGTTTTTATGTTATTTACCAGCTTGTCGTTATGATGAAAGAACGCACCAAAATCATCGCGGTCATTGGAAGCATCGCATTATTCGTTATCCTGGCTTTAATCTATGTCCATCCCGTTTTATCGGGGAAAGCCATCATACAACCCGACATTGTCCATTACAAAGGCGGCGCCAAAGAACTCTTGGACTACCGTGCTCAAACAGGCGAGGAAACCTATTGGAGTGATTCCATGTTTGGCGGAATGCCCACTTATCAAATTGGAGCTCAATTTCGGGGCGATTGGATAAAACAAGTAGACTATGCGCTTAATTTTCTGCCAAGACCTGCGAACTATCTTTTCCTTCTCTTTTTGGGCTTTTTCCTTTTGGGAATGGTCGTTACAAAACGTTGGACTTATGCGCTTCTCGGGGCTTCTTTTTTCGGGCTTTCCACTTATTTTTATATCATTATAGCGGCCGGTCACAACGGTAAAGTTCATACTATTGCGTATTTTGCACCGCTGTTGGCTGGGATTCTTTTGGTCTACGTCCGCAAGAAATACATTCTCGGTTTTATCCTAACGGCTCTGGCCATGGGACTTCAGATTGCGGCAAACCACCCGCAGATGACCTATTATCTTTTTATAGCCTTGGCTTTCCTTTTCCTTTCTGAGCTGGTTCGTACGGCAAAACAAAAAGAAACATGGAGGCATTTTCTTATCTCCACCGGTATTTTGGCTTCCGCCTTCGCCATCGGAATCGGTATGAATGCCCAAAGGCTTTTGGCAAACGCCGAATACGTAAAGGAAACCACTCGCGGAAAACAGATTCTTACCAACGAACGTCACCAAAGCGAGGCCTCGGGTTTGGATAAAGAAAGTATTACCATGTGGAGCTACGGAAAACTCGAAACCCTGAACCTCTTTATCCCAAGGCTAATGGGAGGAGGAAGCCAAGAGCCTGGCGCCGAAAAAATGCTTCCCGACATCCAGGAAATGTTTGCTAATGCTTCCGATCACGAAAAACAAATGATTTCTCAGGCGTTGGGCTCGCTGACCTATTGGGGCGATCAACCGGGTACCTCAGGACCGGCTTATCAAGGTGCGGTAGTGATTTTTTTAGCTGTTTTAGGCTTTTTCTTCGCCGCAAAAAAATACCGCTACTGGATTTTGGGAGCCTCAGTTCTAACCATTCTTTTGGCTTGGGGGCATCATTTTGCCCCACTGACCGATTTCTTTATCGAGTCGGTTCCTTTGTACAATAAATTCCGGGCGCCTTCTTCCATTTTGGTCGTTGTGGAGCTTCTCTTCCCTTTGATTGCCATTTTAGGCATCTACCGCTTCTATAATGACCCAACCCTCGAAAAACCATACCGTGAAAAAATTCTTCTTTCGGTATCAGGAGGTCTTTTGGGGCTCTTGCTCGTTTTTCTTCTTTTTGGAAAAAGCCTCTTCGGCTTCCATACTGCAAACGAAAAGCAGTACCTTCCCCCTTATTTCTTAGATTATCTTACCGAATTCCGTTTTGCCATGTTTCGGGAAGACGTTTTGAAAGCCATGCTGTATGTCGGAATAACAGCAGCGGCATTATGGTTTAGTGCCAAGCAAAAGCTATCCCAAAATTTAGCTTTGGTCGTCATCGGATTAGTCAGTTTATTCGATTTGTGGAGCGTAAACAAACGGTACCTTAACGAAGGGAATTTCGTAGAAAAAACCTTTGCAGAGACCCCTTTCTTAACAGAGAATTCCGATTTCCTAAGCGGTAAAGCCGCTGAAAATCCTTATCTTCAAGGACTTCTTTCCCAAGTTAACCTCAATAAAACCCTTGAAGAAATAGCGGAAAAAGACCCTTCCCATTACCGTATTTACAATCAAACCTTAGGGACATTCAGCGAAACCAATACGTCTTACTTCAAGTCGTCCATCGGGGGTTATTCGGCAGCCAAACTAAGACGCTACGATGACTTAATCAATCATTACTTCAGTGAAATAGACACCGCCAAAGTGCCTCGGATTCTCAATATGCTCAACGCCAAATACATGATTTTCGGTAATGCCGAACAACCTCAGGCGGTGATGAATCCCAATGCCAACGGCAATGCGTGGCTGGTTTCCGACATTCATTTTGCCCAGACGCCCAATGAAGAAATCGAAGCCATCGGCACCATCGACAATAAAAAGACGGCAGTTGTTTCGGCCTCCGACAAAGCCTATTTCAACGGTAAAACCCTGGCCAAAGATTCCACGGCTTTCGTTACGCTAAAACATTACCGCCCTAACCAAATGACTTTCGAAACCCAATCCAAAACACCGCAATTGGCTGTTTTTTCGGAAATTTATTACCCTCACGGATGGAAAGTGATTTTAGACGGAAAAGAGGTGCCTTACCTCAAAGCCAACTATCTTTTGAGAGCCGTTCATGTTCCGGCCGGAAAGCATACCGTAACCATGACGTTTGAGCCTGAAGTTATTCGCAAAGGAAAAACCCTCTCCCGACTGGTGTTCGGTTTGTTTATCTTGCTTTCGGTTCTTGATCTGGGTTATCGTCTAAAGCAAAAGTCAAATAAAACCGCTTCTTAAAACCAATGAAATTTCGCCGGCTTTGCGTTATCCTCCTGTTTGGTACCGTGTTGACCGTCTTCCTGAATTTAGGGACGGGATACACGGCGTTGTCTTTGGCCGATTTTACCGGTTCGACAGCCAATGCTACCATTGCTGAACTTCGGATCAATCGGGTATTGGCGATGTTTTTAGTTGGGATTTCAATGCCCACCTCCGGTTTTTTGTTACAAGAATATTTTCAGAATCCCTTGGCCGGCCCTTCGGTGCTTGGCATCAGTTCCGTGGCCAGCCTTTGCGTAGCTTTCTATATGTTTTTGTCTTCGGACTTTGGCTGGCACGAACTTCTCCAAAACGGTTTTATCAGCTTGTCGGCCATTGCGGGCAGCCTCTTGATGATGTTGGTTTTAATCGGGCTGACCAGACGCTTTCACGATAAATCTTTCCTTATTATTTTCGGTTTTCTCGTATCTGCGTTGGCCGGAGCCGTCGTGTCGGTACTGCAGCTTTATGCCGATAACCAAAGCCTAAAAAACTATGTTCTATGGAGTTTTGGGGCAGGAAGTACTGTCACCCGCCAACAAGTCGTTATTTTGGGAGGATTGGTTATTTTGGGAATAGGAGGTGCTTTCCAATGCATAAAACCACTAATCGGACACAGCTTAGGTGTAGCTTATGCGTCTAGCTTAGGCGTGGATTTGCAACGTCTAAAACTCTTCATCATTCTGTCCTCTTCCCTGCTTTCCGCGGCAGTTACGGCTTTTTTAGGCCCCATTCTCTTCATCGGTATCGTAGTGCCTCATTTCAGCCGAATGCTTTACCGACCTTCCCAATTATGGCACCAATGGATTCTTAACCTAATTTTGGGCGTTTTAGTTATGGAAGTGTTTTCCGTTGCTTCGGAGCACACGCATTTCCCCCTAAATGTCATTACTTCTTTATTCGGAATTCCTGTAATTTTGGCTATGCTGATGAAAAAAAGAACCCTCTAATTCCCTCAAAAAAATGTTTTTAGAACTTCAGCATACCGATATAGGCTACAAGCATCCTTTGATAAAAGAAGCTTGCGCAAAACTAAATTTAGGGGAAACCACCCTCTTAATCGGCAATAACGGCGTAGGAAAAACCACCCTGTTAAAAAGCATTCTGAAACAACATCCGATTTTGAAAGGCCGCATCACTCTTCATCAGAAACCCTTGTCAGACTATTCACCGGTTCAGATGGCCTCCCAAATCGCCGTGGTATTCTCCAAATCCGACTACTCTCCCTACCTTACCGTAGAGGATCTCGTTGCTTTAGGCAAGTACATTCATTACCCTTACTACTTCAGCCTCAAAACTTCGGATCGTCGGCAAGTGGAAGAAATTATAGAAAACCTCGGTCTTTCTCCGTACCGGCACTACCCCTTAGGTAAACTATCCGACGGAAATCTCCAAAAAGCATTTATCGGGAGGGCCGTGGCGCAAAATACCCCGATGATTCTCTTGGATGAACCCACCACCCATTTGGACGAAGAAAACAAAATAGCAATACTCCAACTCCTCCGACAATTAGCCAAAACCCAAAATAAAGCCATCCTCTTTTCTTCACACGATTGGCGTTTAGCTAAAGCTTTTTCGGATAAATTATGGTTAGTCAAAGATCGAAAACTATACACAGGCATCGTGGAAGATGTCTTAAAAACGCATTGTTTACTGAACGATTTACGGCTTCTTCCTGAGCTGCCTTCCGAAAGCCTGCCTTTTATTTCGGCTCCTACTTCCGAGGCCGAACTTCTTACCTCCCTTCTCATCAAGCAAAATCGCGAAGTTTCGGCATTTTCTTTCGTTTATCATGACGATGCCTGGACTGTCTCCAAAGGCGATTGGCAAAAAAAAGTATTTTCTTTTGAAGAACTTCTTTCCATTCTGCCCTCTTAAAGGCTAAAAAACTTTGTTTCAGGATTTTTCCCAAACATCCAACATTGGCATTATGCTTTTCATAAAATTTAAACCTCTGATTATCACTATTTAACAAAACATTAACACTCTAAATATATTATGCATGCATAATAATTTTTATTTTTGGTAAATTGCAACAGATAATTGGACAGGATGAAAAAAAACGATAAAGAAAATAGAGAAAACATTGATTTAATTCTAAAATCGACTTGGTTGGCCGTATCCAAAATGTATTCCGATTTGGCTTCCGAATACGATAGTACGGCAGTTCAGGCGCTCACTCTTTTGAAAATCGATCCGAAAGAAGGAACGCGTAGCACCAACCTCGGCCCCAAAATGGCCATTGAACCGACGTCTTTAACCCGAATCGTAAAACTTTTGGAAGACAACGGCTACATTTATAAGGAAAAAACAACACAGGATAAAAGAGAGGTCATCATCAAACTAACGGAAAAAGGACTTCGACACCGTGATATATCCAAGGACGTGGTAATTAATTTCAATAAAATCATAACGGAAAAAGTAAGTCCCGAAAAAATTCAGATTTTCAAGGAAGTCATGGCAACCATATTAAAGACCGCCAACGAACTCCACCGCAAGAAATAACCCTTAATCAAACAAATAATAGTACCATTAATATGAAAAGAAGAATCAAACACGTTACCGTTCTCGGATCGGGGATTATGGGCGCGGGGATTGCCGCGCACTTTGCCAACATCGGTGTGGAAGTGCTGATGCTCGATATTGTCCCGTTCGAACTAAACGAGGCAGAACAACAGAAAGGAATCACCAAAGAAAACAAAGCTTTCAGAAATCGAATTGCTTCGGAAAACTTGGAAAAACTGAAAAAAGCCAGCCCTGCCCTGCTTTATTCTCCGAGTTTTGCCGACCGAATTAGCATTGGCAATTTTGAAGACGATTTGGCCAAAATCAAAAATACCGACTGGATTATCGAGGTGGTTGTAGAACGATTGGACATCAAAAAATCGGTTTACGAAAAAATCGAACAATACCGTAAACCCGGAACGCTCGTTTCCTCCAATACGTCCGGCATCCCGATTCATCTCCTTACGGAAGGAAGAAGCGACGATTTTAAAAAGTATTTCGCCGGAACACATTTTTTCAATCCTGTGCGATACCTCCCACTATTGGAAATCATTCCTACAGCAGAGACAGCTCCTGAAATTGTAGAGTTCTATATGGCTTATGGGGCTAAATTCCTGGGTAAAACTACTGTTTTAGCCAAAGATACTCCGGCGTTTATTGCCAACCGCATTGGTGTTTTTGGCATGATGGATCTTCTGCATAAGGTCAAATTGTTAGGCCTCACGGTTTCCGATGTGGATAAACTTACCGGACCGGTGATTGGTCGCCCGAAATCCGCAACGTTCCGAACAGCAGACGTGGTAGGATTGGATACGCTGGTGCATGTAGCGAATGGCGTAAGAGAAAGCGGTGTAGAATCGGACGCCTTCAAAGAAGTTTTCCAACTTCCGGGCTATATTCAGCACATGATGGACCAACAATGGTTAGGATCGAAATCCGGACAGGGGTTCTTTAAAAAGGTAAAAACCGAGGATGGAAAATCTGAAATTTTGGGACTTAACCTCAATACCCTCGGATACGAGAGTCAGGATAAATCGTCTTTTGCCACTTTGGAGCTGACCAAAACCATCGACCGAGCGATTGACCGCTTCAAGGTTTTGATAAGCGGTAAAGACAAAGCCGGTGAACTCTATCGCAGTACACTTGGAGCTTTATTTGCCTATGTTTCTCATAAAGTTCCCGAAATTTCCGATGAAATTTACAAAATAGACGATGCCATGCGGGCGGGATTCGGATGGGAAAACGGTCCGTTTGAAATTTGGGATGCTGTAGGGGTAGCCAAAGGAATCGAGCTGGCCAAAGAAGCCGGTTACGAGGTTTCCGACTGGGTAAAAAACTTAGCCGACTGCGGGCAATCTTTTTATCAAATTAATGCCGAAGGGCACACGCTCTTCTTCAATAAAGCCGACACCGATTACCGTACCATACCGGGGCAAGAAGCATTTATTATTTTGGATAATATCCGGAAAGAGAAAACCTTGTGGAGTAATTCGGGCGCAGCCATTCAAGATTTGGGAGACGGCATCCTCAACTTTGAAATCCGCTCCAAAATGAATGCTTTGGGCGGTGAGGTTTTGGACGGCTTAAACCGCGCCATCGATCTTGCCGAAAAAGAATACGACGGTCTGGTGATTGCCAACCAAGGGGCTAATTTCTCGGTAGGAGCAAATTTGGCTATGATTCTGATGATGGCCATCGATCAAGATTGGGATGATCTCAACATGGCGATTGCTTACTTCCAAAAATCCATGATGCGTGTGCGTTATTCGTCCATTCCTGTCGTGGCGGCTCCTTTTGGGCTAACCTTAGGTGGAGGCTGTGAAATGACACTCCATGCCGACCGTGTGGTTGCTGCAGCAGAAACCTATATTGGTCTTGTCGAGGTCGGCGTCGGCGTTATTCCTGGCGGTGGAGGAACCAAAGAGATGACCCTGAGAACAATGAACGACCTCTACAAAGACGATGTAAAAAACAACCGTTTAAGAGATGCGTTTATGAATATCGCCATGGGAAAAGTAGCCACTTCAGCTTACGAAGCTTACGACATGGGGCTTCTTCAACAAGGTAAGGATACGGTAGTGGTTAATAAAAACAGACAGATAGCCGAAGCGAAGAAAACCGCCAAACTGATGGCCGAAAGTGGTTATACCCAACCCATCGGGCAAAAAGTAAGGGTCCTCGGTCGGGATGCTTTGGGAATGTTCTATGTAGGGACGGATCAAATGTTGGCCGGAAAATACATTTCCGAGCACGACAAAAAAATCGCCGATAAATTGGCTTATGTTATGGCTGGAGGAAATTTGTCCGAAGAAACTCTGGTAACAGAGCAATACTTACTCAATTTGGAACGGGAAGCGTTCTTGCAGCTTTGCGGCGAACGCAAAACATTGGAGCGCATCCAATACATGCTTCAAAAAGGAAAACCTCTGAGAAATTAATACGAAACATTTACCATTAAATACTGCAAAAAAATGAAAACAGCATACATCATAAAAGGCTACAGAACAGCTGTAGGAAAAGCCCCTAAGGGTTCGCTTCGGTTTACGCGTCCCGATGTAATGGCGGTCAAAGTCATCGAAAAACTGATGACCGACGTACCCGAACTCGACAAGAACCGAATTGACGATTTAATTGTAGGTAATGCCATGCCTGAGGCGGAGCAAGGGCTGAATGTGGCCCGACTTATTTCCCTGATGGGACTAAACACGGATCGGGTTCCCGGAGTAACCGTGAATCGTTATTGTGCTTCGGGATCGGAAGCCATTGCTATTGCTTCGGCTAAAATCCAGGCGGGAATGGCCGACTGCATCATTGCTGGGGGGACAGAATCCATGAGTTTCATTCCCATGGGCGGTTACAAACCCGTACCGGAAACCGACGTGGCCAAGTCCAACCCCGACTATTATTGGGGCATGGGATATACGGCCGAAGCGGTAGCTCAGCAGTATCAGATTAGCCGTGAGGAACAAGATGCTTTTGCTTTTGACTCTCACCGTAAAGCTCTCAAGGCTTTAGCCGAAAACAAATTTGAAGGACAGATTGTCCCTATTCCGGTGGAGTATAACTTCCTTGACGAAAATCAAAAACTACAGACCAAATCCTTTGAATTTTCAGTGGATGAGGGCCCCAGAAAAGACACTTCACTGGAAGGGCTTGCCAAACTGAAACCCGTTTTTGCAAACGGAGGAAGCGTAACGGCAGGAAATTCTTCGCAAATGTCGGACGGAGCGGCATTTGTCATCGTCATGTCCGAAGAAATGGTAAAAGAACTCGGGTTGGAACCTGAGGCCCGACTGGTATCTTATGCCACCGCCGGCTTAGAGCCCCGAATTATGGGCATGGGACCGGTTTATGCCATTCCCAAGGCTTTGAAGCAAGCCGGTTTAACCTTAAAAGATATTGAACTCATCGAATTGAACGAGGCTTTTGCTTCCCAATCGGTAGCCATTATAAAAGAGTTGGATCTTAATCGGGAAATCCTCAATGTAAATGGTGGAGCCATTGCTTTAGGGCATCCGCTCGGGTGCACCGGCACCAAACTGACCGTTCAGCTTTTGGATGAAATGCGAAAGAGAGGACAGAAATACGGTATGGTTACCATGTGCGTAGGAACGGGACAAGGCGCCGCAAGTATTTTTGAACGCCTAAAATAAAACCAATTAAATCACTTAATCCTAAAAAATACAGAAAAAATGAGCACAATACTTAAAGGGGGAGAATTCTTAATCAAGGAAACCCCTGCCACCGAGATTTTCAGTCTTGAAGAGCTGAATGAAGAACAAAAGATGCTTCGCGACTCCATTCGTGAATTTATTGACCGCGAGGTGATT
This sequence comes from Bergeyella anatis, assembly GCF_036016955.1. Classification (NCBI taxonomy): domain Bacteria; kingdom Pseudomonadati; phylum Bacteroidota; class Flavobacteriia; order Flavobacteriales; family Weeksellaceae; genus Bergeyella; species Bergeyella anatis. The sequence continues at coordinate 41,295 of NZ_JAYWXI010000003.1, read as the reverse complement.
CCGCATCGCGACCGATTCGAGAAAAAAGATTATGCCCTCACCGAAGAGTGCATGAAGAAACTCGGGGAAATGGGCGCTTTGGGCATTGCCGTTCCCGAGCAGTACGGCGGATTAGGCATGGGGTTTGTAACCACCGTGCTGGCTTGTGACGTCGCTTCGGGAGCGAACGGATCTTTGGCCACCGCCTATGGAGCACATACCGGTATCGGAACCCTTCCCATCCTTTTTTACGGTACGGAAGAGCAAAAAAACAAATACCTTCCCGATCTTGCACAAGGATTGAAATTTGGAGCCTACTGTCTAACCGAACCGGATGCCGGTTCGGATGCCAACAGCGGAAAAACCAAAGCCCGCCTTTCGGAAGATGGTAAACATTATATTATCAACGGGCAGAAAATGTGGATTTCCAATGCGGGTTTTGCCGATACATTTACTCTTTTTGCAAAAATCGACGACGACAAAAACATCACGGGCTTCGTGGTTAACCGCTCCGAATTGGAAAATCCAGAGTCGCTTTCCTTCGGAGAAGAAGAGCATAAACTGGGGATCCGCTCCTCTTCCACCCGCCAGGTTTTTTTCAACGAGATGAAAATCCCCGTGGAAAACCTTTTGGGCGAGCGTAACAACGGGTTTAAAATTGCCCTGAACGCCCTAAACGTGGGAAGGATAAAACTGGCTGCCGCTTCACTGGACGGACAAAGAAGAATCCTTAACCATTCCATCCAATACGCTAACGATCGTAAACAATTCGGCGTCAGTATTTCTTCCTTCGGAGCAATCCGCAAAAAAATAGCCGAAATGGCAACCGGCGTGTTTGTCTGTGAAGCAGGCTCTTACAGAGCAGCCAAAAACATTGAGGACAAAATCACCGAACTTACGAATAACGGTATGGATCACCAACAAGCCGAGTTAAAAGGCGTTGAAGAATTCGCCGTAGAATGCTCTATCCTTAAAGTTTTCGTTTCGGATCTTACGCAGCATACAGCCGATGAAGGCATCCAGATTTTCGGCGGGATGGGCTTTTCCGAGGATGCGCCTATGGAAGCCGCTTGGAGAGATGCCCGTATCGGAAGAATATACGAGGGAACCAACGAAATCAACCGTCTATTATCCGTAGGAATGCTAATTAAAAGAGCCATGAAAGGCGAGATTGACCTCTTGACGCCCGCTATGGCCATCGGAAAAGAGCTGATGAGTATTCCTTCTTTTGAAGTGCCCGATTACTCCGCATACATGAGTGAAGAAAAAGCGTTGATCGCCAACCTTAAAAAAGTATTCCTTATGGTTTCCGGAGCCGCCCTTCAGAAATACATGATGGAAATCGAAAAGCAACAGCATTTGCTGTTGAACGCCTCCGAAATTCTTAACCAAATTTACATGGCAGAATCTGCAGTTTTAAGAGCAGAAAAGCATTTTGATACCGACTCGGTTGAAGCCGCAATGGCCAGATTAAACCTCTACAAAGCAGTCGAAGCCATTACAGCGGCAGCCAAAGAAGGGATTGTCTCCTTTGCTGAAGGCGACGAACAAAGAATGATGCTTTCAGGGTTAAGACGTTTCACTAAATACACCAACGCACCGAACGTGGTCGCCCTAACCGAAAAAGTAGCAGCTCACTTCGTCGAAAAAGGAACCTACTAAATACCGTTCCAAAAGCTTAATTAACAACGCTCCGAATCTTATTCGGAGCGTTGTGTTTTAAACCGAATACAACCTTTAACGCCATTTAATTTTTTTGATAAAATCTAACGACTTCACGTTCTGTCTGTTTGTCTTTTTCATTACATTTGCTTCCCTTAACCGAAATCCCCATGAGCACCCTTTTATTCCCTCTCGTAGGCGTTTTCTTTGCATTGATAGCTTGTTTAGCCTTTATACAAGGCTATGTCATCCTTTTCAAAAGAAAACCATTAGCTTTAGCGGTTACTCTTTTGGCTTCCGGTTTATTTTGGTTGATTCCGGATTTAGTGCTCGCCGGTTTTTTATTTTTTACTTTTAATTGTTTTGCAACCGCCTATGCAAAAACGATAGAGAAAAAGTAAATCCAAATACGCTAAGGCACTTCTTTTCGGCTTGTCCTCTAAAGTTTTCGTATTTTAGCGCATTGATTTTGTAAAAATGGCCGAAAAAAAAGTTTTAATCGTTTCTTATTATTGGCCACCTGCCGGTGGACCGGGCGTCCAGCGGTGGTTGAAATTTGCCAAATACCTGCCCGAATTCGGATGGTCTCCCACGGTATTCATCCCTCAGAATCCGAGCTATCCCCTCATGGACGAAAGTCTCGTGGATGAGGTCCCCGAAGGTATTTCCACTATCAGAACCCCCATATGGGAGCCTTACCAATGGGCCGAAAAACTAAATAAAAACAACAAAAAATACAAAGCCGGTCAATTTGATGTCGGCCACCATCAAAACTGGAAGTCCAAACTTTCCATTTGGGTAAGAGGTAATTTTTTCATTCCCGATGCGAGAGTCTTTTGGGTTCGTCCTTCCGTAAATTTTTTAAAAAAACACCTTCGGGAGCATTCCTACGAAGCCTTAGTCACCACGGGACCACCCCACTCGCTTCACCTTATAGGCTTGAAACTAAAACGGCATTTTCCTGATTTGAAATGGATTGCCGATTTTCGGGATCCCTGGACGGAAATTTCTTACTACAAACACCTGAAACTAACCTCATGGGCCGACCGTAAACACCGTGTCTTGGAAGAAAAGGTATTCAAAACCGCAGACCTTACTTTAGCCACGAGTTTTACCGATGCCGAAAACTTCCGTAAAAAAGGAGCCAATGCCGTATGCCTCACCAATGGGTTTGATAAAGAGGCTCAGCTCGTAGCCCCAAGCCCGAAAAGCAAACGCTTTGCGATTAGCTATATCGGCGTATTAGAACAACTGAGAACCCCCAAAATCCTTTGGCAGGCCTTGGAAGAACTGGTTGGAGAAAGCCCCGATTTTAAATCCGATCTCGAGATTCGCTTTGTGGGACGGGTAGACGAAAAAATAGCCCACACTTTAAAATCAACGTTGCTTTCCTCTGCCGTCTATTCCACAGGCTACCTCTCCCACCAAGAGGCTTTGGAAGAAATGGCCAATGCCGCCTTGCTCCTTTTAACCAACTTTCCCGAAGCGCATTCCCGCGGCATCATCCCCGGAAAACTTTTTGAATACTTAGCCTCGGGAAAACCCATCTTATCCTTTGGTCCCAATGGAGCCGACGTAGCACGAATTCTTGAGGAAACCCACTCCGGAAGCCATTTCACCTATGATGAAAAAGAGAAAGTAAAAACCTTTATTCTGGAAACTTACCGCCAATGGAAAAATCACGATACCGTTTGCAATTTTTCCCGAACCGATATCGAAAGTTACTCCCGGCGGGCTCTCACCAAAAAATTAAGCGAAATTTTACAGCGCTAAGTCTAATGCACTCTAATAGAAAAGCCACACTCTCAAACGGAGCGTGGCTTTTTTCTTGGTCTTTCAAAAATTTTATCTCAAATCGAAACGATCCGCATTCATCACCTTAGTCCATGCTTTAACAAAATCTTTGACGAATTTTTCCTTGTTATCGTCTTGAGCATAAACTTCCGCATAAGCCCTTAAGATAGAATTGCTGCCAAACACCAAATCCACACGGGTAGCGGTATATTTGGTTTCCCCCGAAGAGCGATCCACAATACGGTAAAGGTTATTGCCTGCAGGAACCCAACGGTAATTCATGTCGGTAAGCGTGACGAAGAAATCGTTGGTCAAAACGCCCTCCCGTTGAGTAAACACGCCATGTTTTTCACTGCCATAATTGGCTCCCAACACACGCATCCCTCCGATTAAAACCGTCATTTCAGGAGCCGTAAGCCCCATAAGCTGAGCCCGATCCAAAAGCAGCTCCTCCGAAGGAACCACATAATCTTTCTTCAACCAGTTTCTAAAACCGTCATGAATCGGTTCAAGATCGCCAAACGAATCGATATCTGTCATTTCTTGAGAAGCATCTCCTCTACCAGGAGCAAACGGAACATTAATTTCCACTCCGGCCTCCTTGGCCGCTTGTTCCACGGCAGCCGTTCCACCCAACACGATAAGGTCTGCCAAACTCACTTTAGGAGAAAAACCATTCTGAATTTCCGTGAGTTTTTTCAGGACTTTAGCAAGTCTCTCGGGTTCGTTTCCTTCCCACTGATTCTGTGGCTCCAGACGGATTCTCGCTCCGTTAGCCCCACCACGATAGTCCGAACCTCGGTAAGTCCGCGCACTGTCCCAAGCCGTAGCAATAAGTTCTGCCCTGGTCAGCCCACTGTTCAGAAGCTGTTGTTTTAAATCCGCCACCTCTTGCTCGGTCAGTACGTAATCCACAGAAGGAATCGGGTCTTGCCATAGCAAATCCTCCGAAGGAACATCCGCCCCCAAATAACGGGACTTAGGCCCTAAATCCCTATGAGTCAGCTTAAACCAAGCACGAGCAAAAACGTCAGAAAAATAATCAAAATCATTGTAAAACTTTTCCGAAATCTTACGGTACTCCGGATCGATTTTCAGAGCCATATCGGCATCTGTCATGATAGGATTTCTTTTTACGGTCGGGTCGTGAGCATCCACCGGTTTTTTGGATTCGTCCATATCCACCGGCTCCCATTGCCATGCTCCCGCAGGGCTTTTTTTCAACTCCCATTCGTGATTCAGCAACAAATCGAAAAAGCCGTTGTCCCAACGGTCCGGATGCGTCGTCCAAGCCCCTTCGATCCCGCTAACCATCGTATGAGCGCCGTTACCTGTTCCCTCAGGGTTATGCCAGCCCAACCCCTGAAACTCTACATCGGCGCCTTCCACGTCTTTACCAAGTTTTTCGGCTCGTCCATTTCCGTGGCATTTCCCTACCGTATGTCCTCCCGCCGTTAGCGCCACCGTTTCTTCGTCATTCATCCCCATTCGCTCGAAAGTCACCCGCATATCTTGAGCGGTCCGAAGAGGATCCGGATGGCCATCCACCCCTTCTGGGTTGACATAAATAAGCCCCATCATCACTGCCGCCAGAGGGTTCTCCAAACTCTCACGATCGCCGTCATACCGAGTGCCTTCGCTCCCTGTAGGGGCAAGCCACTGCTTCTCGGAGCCCCAGTAAATATCTTTTTCGGGATGCCATATATCGGATCTTCCACCCGCAAAACCAAACGTTTTAAGCCCCACTGACTCATAAGCCACCGTTCCTGCCAAGATGATCAAATCGCCCCAAGAAATCTTGTTGCCGTATTTTTTCTTGATCGGCCAAAGTAAACGACGTCCCTTGTCCGTATTCACATTATCTGGCCAGGAGTTTAACGGCGCAAAACGCTGGTTTCCCGTATTGCTGCCTCCCCGACCGTCCGCCTTACGGTAAGACCCCGCCAAGTGCCAAGCCGTACGGACAAACATCCCCGCATAGTTTCCGTAATCCGCAGGCCACCAGTCCTGAGAATCGGTCATCAAAGCCCTCAAATCGCTTTTCACCGCCTCCAAGTCCAGTTTTTTAAATTCCTCCGCATAATTAAACGACTCTCCAAGAGGATTGGTCTTCGTATCATGCTGGGCCAAAATATCCAAATTGAGCGCATTAGGCCACCAACTCATTACGGACTGACTTTCCTCGGTATTAGCCCCATGCATCACCGGACACTTCCCCGCTGAAGAGGCTATGTTTTTGCCTTTGTTATCGGAATCCCTTTGGAATTCAGAGCCGCTAACATTTTGATTTTCATCGGATCCATTGGAATGGGAAAAAGGACATTTCCCTTGTTCGGAATGATTCATAATAATTCTGTTTTGATGTTATTTTGGACAAATGTAGGAGGATTCCCCCATACCATCACGTTAAATTGTATTAAAGTTTCAAAACAAAATATAGATAAAAACTATTCGATTAAAAAAAACAAATGAAAAAATCTATTAACCACCGTGTTGCCCCGCCAAGAATTTTAGTTATCCCTCAGATCATTCCCCCTCGTCGCAATAAAAAAACCGTCTAAAAAACGGTTTTCTAAATGATTTATATTTTCAAAAAAAGTCCTTCCCCTCTTATTTTCCCAATGGAAGATCGTAAGAAACCCCCAAATGAAACCAACGCCCCGGCATGGGAACCCCAAAAGCCTCGGTGTACCGGGTCGCCGTAAGGTTATTAATCAAAAGATAAATAGCCGTGCGGTGGTGATTGTAAGAAAGCTTCTCATCCAGCAGATGATAGCGGTAGCCGCTCGCCCTCTCCTGATAACGGTAAATCAATTGGTTCGTCCATTTTTTCCCCAAAGCGTTCTCCACTTTGGCAATGAACTGGTGTCTCAAATTTTCCTGAGCATACTTTGAATATTTCGCCTTCTGCTGCAAACGATTATCCACCCACATATACCCCAAAGAATAAGACTTTACAAACCCTGAAAAACGTTGTTCCACTTCCGCTTCAAGCCCCGAAGTCTTAATATCGCCGATGTTTTCGGAACGCCAAAGCGCATTAGGATCATTACGCACCCAATCAATCGCATCGTTAGTCTGTCTGCCGAACGCACTTAATTTAACCTGAAAACCGCTCTTAAAATAACGGTAACCCAGTTCGTAAGATAAAGCATTTTCGGGTTTCAAATCGGGATTCCCCTTTTCCCTCGGGCTTTCATAATAGAGATCCGTAAAGGAAGGCACACGGCTAACCTTGGCAATATTGGTATACAGTTTATGATTTCGCCCCAAATCATACCCCACATCCAACCCTGGATAGAAGAAAGAGCCGCTTGTCGAAAAATCCGCCCACGAAACCCCCGGAGAAACCTGCAACTTGTCGTTAAAAAAAGAAAAATGATGTTCAAAAAACACCTGAGTGATAAACCGATTCCGATCCCCCAAATTATTGCTCGTCAGAAGTTCTTTCCTAAGCTCTACCCCAACGCCCGTAATCCCCAAAGAAGACTTGTAGCTGCCATTGACTTCTCCGCCAATCCCATGCCCCTGATCCGTATTCCGATACAAAGAAGGATTGGTTCGATTGTATAAATACAACTCCTGAGAGCGACGCCAATACATACTGGAATTCAAATTAAAACGCCCCCAAGACTGCCGCAACATTGCACTTAACACCGACACTTGAACCTCCTGATATTGTTCAGTCGCCAGTGGCGAAGCATAAAACCCATTGGCGCCGAATTTTTTTTCTGAAAACCCCGCCTGAAATTTAAGCTGTCCGTTATTGAGCCGGAGTTGGTTTTGATAAAACACATTATTCATGCGGTAATCGGTATTGTAACGGTAACCTTCCGATGAAGACGAATTGACCTGAAACAAGTTCGCCCATTTTTCGTTACCAAACGTCGCCCCCAATCCCAAACGGTAAGTGGAATAATCCCCGCCCTCCGCAGTCAGGCGAACCGTCTCCTTATCGGAAGCCTTGGTAACGATATTGATAACCCCCGCATAAGCATTATTTCCAAAACGCCTTGCCGCCGGCCCTTTAACCACTTCGATACGTTCCACATTAGACAAATCCACAGGAATATTCATGGAATTATGCCCCGTCTGAGCATCATTCATCCGAATGCCGTTAACCAAAATCATCACCTGCTCAAAAGAACCACCCCGCATCGAAATATCACTCTGCACCCCGTTCGCCCCACGCCGCTGGATATCCAACCCCGCAAACTGCTGCAAAACTTCATCGATACTCTTAGCCGGAGAAACCTCCAAAACCTCACGAGTGATAACCGTAACGTTCTCGTTAACCTTAGCATAAGGCAAGTTCAGGAATTTCCCCTGAAGACTTACCCCCTCGATCGCGCCGGCTTTTTCCTGTGCCTCAACCACTCCAACCGCCATAACAAAAAGCGCCACACAATATATTTTCTTCATAGTTTTGATTTATAATAATTGATGAAAAAAAACAATAAACCAAGCGCAAAGATAATTAAGATTTTGGCATTGAAAAACAATATTCTCCTATTAAAAAAGACGCCTTCAGCACCGATCCATCCACCTAAAACAATCCCTCCCTTTTTTAAGAAATAAAGACAAAACCTCTTAAAGTTTAGTTAAATTATTCGTTAGAAGCCCCCTTAAAAAAATTTTGTCACACTTTTTGCTCCTTAAAAACCATCAGGTCATTCAGACTAAATATAGTTTTCATAGTTTGCCGGTTTCCCGAAAGGGAAATCGGTTTTTTCATTACGGCACCCGCTTTCCTTTGGAAGCCTCCAACAACAGAAACCAGTCTTCCCTCTCCAAATCCAACGTCAAAGCCTTTTTCAAAGTTTTTAAAGTGGCGGTTTTGGAAGTACCAACCACCGGAATAATACCCGAAGGGTGTTTCCGCAAGAAAGCAAGAAGAATTTGATTTTCTTCCGCTTCGTATTTTGTCACCAAATGCGCCAACACGCTTCTAATCCTTTCGTTTTGAGCCGTTTGTTCCGTAAAGTAATTCCCCAAAACCGACCATGCCGTAGGAACCATCCGCTTCATCATCATCTGATCCAACCGCCCGTCCTCCATCGCCTCTAACCGATTAATGGAAATTTCCACCTGATTGGTAATCAAATCCGGAAAGACACCGTGCAAAAGCTCCAACTGCGAAACCGAAAAATTACTAACCCCAAAAGCCCTAACCTTACCGCTCTCCCGCAAAGCCTCAAAAGCCGCCGCCACCTCATAAGGATCCATAAGAGGCGATGGACGGTGCAACAGCAAAACATCAAGATAAGAGGTACGAAGATTCCTCAAACTCTCCTCGACACTCCTCAAAATATAAGCTTTGGAATAATTATAAGACTTCAACGCGTAAGGCTTAACTCCGCCAGGATATTCAATGCCGCATTTGCTGATCAGTTGGTAAGACTCCCTCGCCAACCCCAAAGAAGCCAAAGCCTCCCCAAAAAGCGATTCCGTGGTATATCCTCCGTAAATATCCGCATGGTCGAAAGTATAAAGCCCTTCGTCCATTGCCGTTGCAATCAGTTCACTAACCTCGGCCACCGAATGGTTTGCCCCCCAAACTCCCCAACGCATCGTTCCAACAATAATGGGACTGAATTTCATTTTTTTATGTTTTTATTTTTTAACCAATTCTTTACGCACCCGACTAAGACTCTCCGGCGTAATGCCCAAATACGATGCCACCATCCACTGAGGCACCCGCTGCAAAATATTAGGGTACATCCGAATAAAACCCAAATACCGCTCCTGAGCCGTCTCGGCCAAAAGCGAATTCACCCTGTTTTGAATATTGCGGATATGCTTATGAAGAATTAAATCGTTATTTCCCACCGCATCCGGGTACTGTTTTTTAAGATTAAGAAAAAAATCCGGACTGAGACACAACACCCGTGAATCCTCCACCGCATCGATATAATAAAAGGATTTTTCATTAAAGTAAAGCGAACTCCTGTCGCTCACCATCCAATTTTCCGGAGCAAACTGAATAATATGCTCCTTACCGGCCCGATCCACCGAATACATCCTCAAAAGCCCCTTTTCCACAAAGTAAATAAACCGACAAACCTCGCCCGATCTTAAAACCACTTCGCCCTTTTTCAAATCCTTGGACGTATAATACATCCCGCACATGGAAGCCGCTTCCATGGGAAGATTAAACACCCGAGAAAGATAGTCCGACAGATTATCCATGCTATTTTTTCATTGTTATCGACTGATGAGACGCACTATGCACCAAAACCCCGTTCCGAAGCACCAACAACTGAGGGCTTTGATGAACCAAATCATAACGCTCCGCCAAAGCCTCGGAAATCTCGCGGTGAGCCAGCAAGTCCAAATAATAATAAGCATTCGTTTCGGTAGCATGGCTTTCCTCCACCTCCTGCTCAAAACGAGCCAAAACCATACGGCTAATGTAACAACGCGTGGAATGTTTAAAAACATAAACCTCGCGCTCAAAAGAAACCGCCTCAAGTTCTTCCAACATTTTCACTTCCTCCAAATCCCGCCAAAAAGACTCACGGGTTTGCCCCGAATCCGATTTACGACCAAAAAAACGTCCAAATAACTTCATTTATTTTACCAAAAAACATTACAAAATCCATCCTCTGCCCAATCCAAAAGAGCAAAGCCTCTTCAAAAACAATTCAAAAATAGAATAAAAAGTTCAATTCTGCCCAGTTTTTTCCCAATGCCCCAAATTAAACGCAACTAAGGCGCGTACGGTCTTTCTTTTTCGTTGGTGTTATAGTATTCGGCTATGATTGAAAACTGCTCGTCCGTTAAAAGCATCGCTTGCAAATCATTTCCGCCATAAAGCAGATAAAACCGTTCATCTAAATTTTGATTTTTTAGAATTTCGTTTATTTTCCTAAAAAAGTTTCTCGCTGCCGAATCCCAAAACACCCGATTCTCAAATTCTTCTTTCGTATAAAGATTGAATCTTTCCCCATTGATTATCAGATCATTCGTTTTTTCATAATCTTCAGCCAATTTTACAGTTAAGCCAATTTTTCTTTTTTCCAACAGTTTATTGAGTTGTGGAAGGAAAAAATCAAAATTAAATTCAGCAAGTTCTTCCGCATCAATGGAGACCATTTTGAAGTAGTCATCCTCATAAATAGCAAAATTATTTAGGAGTTGGAACTTTAAATTTTCAATTTTTGAATGGTCTGCATATTTTAGAAACCCCTTGGCAATAAGTTTTTCGCCGTAAGAACGATAGCGATTTTCCACACCTGTATTCGGCTCACCATTGTTTTGCGTCCGGGCTTTTTGACTGCACCCCATCAAAAATATAAAAAGAAGCAGTAGTTTCAACGGTTTCATTCGGTGAGATGCGTGTTTTTTATTCCTGCTAAAATAACACTTCATATTTCGCATTTTTCGTAAATCTCTGTTAAATCGGTTTCATTTCTTTTTTCTTTTCAGGCTTGCAATCCCTTGCCCAATTAGATAGACAAGCAATAAATACGGTGAATAAAAAACAAACAACATACCCGCTTTTAATGGCCAACCAACGCCAAAATATCCAATTTCGAGTCGTTTTAATTTTTCAAGGTTTTCCGATTTAACGTTTGCATACCTCCCCGTGTCGTTCATGGCCTCAAAATCATAGCCGTAATAACCCATTAAAAGCTGATCCGAGTAGTCCGCCCACCAAGCATAAGCCCACATGCCCCCCGCAGTAAAAACCAATCCTGACACGAGATAAACCATAAAGCCAAACTTTAGCCGATACCACTTTTTCAGCACCATGAAAAGAATAATCGGAACCACTATTAGGCCAAGTAAAAGAACAAATGCTATTATAGTGAACAATATCTCCATTGTGATTCTTTGTCGTCCTATTTAACGTCTGATACCCCGACAAGTTGGTAGAACGCGGGCTAAATCAAACCGAAGAACGGTTGTGGAGTTAGTCATTTTTCACAATTTCAAATTCAAATTCTTTCTTTATTTCAGGCTTAATAATCGCATTGTTATATGTTCCAATAACCTGTAATTCTGTATCCCAACTACCTTTTGTGAATTTGAATTGAGCTGGACTTTGAACTTTCAAAACTATGCTCCTTTCATAATCAGAAGTCTTGTTCATTTCAATTTTGTTAGGATTCCAATCGCCCAAGTTTGGTTGGTTTCCTGTTAGATAAACACTATCATTTTTATTATGAACTTTTACTTTTATCTTGATTTCATATATTTCCTTGCTTAATTCACTTTCTTGCTTTTTCTGAATAGTTTCAAAGTAGAATTTCAAAGCCTTATTCAAACTTGGTGGAAATGTATTCCAATGGTTATTTTCAGGGTATTCAGCAATTTCAACGGTAAGGTTTTTGTTCTTTATGGCGTCTTTGAAAAAAGAATAAACGCTCTCGCGTGCGGGTTTCCATTCTTTCCAATAGTCCACGCCTTCATTTGCATTACTCAAATAAATAAAGGATTGCTTTTTCAATTTTGAAAAGTCAAATTTAACAAGCTCTTTACTTAACTTATTGTTATCATAGGCAAGATTTGGCGAAATTGCCACGTAGTTTTGAAAAAGATTTGGCTTCTGAAGTAAAGAATACAAAATAAAAGAAGCACTTAAAGAATGACCTACGGCAATGTTTTGATCTAAAGTTCTGTATTTTGAGTTTACGTAAGCAATTAATTCTGTTTCGACAAAATTCAAAAAATGGTCGGCATTCCCCGAGTATTTACCGTATCTATTTTTGGATTCTTCCGTTTCCAAAATGGGTAATAAGTCGTTATTCCTTGAATAGTCAAGTTTTTCATTGAAAGGCGAGGTTATCCCAACAACGATAAAAGACCTATTTCCGTCTGTCAAGAAAGAAATAATCGAACTCGTATAATCAAAAAATTCTCTGTTTTGGCTATCAAAAACATAAATCACATTAAAGTACTCGTTCACTCTCCAATCATAATCCACAGGTGTATAGATCAAAACTTCTCTTTCTTGATTTAAGGCTTTTGAGTGTATTTTGATACTTTCAACCCTTGCAATTGATTGAGCAAAAGTTTGACTAAGAAATACAATGAATAATAAGAAAAATCCAAATTTTAATTTCATTTCCGTAGGTTTTATAATCTAACCCGAGCAACAACCTTTCATTTTCCAAATTTATGAAAAAACTTTACCAATCGAAGAGTCAGCATAGCTAAATAAATACAATGTTAAACTTATTAAACGTAGTTATATAAATTCATCCAATTTTTCAAACAATATTCTTTTTCATTTAGTCCATTTAGGTGTTGTCAATAGTAGCCACAAAGTCTAAATAAATTCCATAGCAGTCCTAAACCATTTACAATCAATAAAAATATACTGCTCTTAAATTTATCTTTAAACGTTAGCCCTGCTGTTATCAAGAGAAAGTTTGTCGATAATAGAATAGGTAACATTAAAAACCCATACCACCTGCGTCTCTGATTACGGTATAGTTTAATGAAACAAAATAGATGTTCGTCAAAATGATGATTGTCGCTATAACTCTATTGGGTATTTTTAATTCCATTTATCATTGTACAGTGCGAAACATTAACCAACACGCCAATATACAAAATAATCCGTGCCTTTTTGGCAGAAAAAGAATGTGGCTATATATTTGCTAACTACAAATGCAAACCAACGATCTTATGAAAAAAGCCTTAATTGTTGTAGATGTGCAAAACGATTTTTGCGAAGGTGGCGCATTAGCCGTTCCCCAAGCCAACGACATCATCCCTTATATCAACGTTTTGATGGAAGAAAACCAGTACGATCAAATCGTTCTAACTCAAGACTGGCATCCGGCCGATCACAAGAGCTTTGCCTCCAATAATAACCGTGAAGTTGGCGAAACCATTACCCTAAACGGTATTCCCCAGTTCATGTGGCCCGATCACTGCATCCAAAACACTCCGGGGGCAGACTTCCATAAAGATTTAAACGCCTCTAAAGCCACCCATATTATCCAAAAAGGAACCAATGCGTCTTTTGACAGCTACAGTGCTTTTCAGGATAATAACCATTTCATGAAAACAGGGCTGGAAGACTTCTTGAAATACCACGACATCGAACTGGTGGAAATCGTAGGACTGGCGTTGGATTATTGCGTGAAATACACCTGTATAGACGCGGTGAATGCAGGCTTTATAACCTGCTTGCATTTCAATGGAACCAAAGCCGTCAACGTCAAACCCGAAAACGGCAGAGATGCGATTTACCAACTTTTGGAACAAGGCGTAACCATTTTAGGTTAAAAATAAAAAAGGACGGCTTTAGGCCGTCCTTTTGCTATCTCGAAAAAAATTTTTAGAAAATTTCTCTTCCCGAAAAATGGAATTGAGCTTCGATTAAAGCATTTTCATCGGAATCCGAACCGTGTACGGCATTTTCTCCCACGCTTCTGGCAAACATCTTACGAATGGTACCTTCTGCCGCTTCCGCAGGGTTGGTCGCGCCGATTAAAGTACGGAAATCTTCCACCGCGTTATCTTTTTCCAAAACGGCTGCCACAATAGGTCCGGAAGACATAAACTCCACCAACTCGCCATAGAAAGGTCTCTCAGCATGAACTTCGTAGAATTTTTTAGCATCCGCTACCGTCAATTGAGTGAGCTTCATGGCCTTAATCTTAAATCCGGCTTCCGTGATTTTACCCAAAATAGCCCCTACATGACCGTCCGCTACCGCATCCGGTTTAATCATTGTAAACGTAATATTCGACATAAATTATATTGTTTTAGCCCGCAAAAATACAAATTGTTTTTCAGAAAAAATATTAAAAAAAACATCCCCCGAAATCATTTTGGCACGAGTATTGTATTTAATCTTACAGATTCTCATGTTTAATTTGAGTTTTCATGGTTATTAGTTTTTACCCAGCTTCGGCTGGGTTTTTTATTTGCCCTGCTCCTGCGCTTCTTCCATAAGTTTCAGATAAGTGATATAGCGGCTTTCATCCACCGTGCCGTCCTCTATCCCCTGAATTACGGCGCACTTAGGTTCATTCACATGCAGGCAGTTGTGAAACTTGCACGTCTGAGCCACACGAAAAATATCCGGAAAATAGTGCTGTATCTCCTCCTTTTCCACATCAATCATGGCAAACTCCCGCACGCCCGGGGTATCGATCACGGCACCGCCAAAACTCCAAAAATGCATCTGCGCAAAAGTCGTGGTATGCTTCCCTTTTTGATGCGTCTGCGAAATTTCACCCGTTTTAATGTCCAACCCCGGCTGCAAAGCATTAACCAACGTGGACTTTCCGCTTCCCGAATGCCCAAAAAACACCGTGGTCTTATCCTTTATGCGTGCCTGAAGTTCGGGAAGGTTATGCCTCGAGTACGACGAAATGGCCAAAGTCGAATAACCAATGGTTTGATACAAAGCCGCAATAGCCTCCATCATCTCGAGCTCTTCCGCATTCAGCTGATCCACTTTATTAAACAAAATCAAAGGCTCAATGCTGTAAGCCTCGCAACACGCCAAAAAACGATCCAAAAAACCCAGCGAGGTTTCAGGCGATTTCAAGGTAAAGATAAATCCCGCTATATCCACATTGGACGCAATAATATGGGCTTCTTTCGATAAATTGACCGATTTCCGGATCAGGTAATTTTTCCGCGGTTCAATCTTGGTAATCCAAGCCGTCTCATCCTTCTCCAACTGAAAATTCACCCGATCGCCTACCGCCAAAGGGTTAGTCAAACGGGTTTTAACCAATTTAAACTTTCCGCGAATTCGGGCTTCATAAACGCGCCCGCCGGCTAAATCCATAACCTGATACCAACTCCCCGTAGATTTAATGACAAGTCCTTTATAGTCCATACAAAAAATAAAGGCTAAATTAACGAATTAATTTAACCTTCAAGATTAGTTATTTATTAATCATTACGTTATTCTGAACTTCTATCGACTCTTCATGAATTGCTTTGAACACTTTTTCGATAAAATCCTGAGACATTCCCGTTTCTTCGGCTTTCATCGAAGCATACTCGGTGATGACTTTCCAACGCTCAGGCTGAAAAATCGCAATATTGTTTTCCTTCTTCACCCCACCAATCTTTTCGGATATTTTCATCCTTTGAGACAGCAAAGAAATCAATTGAAAATCAATATCAGAAATCAAAGTACGGTGCTGCTCCAACTGATCTTCATAGCCCGAGATGTCCATATTACGAATCTGCAAGCCTGCCATCATTTCCGCCAAAACCTCCGGCGTAATCTGCTGCGCCGCATCGCTCCATGCCGCATCGGGATTGCAATGCGTCTCGATCATGGCCCCATGATACCCTACATTAAGCGCCTCTTGGGAAACCGAAGCCAAATCCACCCGATTGCCACAAATATGTGAGGGATCCACCACCATCGGAATATTCGGAAACTGATTCTTAAAATCCAAAGCAATCTGCCAGTTGGGCGTATTACGGTATTTGGTTTTTTGATAACTGGAAAAACCGCGATGAATAACCCCAAGATTATAAATCCCCTGCCCCAAAAGCCTTTCCAAAGCACCTATCCAAAGCGCCAAATCCGGATTCACAGGGTTCTTCACCAATACCGTCTTAGTGGTCCCACGAAGCGCCATGGCAATTTCCTGAACCGTAAAAGGATTCACCGTAGAACGAGCCCCAATCCATAAAATATCCACATCCGCCTCCAAAGCCGCAAACACGTGGTGGGCATTGGCCACTTCAGTAGCCGTTTTAAATCCGTATTCTTCTTTTACTTTCTTCAACCAATTTAAACCAATCACCCCAACCCCTTCAAATCCGTTGGGCTTGGTTCTCGGCTTCCATATCCCGGCCCGAAAAACAGGCACCTCTGCCCCCGATTCTTTAATACGCTTTGCCGTCTCCAGCATCTGTGCTTCACTCTCCGCACTACACGGCCCGGCAATAATAAGTGGTTTGGAAAACGCTTCAATCCACTCGTTTTTCAAGTCTTTTAGTTCCATCAGTCAATAACGGTCGCTTAGAAGACCGCCTCCTAGTATATTAAAATTCAAAAAAATAAGGTTGCAAAGTAAGGAATATTTTTAGGATAAATCAAATTTAAAGAGTTCATCCAACTCGTAAAGCAAAGGATTTTTTTCCGCCATTTTGTTGAAGAGCTTTCGTTTCGTGAGAATCTCCTGCTTCAAAGTAAAATCCATTTGGTAATCCACATTCAAACGGTAGTGGTTAACCTTGCGTTTAAAATGATTGAAAAAATCCCCCTGAACCGCCTCAAATTCTGCCTTAGCCGAAGCCGAAGGGTAATGAATCCGAATGGTATCTTCATCCACTTTAACCAAACGAAACCCGCTAATGGCATTATAAAGCACAATATCGTCCGAACGGATTTTACTCAAAAACAAAGTCCACTCGTTCTGCAAATCCGAATCGCTGAAATGATGATTGGGCAAGTGCTCCTCCGAAACCGCAACCTCCGACTCCTGCTCTTGCTCCTGTTGATTCAACATTTGCTGAATGCTGAATTTAGAGGGCTTCCGTTCCGTCCCCAAAGGTTTATCCGTCGTTTTAGCCGCAGGCGCAACCGCAGCTTCCGGCTTTACCGGAGTTTCTTTCGCCACCGCATCGGATGGCGTAGTCTGTGTACCGTCGGATTCCTTCCGCCTAAGAAGAAGCGGAGGATGGATTAAGAATTTTTTTTTTTTGATACTTCCGAAGACAACGAAGCCAATTGCATCAAAGCAATTTCCACAGTAAGCCTCGGATTTTTGGAATTTTTGTAATTAATATCCGCATGGTTGCAGATTTCAATCCCATTAATGAGTTCTTGAGCCGACCATTGTTTCGACTGCTGCGCAAATTTCTCCTTAGTCCGCTCGCCGACCTCAATCAATCCGAGCGTCGAAGGATTCTGCGCCATCATCAAATCCCGAAAATGAGACCCCAGCCCCGCAATAAAAACATGAGGATTGAATCCCTTTTTCACAATGCCATCAAAAGCCGAAAGCATCCCCGGAATATCTTGAGCCTTAGCCAAATCCACAATCCTGAGGTATTCGTCATAATCCAAAACATTAAGCACCTCCGCCGCTTTCGCCAACGTAATGTTCTTCTTGGAAAAAGTCGCCAAACGATCAAAAATCGAAAGCGCATCCCTCAGCGCCCCGTCCGCCTTTTGAGCCACCAAATAAAGCGCATCGTCTTCATAGGTAATTCCCTCCTTATCCGCAATCGTCCTCAAATGCGCCTGAATATCCTCAATGGTAATCCGCTTAAAATCGTAAATCTGGCAACGGGAAAGAATCGTAGGAATAATCTTATGCTTCTCCGTTGTCGCAAGAATGAAAATTGCATGCGCAGGCGGCTCTTCCAAGGTTTTCAAAAAAGCATTGAACGCCTGCACCGTAAGCATATGCACCTCGTCAATGATATAAACCTTATACTTCCCTACCTGCGGCGCATAACGCACCTGATCGGTCAGTTCCCGGATATGCTCAACCCCATTATTGGAAGCAGCATCCAACTCGTAAATGTTATACGCAAAGCCGTCCTCGGAAACCGAACCGTCTTTCTCGTTGATTTTCCGAGCCAAAATCCTTGCACAAGTCGTCTTGCCAACCCCACGTGGGCCGCAAAACAAAAGCGCCTGAGCCAACTGCCCGTTGTCAATCGCATGCTCCAAAGTATCGGTCACGTGAGACTGCCCCACAACGGTATCAAATTCCTGTGGGCGGTATTTTCTCGCGGATACAATGAAGTTTTCCATTCCCCAAAAGTAATTCTTTTTTCGAGTAAAAAAAAACTTTACACCAAATTTTGAACCCCATCCCAAGGTTTTCATTTCTCAAAAACTGGAAATGAGCCACTTAGACCAAGCCTTTCTACACCACCATTCCCAACACGAGAAAAACCAAAAAACCAAGAAAAAAAGTAAACGTATACCAAGGCTTATCTTCCTCCTCGTGCGCCTTAACCAAAAGCTCTTCGGTTACCAAATAAAGCAATGCCGAAAGTCCAAAAGAAAGCACCAGCTCCATCCACCGATCCCCCAAGTTCTGCAATAACGTCCCGCCCAAAACCGCACTCACCATAAACAAACTGGAAAGCAAAACAATATGCCGAACCGATTTCCCTTTCGAAATCCCTTCCGCCGTAAGCTCCGAAGCCACCGCCATCCCCATCGAAAACATCTCCAAAGCAATCGCAAACGCCAAAAGCATCCCCGCCTTCGCCCCCGAAGCAAACCCTATCCCAAGCAAAAGCCCGTCAATGAAAATATCCACTCCTATCGCCACCACAAATGCAATGGGAATTTTGGGAATCAACTCCGAAGATTTTTGTTTGTTCTCGGCTTTATCCGCAAATTTCTTAATCATCAACATTAAAAAAATACCCGCCAAAAAACCCACAACCACATAAAACGGCCGGTGCTTTTCCACAATATCAGGCAAGAGCTCCACCGCCACCACAGAGAAAATAACCCCCGCCGAAAAATGAAGAATAACACTCCTAAATGCCGGACTCGGCTTGCGGTACGCCGCTAAAATCCCTCCCCCCACAAACGTCACAATCGGTATAAGGGTATAAAGCATAATGGTTTGTAATATTTCACTCATCGTCTTTTTTATTCTTTAAAAAGTAAAGGTAAGTATTTTTCAACCTTCTTTTCTCTTACTCCGGCAAATTCATTCCTTATTTTTGATTATTTTTGATAAAAATTTAAACTCATGAAAAAGCCCCTTACCTTAGTCGCTTTAAGCCTTGCCCTGCAATGTTTCGCTCAAAAGCAACCCCATACCCCGGTTTCCCAACCCGTATCGTATGGCGCCAGCACGACATTCGGAAACCGCCCCTTGTCCGTAACCCAAGTCCAAAACAAACTCAACCGTAAAAAACAACTTACCGGTATCACCGTAAAAGGCAAGGTCACAGAAGTATGCCAAGCCAAAGGCTGCTGGCTAACTCTGCTAACGTCCAATCAGGAACGATTCTTCATCCGAACCAAAGACCATGCGTATTTCGTTCCAAAAGATCTCGCCGGAAAAACCGTCATCCTAAAAGGTAACGCCGAAAGAATAACTGTCCCCGCAAAAGAACTAAAACATTACGCCGAAGACGCCGGAAAAACACCAGCCGAAATAAACGCCATAACCAAAGACCGACCGGAAATCCGTTTTGTAGCGGAAGCCGTAAAAGTCGTGAATTCATAACCCTTACCCCAAAAAGAAACAACGTTCTACGGAAGTCGTAAAACGTTGTTTAGTTTTATTAACAAAAAAGCAATTCGTCATCTTTTTCGGACTGCACAAGCAACCTCAAGCCGAAATCCTATTCCCCCGCTTAACTTAAAAATCTAAAGTATTTCAAAATTCTGCGGAGCATCCAGCTTAGGGTATTTATTGGCACTTTTGAAGAAACGGCCCGTACAATCGACCTCTTTCCAGCCTTTTTTACGACTGCAGTCCCCAACTTCCACTACAATCGGAACAAACGAAATATCGGAATCCCCTTCCTTTATTATTTCCTTATACTGAATCGCCACGTCCAAAACACAATCAAAATCCGTATGAAGTTTCACATTGCGATAGATAACATCGTAATGGCTTTCCTTATTTTTGGGAATCGAAGCATATTCTTCCCAACCTTGCGTAGAACCGTTAAGCTCCGCAATCGCCCTCAAAGCCTCATACAATGCCAACGTATAATATTTACGCGTCCCTTCCCTCTGATAATCCTCTAAAAAATGCCCTCCCTCAAACAAAATTGTCGGAAGTCCCAATTTGGTAAAATTATCCCCCGTCGAACTCGGATAAAATTCATCGCTGTAGCGCCCAATCTGATCGGGAATCCATCGTTCCAAACGCTTTCTAACCGCCGAAATAACCGCCATGGCTTTCTTTCGGGTAGGCGTAATCGCCCGGGTTACCTCCTCAGACGGAGCCAAGAACGAAAGTGTGGCCGGATGTTTTCCGTCCGTACTGAAAATCGTCCTCTGTTCATGAAGGTTAAGGCCATAATCATACCCTCCTTCTTCCACCAGCGATTTGAGAAGAGGCAACTCCTTACTGGCCCGCTTTAAAAAATCCCGATTAAGATCGATATCCAGTGCATTGCGCCTTGTCCAAGCTTCAGAACCGTCCGGGTTAAGCTGAAATATAAAATCCAAAGAAATTTTGTCCCAAATTGAATCCTTCAACACGGGATGCGCCAAAAACATTTCCCACAAATCCAACATCGCATGCGTCGCATTGCTTTCATTTCCATGCATCTGCGACCAAGCCAAAACCCTGATCGGCCCCTTTCCGAAAGTCCCCCTATAAATGGTTTTACCCAAAGTGGAGACGCCTATCGGACTAACATAATCGCTGAGATTCTCGCAGAGGTATTTTTCCAAAACCTGAGGCGATATATAGCGGTATGGGAAATTAGGATTTTTAAGGTAAAGTGCTGCAACATCCATGAAATAAAAATTTACAATGTTCAAATTTAATCGATTTTTAAAGGAAAACAAAGAATTAACTTTTGTAAAAAAATCAAACATTTGTAAATGACAGAATGTCTGTGGATAATTTTGTGGATTGAATTATTTTTAATTTTATTTAATAATTAGTTTAAAATCAGTTATTTAAAATTTTTAAGTAAAGTTATTTATAAAATTAACTTTAACTTTATCTATAGGCTTTTTTACTCGTTTATGGAGTTTTAAATTAAACGGTATTATAGTGGAAAACTTGCTTTAAATAACCTGTTTAACAAATGTGAATTATTAAAGTTTTGCTTTTTTGAATATCTTTGTAGGATATTATATTCTTTTATGAGCAGTGAGTTTTTATTTATGGCGGGATTCATCGCCTTTATCTTGGTAATCCTTGCCATTGACTTGAATTTGGGGAAACGCTCGGGTGGCGTCGTCTCAATGAAAAAAGCCGGAATCATGAGCTTTTTTGTTGTTGCACTTTCCATGTGCTTCTACCTCCTACTCCTCTCCTATGGCCACCTTCTTCATGGCATCGATAGTATGGAACGTCTGCAAGAGGTTGTAGCCAAGCACCACCATCCCGTCAAAATCATGCCTGATAACTTGGAAGGCTCCATTAAACTTTATAACCAGAATTTAGGGCTGGAATACCTTACCGGTTATATTGTGGAATACGCTCTTTCTGTGGACAATATCTTCGTTATGATTCTGATTTTTACTGCATTTGGAGTGGCTGAAAAAAACTATCATAGGGTTTTATTTTGGGGGATTCTCGGCGCGATTGTCATGCGTTTTATCTTCATTTTCGTAGGTGCGGCCCTGATAGCTAAATTTAGTTGGATTATGTACGTCTTTGGAGGGTTTCTTGTCTTTACGGGAGTAAAAATGTTTTTCGACAAAGATCAAGATGAAGGCATTGATACCGAAAATCATCCCGTGGTAAAGTTTGCAAACAAATACTTTAAAGTGCATAACCAGTTTGTCGGGCAAAAGTTTTGGGTGAGTATAGACGGTGTGAAAAAAATGACCCCTTTATTTTTGGTTCTTCTCATCATTGAAGCCACCGATTTAATCTTTGCCGTGGATAGTATTCCCGCTATTTTTTCGGTAACCAAAGACCCTTATATCGTCTTTTTCTCAAATATATTTGCGATTATTGGGCTTCGGTCCATGTTCTTTCTTCTAGCAGGTATTATTGATAAATTCCGCTTCCTTAAAATAGGACTGGCCTTTCTACTAACCTTTATCGGGCTTAAAATGGTTTTCCATCATTATTTGGTTAATTTCGGATTCGAAACCACCCACTCGCTACTGATTATCGTCTCTATTTTGGGCATAAGCGTACTGGCTTCGCTTCTCTTTCCTGAGAAGAAAAAAGATCGAAAACTAAAATACGATCCCGAGAATAACGATCATCTTAGGCATTAAATATAAATTTGTAAATCACATAATAAATTAAAATCCAGTATTAAATACTGGATTTTACTTTTGTAAAATATATTAAAGACTCATTTTTTTACATTTGTATTTTGTTGGCCGTTTATTTATTTTTACATTTGTAAATGTAAATTATTCTTTTTCCGATGAGTCTTAACGAACGAGTCACCCAAATTATTGCTTATTCCGGCTTATCGGCTTCCGTGTTTGCCGATACCATTGAAGTTCCTCGGGCTACCATTTCCCATATTGCTTCGGGAAGAAACAAACCCTCCTTGGATTTTCTGATGAAAGTAAAAGAACAATTTCCAGAAATCGGATGGGATTGGCTGATTAACGGAGAGGGCGACATGCTACTTCCTCCCCTAACGCAAACCTCGGAAAAAGAAGAAACGTCCAAACCCTCTTCGCCTCTGCCCGACTTATTTACAATTATTGACGATGAGCATTTTGGGAAAGAGGCCCCTCAAAACAAAAAAGAGGCTCCCTCTCCAGTTTTATCCCAGTCCTCAGAAACTTCGCGAGAATCTCCTATAGCCCCTCCTAGTCAAGCCAGCGAAAAAATAGACGATTCTCAGCGATTAGCCGAAAAAGAATCCCCTACGGTAAAACAATCTACTGAAAATCAGGAAAATAAAATAAAACGTATTGTTTTTTTCTTTGAAGACGGCACTTTTGAAAGCTTTGAGCCTTGAAATTTTAAAGGACTATAGGTTTATTCTCAAAAAAACGGTTTTTAAGAAAAGAGCCATCTTTTTCCAATACATTGGCTTTTCCTTTCAATAGCGAACGTTACCGTACAAAGCTATCCTTTTCATCCCAAAACAAACTCTTTTTTTGCTGTACATCAAAACTCTGAAAAAAGAATTTCGGTTTATCCTAAAATTCATTTCGCTAAAATTGATTATATTGGCTCAATCTAAAAAAAGAATAAAAATGTCAACACTCACTTTTGCGGAAAAAATAGCGCAGGCCGAAAATTTCCTTCCCATTAACGGAACCGACTACATCGAATTCTATGTCGGGAATGCCAAACAAGCAGCTCACTTCTACAAAACAGCTTTTGGATTCCAAAGTCTGGCTTACGCCGGCCCGGAAACCGGCGTTCGGGATCGGGCGTCTTATGTATTGCAACAGGGTAAAATCCGCCTGGTGCTTACTACAGGGCTAAAATCGGATTCTCCCATTAACGAACACGTCCGCAAGCACGGCGATGGGGTTAAAGTGCTCGCTCTTTGGGTTGACGATGCCTATAAGGCTTTCGAAGAGACCACCCGCCGTGGAGCAAAACCTTATCAGGAACCTGTTACGCTAACCGACGAAAACGGTGAGGTTCGCATGAGCGGAATCTACACCTATGGAGAAACCGTCCATATGTTCGTGGAAAGGAAGAACTATAAAGGAGCATTTATGCCTGGTTTCGAGCCTTGGCAAAGCGATTACAATCCTACTGAAACGGGATTGCTCTACGTGGATCACTGCGTAGGAAACGTCGGTTGGAATCGCATGCTTCCCGTTGTAAAGTGGTACGAGGATGTCATGGGATTTGTAAACATCCTAAGCTTCGACGACACACAGATTAATACGGAATATTCGGCATTAATGTCGAAAGTCATGAGCAATGGCAATGGTTACGCCAAATTTCCCATCAACGAACCCGCTGAAGGCAAAAGAAAATCCCAAGTAGAAGAGTATTTGGATTTTTACGAAGGCGAGGGCGTACAGCACATTGCTGTGGCAACCAAGGACATTATTCATACCGTTTCCGAACTTAAGAAAAGAGGGGTCGAGTTCCTATCTGCACCTCCTCAAGCCTACTACGAAATGGTTCCCGACCGCGTCGGTCCTATTGGCGAAGATCTCAAAAAACTTCAGGAATTAGGCATCCTTATCGACCGGGATGAAGAAGGTTATCTTTTGCAAATTTTCACTAAACCCGTGGAAGATCGCCCCACTCTGTTCTTTGAAATCATCGAACGCCACGGAGCCCAAAGCTTCGGAGCCGGTAACTTCAAAGCGTTATTCGAGGCCTTGGAAAAAGAACAAGCCCGGCGAGGAAACCTTTAAAATTCCGTTTACAGCGGCTTAAAAGGCATCATCTTTGATGGGGTAACCAATCTAAAACCGACGTATGAATAAACTGATAGTGGCCTTGTGCCTGATTACGACTTCCATGACGGTAAGTGCACAGTACGGGGAAATTATTGCCCGACTCTGCTTGCTGGAACAAAAAAAAGGGCTAAACCAAGAGCTAAAAAACGAAAATATTGATCATAAAAAGTTTGTTTTGATCAAAAATTTTGACGACCATACCGAACGGCTCTTCATCTCCATTAACGGAAACCAAGCCACCTATGCTGAAGTTTTCGATGATAAAAAAGACGGAGAAAGCTCTTCCAACGTTTTTACGGGAGATGTGGTTCGTACCGAGGCAAACCTACTATCGTTTCGTTTCGATCGTTTGGAGGGGAGCAAACTGGCCTTGCCCTTAACCAAAAACCTTCTTCTAACCCGGCAAAAAAACATTCTTTACCTGATGGATATTACCACCAAAGAACGCTGGATCGAAGAATCTGCCCTAAAGCCCAAACGGAAATAATCCATACCAACCAAGTTCGGAACCTTAGGGTTCCGAGCTTTTTTACCTTTTTGATTTCAAACTAAACCCTACTAAAATAAAAACTGACAAATGAAATCTTTTGTTAATTATTCTCCCAAATCTGATTTTTCCATTCACAACATTCCTTTCGGTGTGGCCGTATTCAATAAAGAGTACATTGCTTGCGCTACCCGTATCGGCGATGTAATCGTCGATTTAGCCACCCTCTACGACTTTGGTTATTTAGACGACATCGAGGGGCTCAACGATAACGTCTTTGAAGCCTATACCTTAAACGAGTTCATCGAATTAGGCAAGCCCGTAACCAATGCCGTAAGACTACGATTGCAAAATCTGTTCTTGGAAAACTCCAAACTGGCCAACGACGAAAAAACCATCGAAGAGTGCTTTTACCAACTTGACGAGGTCAAAATGCTCATGCCTGTCCATATCCCAAATTACACCGACTTTTATAGCAGCATGGAGCACGCTACCAACGTTGGTAAAATGTTCCGCGATCCGGACAACGCTTTGCTCCCCAACTGGAAGCATCTTCCCGTCGGCTATCACGGAAGAGCCTCCTCGATTGTGGTATCCGGAACGAATATCCACCGTCCCAAAGGGCAAAGAAAGCCAGCCGACAGCGATAAACCGGTCTTTGGACCGTCCGTACAATTGGATTTCGAACTGGAAATGGCCTTCATTCTTAATCGAAATACCGAAATGGGCGAAAGCATCTCCACCTCTCAAGCCGAAGAAGCCATTTTCGGTTTGGTTCTCTTCAATGATTGGTCTGCAAGAGATCTCCAAAGCTGGGAGTACGTTCCTTTAGGGCCGTTTTTGGGCAAAAATTTCGCCAGTTCCATTTCCCCTTGGGTTGTTACTCTGGAAGCCTTGGAACCCTTCCGTTGCGCTTCTCCAAAACAAAATCCTGAAGTATTAGATTATCTTAAGTTCGAAGGGGACAAAAACTACGACATCCGACTGGAAGTCGCCATCGCTCCCGATAAAGGAAATGAAACCCTCATCTGCCAAAGCAACTACAAATACCTATACTGGAACATGTGCCAACAATTGGCTCATCACACCATTAACGGATGCAACATGGAGGTGGGCGATATGTATGCCTCAGGAACCATCTCCGGGCAAACCCCCGACTCGTACGGCTCCATGCTGGAACTCACCTGGAGAGGCACACAACCTATCGTTCTGAATGACGGCCAAAAAAGGCAATTTATTGAAGATCTCGATACCGTAATTATGCGAGGTTGGGCCGAAAAAGACGGCATACGTGTCGGTTTTGGAGAAGTAAGTGGAACCCTACTTCCGTCATTGTAAAATACTGTAATTATGATTAAAACGCTTTCTCCCAAAGATCTCTCTGCGGCCCAGCTGCAGATGGTCATGCAGGCGGCCATCGCACCACGCCCAATCGCTTTGGCTTCAACCATTGACGAGAACGGAACCCCTAACCTTTCGCCTTTCAGTTTTTTCAATATGTTTAGTACCGTTCCGCCAATTCTCATTTTCTCTCCGGCAAGGCGGGTACGAGATAACACCACCAAACATACCTTGGAAAACCTCTTGAAAGTGCCCGAGGTCGTCATTGGAAACGTAAATTTCGACATGGTGCAGCAAGTATCGCTGTCCTCCACCGAATATGGGAACGGCATAAACGAATTCGTCAAATCAGGACTCACCATGAAAGAAGCCGAGTGCGTCCGCCCAAAACTCATCGAAGAATGCCCTGTAAATTTCGAGTGTAAAGTACTGGAGGTAAAACCCTTAGGCTACGAAGGTGGGGCAGGCAACTTGGTCATTTGTGAAATCGTTAAAATTCACTTGAACGAAAAGTATTTGAATTCTGAAGGACTCTTGGATCAACACCGTCTCGATTTGGTTGCAAGGCTTGGAAGCAATTGGTATTCCCGATCTTCGGGCGAAAGCCTTTTCGAAGTACCAAAACCTTTAGCCACTTTAGGCATCGGTTTCGACGAACTTCCCGAAACCATCCGCTACAGCACCGTGTTCTCCGGTAACGATTTGGGAATGTTGGCCAATATCGAAAAACTTCCCCATGCCGAGTTCCACTCCGATACGGCCGTTCATCTAAAAGCCAAAACACTACTAAAAGAAAATAAAATCAGTGAAGCATGGGCTGTGCTGAAAAAATAATAAACAACCCGTCATTGTTCCGAATGACGGGTTTATTTTTTGTTTTATATGGCTTTAAATCACCTCAACCATCCGCTCCAATGCAACGCCTCGAGAACCTTTTAACAAAACATTATCCGTCGTTATAGGATGCTCCGACAAATGCGCTTTAAGTTCATCCGTACCGGTAAAAGCCTCCCCTGAATGCACCGCCTGAAAATGTTTTCCGACCGTGATTATCCTTTCAAATCCTAACGACTCGGCCAAAGCCAACAAAGACCGATGCTCTTCTCCACTGGCCTCCCCAAGCTCCAGCATATCGCCCATAATTACCGTTTTGCTTCCGTTAAATTCGCTAAAGTTTTCCAACGAAACCGTCATACTGCTCGGGTTGGCATTATAAGTATCCAACACTAAAATTTTCCCGTTTTTTTCCATCACTTGCGAACGCATATTGGTAGGCATATACTCCGCCAAAGCCGATGCAACCGCTTCTTCTTCAACGCCAAAATGAAGCCCCAAAGCTGCCGCCGCACAGAGGTTGGTAAAGTTATATTCTCCGGTCAGATTCGTAACCACCGAATGTTCCGACAAACGAATCCCTACGAACTGATCCTTCGAAAGACGCTCAAAACAATAATCCGAATCTCGAACACCAAAGGATACCGTAGGAGCATAGCCCTCTACTTTCCCCACTTGCAATGCATCCGAAGTATTGTACACAATCGTCTTACCATTGGCTTTCAAATAATCGTAAAGTTCCGATTTCCCTTTAATTACCCCTTCAAATCCTCCAAATCCCTCCAAATGAGCTTTTCCGAAATTCGTAATATAACCATAATCCGGACGAGCTATTTCACATAAAAAAGCAATCTCGCCCTGATGGTTAGCGCCCATTTCAACCACCGCCATTGTATGCTCGGAACGAATGGAAAGTAATGTCAGCGGAACACCAATATGATTATTAAGGTTGCCTTTGGTATATTGCACATTATATTTTTTAGAAAGCACCGCAGAAATCAATTCTTTGGTCGTTGTCTTCCCATTACTTCCCGTTAAACCTATAACAGGAATGCCAATACGCTCCCTATGGTAGCGAGCCAACTCCTGCAAAAAAGCCAAAGTAGAAGGTACATAAAAAATATTTCGCTCCCGATTTTCAAAAGCCTCCTGCTCCACAACCACCGCCAAAGCCCCCTGGTCCATCGCGGCTTCGGCCAAGGTCGCCGCATTAAAATTATCCCCCGAAAAAGCAAAAAACAAATCGCCTTTCTCAATCGTTCTGCTGTCTATCGTTACCTTGCCACAGCGTAAAAACAAGGCGTAAAAATCTGCTACGTTCATCTGCCAAAAATAAAAAAATCCTCCCGTTTTTAAAGGGAGGACGATAAAATATTTTAACCCAAATTACCTCTTGGTTCTTCCTTTTTTGGAAGCCTTAGCATCTTGCGCCACTCGGAAACCAACCCAGCCGTAAGCCTTAGACTGATCCCGATAACGACGCTGCCCCGGATCCAGCCAATAAGCCGTATCCATCCAAGAGCCGCCCTTAATCACACGAACCTCATTGGTAATGTTGGACGTTCTCTGTTTGGTGTCTTTTTCCAAAATGACACGCCCCTTGTTATCCACGATAAAACGTCTAGCAGGCGCATTATACATATTGTATGAGGAAGAGGAAGCACTATCCGCTTCGCGGCCGTAACCCACCTCAAGTGAAGACCTATAATCCCCGTCCCTAAAGTTACGGTAATCCGCTACCACTTCCCTCTGATACTGCCCCGGAAGTCCCCGATAAACCAAACGCCCATCCGCCAAAGTATCGTATTTAAGATTACTTCCATTGATGGTTTCATACGTTCCGTCCGCATTACGAACCGTCTGCTTAACCACATTCCCTCGGTAGTAATTAAAATCGTTTCCTTCCTGATCGATAATCGGACGATAAACATCCGCCGTCCATTCGGCAACGTTGCCAAACATTCCGTAAATCCCCAAATCATTGGAAGGGTACTGCTTCACATCCGCCGTGATGGCCGAACCGTCGTTCTTCCACCCCGCTACACCGGAATAGTCGCCCACCCCATACTTAAAGTTCTCCAAAAACATTCCGCGATTTCTTCCTTTACGACCACGAAGCTCCTCAATCTTTGGTTTTTTCTCCAAATAATTGTTATAATCCCTATTCTTTTGCAAGCCCAAAGCCGCAAACTCCCATTCCACCTCGGTTGGAAGACGAAACTTCTCCACCACGCCGGAAGTTGCATTTCTATTGGCTGCCAAAATTCTTTGATTCTTCGTACGAATTCCCGTCGCTTTCTGAGCCCTCTGCTGATTAATATATTCTTGCATCGCCGGGTCATTAGCCTTATACTTATCCAAGGTAAAAGAACTCTCCCCTTGGTTCCCCGTATCGCTTACGTAAAGATCCTTCGACAAAACCCCTTTATCCATCAATGCTCTTTCGTTGGCCCGATCCGTTAACCATTCGCAGTAGCGGTTCGCTTGTTGCCACGAAACCCCCACCACAGGATAATAATCATACTCCGGCGAACGGAAATAAGTTTCCGCCAAGTCGTTTCTGGAAAGACGGTTATTCCAAACCAAAGTATCCGGTAGTGCTCCCGTGTAAATCTCCTTAAAACTCGGATCGGAAGGAGGAAAAACATATTTCAGCCACGTAACATACTCTCTATATTCGTAATTGGTAATCTCGGTTTCCCCTATAAAAAAAGAGCTCACCTGCATCCTACGAGGCGTATTATTCCAATCGTGCATCACATCGTCCTTCACCAATCCCATGGTAAAAGTCCCCCCTTCTACATAAACCATCCCCGGCCAACCTTTAACTTTTTCTTGCTTACCGGAAAAGAACCACCCCTTTTGGTCGTTCGGCTTCCATCCGGTTTTACTGGTGAACCGCTTGGTACCGCCTCCGTTTTTGGTATTCCCTCCTCCACAACTCACCAACAAAAAGGCAGAGCTAAGAGCCATCAGAGAAAACAACTTTATTTTTTTCATATCGGATATAAAAAGTTTCAAAGTACAAAGAAAAACTAAAAAATTAAATTAATCAAATCCTCAAGAGACTTTTTTAGCTTAACGGGCTTAAATAATTTTTATTTTGTTTTATCGTTATTTTTGTAAAATTTCACGTAATTTGTGCTTCAAATAAACCATGAGGAGAGAATTATTTTTTTTAGCTGCCCTCTTTTCCGCTTCTTTTTTGACGGCTCAGAAGGTCGATTTGGTATGGAACGACACCGAAACCGTAGACTACGGTAGCGAAAAGATAGTCTATCCCAAATTTGAAAACAAAGGCTACGAAGCATCCGGGTTGACCGTATATCTCAACCACCAAATCGCTTCCAATGGCAAAAAATACCAAATCGCCTCGCTGGCATGGGAAGAAATATCCCCAAAGGAACTCTACGGCCTCTCCGCCAATGAACTTCCCCAAAACGACGAAACCAACATCAACTACCATCTCTCCCCCGATAACACCGAAATTTTCACGGCACGTTTGGCCGCCCTAAAAAATGAAAACGGAAAAATCTACCGTTTACGTTCCTTTACGCTTGTCGATCAAACGGCCTCGCCCGCCAAAACAAAAGGCCACACCTCCAAAATAATAGGAACCACCGAAAATCCTTTAAAAAACGGAACCTTTTACAAAATAAGAGTCGATAAAAGCGGGATTTTCAAAATCACCCCCCAATTTTTAAGAAACAACGGCATTAATCCGTCCTCCATCAACCCTAAAAATATCCGTATTTACGGGAACGGAGGGCTTGCCTTACCCGAATTCAATGAAGACAGCCGCTACGCCTCTCTCCAAGAAAATGCCATTCAAGTGGTTGGCGAAGAAGACGGCGTCTTCAATGAAGAAGATTATATTCTCTTTTATGCCCAAGGACCACACGGTTTCAATGTATATAATTCCGGTCATCAAGCCTATTTGAGAAATACCCGAACCGAAACCCGAACCGACCGTAGCCATAATTTCGTTAACATCTACGACGATTACGCGTATTACTTCATCAATTTCGATTTGGGAGAAGGCAAACGGATTTTGGACGACACCACCACTCTACCCACCACCCTGTTGACCCGATACGATGATTACCAATACATCAACGAAGATAAAACCAATATCCTTAAAATCGGTAGGTTATGGCTCGGCGACGCCATTACCTCGCCATACCAGGTCAAGTTTTCCAAACGATCGCCCTTCCGCCCTGATGACGTCCTGATTTACCGGGTAGCCGTAGCCGCTTATAAAGCCCAAAACACCAGCATCGCCTTCGATATCAACGGCCTCTCTCCCTTAACGCAAAATGTGGGCTCTCCCATTTCGGATCTGGTAAAATACACCTCTTACAACGGCTCTACCACCGGATTCAGCGGAACCGATATCCAAATCAACATTACGCCGAACCTCACGGCCAATCCCGCGGGACTATTTTACATTGATTACGCGGAAATAATTTACAAAGAAGATTTAGACTATAATGGAACTCAAATGAATTTCCGTTCGTACGACGTAAGGGAAGGGACTGGCACCCGCTACGGTTTCGCCTTATCCAATGCACTCGGAGCAGAGCAGGTATGGGACGTATCCGACCTTACCAACGTCAAAAGGAAAATTAACCTGTCATCCTCTAACGGCACATACAGCTTTGCCTACAATGCAGATTCGGAAGTGTTTAATAACGAATTTGTCGCCTTCAAACACGCTTCTGCCTATTCGCCCCATTTCTTGGGAAGAATCGACCCTCAGGATCTACACGGCCTCCAAAACATCGACTACCTTATCGTCACCAGCAAAGCCATGATACCACAAGCCGCACGACTGGCCTCCCACCACGAAACCAATAACAACTGGCGCACAGCCGTCGTTGATGTCGAAGCTATTTACAACGAATTCAGCAGCGGAAGCAAAGACATCACAGCCATAAGAGATTTTGTTTCCCGCCTGAAAAACGAAACCGGAAACCTCCAATACCTCCTGTTACTGGGAGATACCAGTTACGACTACAAAAACAAAACCCCACTTAACGACAACATTATCCCCGCCTATCAAAGCGAAGAAAGCGGTAATTTCATCAACAGTTACGTCACGGACGATTATTTTGCTATGACGGCCCCTCAAACAGCCTCTTCAATCGCCGCAAATATGCCTGATATTCCCGTGGGAAGATTACCAGCCTCCAATCTTCAACAAGCTAAACTACTTGTCGACAAAACCTTGGCCTACTACAACGCTCTTCCCGGACAATCCTCTCCGTTCGGAGCTTGGCGGATGAATCTGAACTTCGTTGTCGATGACGATTACGATGGAGGCAGCCCTTTCCATAACGTCATGGAAAACTCGTTAATCAATACCTTTGAAACGGGAAGTTTACGCAAAGAATATAATATCGGAAAATTGTATTTGGATGCCTACCCCGCCCAAGCCACGGCCGCAGGGCAACGTTTTCCTCAAATCAACCAAGCCATCAGCAATGCGGTGGGCAATAGTTTGTATCTCTTTTACTTCGGCCATGGAGGAATCAACGGTTGGGCTCAAGAAAGGGTATTGACCGTAAACGACATCCAAAATTTCAATAATTTCACCAGTGTTTACAGCCGATTTCCATTGGTTTCCACCATTACTTGCGAATTCACGCTATGGGACGAGCCCGAAGTCCAATCGGCAGGCGAACAGGTTATTAAACACAACAGCGGCGGAGCGGCAACCATGATTACCTCCAGCAGGGCTATCGGGGTTCCTTACGGCCGGCAATTTACCGATATTTTTACCCAATATATGTTTCAACTCCAGAATAACGACTTTTTGCGGTTAGGCGATGCTTTCCTAGCGGCAAAAAAACGCAAAGGACTGGACTCCAACCACCTAAGGGTAAACTTCCTCGGCGACCCGGCCATGAAACTAAGCCGCCCCAAACCACTTCTTTCCATCGACAAAATTGAAACTCCAGTGGATGGCCAACTAAGAGCATTGGATTTTGTTAAAATCACGGGAAAAGTCCTCCGGGAAGACGGCACTTTGGATCAAACTTTTAACGGAAAAGCCGTAGCCAGTGTCTTTGACAAGAAACTCCAAAAAGAAACCCTAAATAACGACAACAGCTCCAATATGCTTCCAAAACTGAAATTTACGGAAGAAGGAAGCGCCATTGTAAAAGCTGCGTCAAAAGTAGTAAACGGAACATTCACCATGGAGTTCTATGTCCCCAAAGACATCAACTACGATTTAGGAGAAGGTCGATTACTTTTGTATGCTGATAACTTCGAAACAGCCAAATCTGCCGCCTATGACGTCTTTAACAACCAAAACCTCAACATCGGAGGCATCAATGAAAACGGATTAAACGACAAAGAACCTCCGAAAGTCCACCTCTACATGAACAACACCCACTTCGCAGACGGTGGAATTACCGACCAAAATCCGACCCTTTTGGCTTGTATTACCGACAATACCGGCATTAACTCCACAGGATCCGGTATCGGGCACGACATTACAGTCATCTTGGATGGCGAAGTCGTAAACACCATCGTGCTGAACGACTTTTTTGCCGCAGGCGAATCCAACGGATGCCTTAATCCCTCTTTGGCCGACTACCAAAAAGGCTCCGTAACTTATCCGTTCCGAAACCTCACGCCCGGAACGCATCAATTGACATTCAAAGTCTGGGACATAAACAATAATTCCACCACCTCCACGTTAAACTTTGTAGTAAAGGACGAAAGCGACCAAAAGTTGAAAATCAACCGACTGCTAAACTGGCCCAATCCTTTTACCAGCCACACCTCGATACAGTTCGAGCACAATTGCGACGATGTCTTGGAGGTTAACGTTCAAATCTACACCCTCACAGGGCGTTTGGTAAGAACGCTAAGCATCCCGGTAAGTGCCGAACCGTTTATGGAAGGATACCGCACCCCAAGACAAGCCATTATTTGGGACGGAAAAGACGATTTTGGCGACAGTGTGGGCAAAGGAACTTATATTTTTAAGGTCTTTGCCAAAAGTCAAAACCAAGATCGCTGCAAAGGAGGCGCAAGTGCAGTGGAAAAAATGGTACTTTTAAAATAGAAATTCAGATGATCAAAATCAAAACTATGAAATTAAAATCAAAACTTTTTTTAGGCCTCGGGCTGGGATTAGCGAGTTTCGCTTCCGCACAAATCGGAAACGTACGCCCCGTACTGACCGGTGCACCGTTTCTTAGAATCTCCCCTGACGCAAGAGCAGGCGGTATGGCCGACCAAGGGGTAGCCACCTCCACCGATGCATTTTCCCAATATTGGAATGCGGCTAAATACCCTTTCAGTAAAACGACCTCCGCGGTAGGGGTAAGCTACACGCCTTACATGAGTAAATTGACCAACGATATTTTCCTGCTCTATGCTTCATACCATCAGTTTTTAGGGCAAGAAGAACGTTCGACCCTTTCGGCCAGTGTTTACTATTTCAATATGGGGGAAGTCGATTTGTCCAGAATCGTAGGAACAGAAGTCGTTAGCGACGGTATTGCCAAACCTAACGAATTTGCCATAGACATCGCCTACGGACTAAAACTATCCGACCATTATTCCATGGCCGTTACAGGGCGCTATATCCGATCCGATCTTTCAGGTGGATTCAACAGCAATAACACCTTGAAACCAGCCAATTCCTTTGCCGTTGATGTATCCGGGTTTTTCCAGTCCGAAAAACATTCGTCTTTCGGAGACTACGAAGGGCAAGCTCGTGCCGGATGGAGCATTCAGAACTTAGGCCCCCGATTAGACTACACCGGTGACGAAGCTTCCCGCTCTTACCTTCCGACCATGGCAAGACTAGGCGCCGGTTACGATCTTTACTTGGATGACTACAACAAAATCGGTATTACCGCCGAAGCCAGTAAAATTTTGGCTCCCGGATCCGTTCAAGTGGGAACCGACATTAACGATAACCCCGTCTACGATATTCCAAACGTAGGAGTCCTTAGCGGTGTAGGCAAGTCCTTCAATAATCCAAAAAGCGTCATGTTTAGTGGAGCATTAGAGTACGCCTACGATGACGCCTTTGCCGTAAGGACCGGTTATTTCCACGAAAGCGCAGAACAAGGCGGCCGCCAATACGCCACTGTCGGCGTAGGGCTAAAATACCAGTCTTTCGGATTGGACCTTTCCTACCTTATCAATACCTCCAAAATCAATACGGCATTGGATAATACCCTTCGCTTCGGTTTGACTTGGAATATTGGCGAAGAAAGTTCCAACGCACACTAAAACGAAACTTCTATCTCCAAAAAGGCTGCCCATATTGGACAGCCTTTTTTAATTCCGTTTCGTCTCCGATAAGTAAAATACGGATTCAACCTCAAAAAAAATCTACGACAAGATAACTTGCCGCAGATTCTTTTTTT
This sequence comes from Bergeyella anatis, assembly GCF_036016955.1. NCBI lineage: Bacteria > Pseudomonadati > Bacteroidota > Flavobacteriia > Flavobacteriales > Weeksellaceae > Bergeyella > Bergeyella anatis. The sequence goes on along the minus strand of NZ_JAYWXI010000003.1, from coordinate 5,837 downwards.
AATTTAACGATTCTACCGTTTAGGCTTTAAGGTATCGGGCATAAGCATACCCCTCCACGCCTGAGGAAGTTCTGATCTTCCACCAATCGCTAGAGCTCTGCTCCACCAAAGTCACCAATTCGCCTTTTCCTGCTTTTCCTACAATAGAGGCCTCTGTTGAAGGCTCCTGACGAATGTTAAGATTGGATTCTTCGGTAGCCACCGTAAGGTTAGCCCCCGCTGCAAGCCCCGAAACCTGAACATCCAGGTTAATATCCGTTGCAGAATAAGTCGGGTCAATAGCTCCCAAAGCATTCCAAACGGCATCTTTAACCGCCGAGGAAGAAGCCTCTCCCGAAACGTAAAGAATCCCATCCTGCTCGCGAACCAAAAGATTAGATACGCCCGCCGCCTGAGCCGCAGAAATTACGCCGGAATATTTATCTTGTAATGTACTCATTTCTTAATTATTTTTTTAAATTATTTTACGACCAAATTGTTATTGTATTTTCCAATCTTCAAAGCATCCACAGATTCCTTGATTTTTCTAGCCTGAGCCGCCGATACATTCCCGGTAAGGGTCAACTCTCCGTTAACCACCTCTACCTTAACGGAAGGAAAATCCTTTACCGCATCCTGAACTCTCTGAAGAACCGCCGCATCAACCTCGTTCACCACCACCGGTGCAGGAGCCTGAACAAGCGTCATATCGTGCACGTCTTTAACTCCGGAAATCGCTTTCAAGGAAGCAATCATGGCATCTCTCTCTTCCTGAGAAGCAAACGTACCGCTAAGATGAGCAACCCCATCCTTCACCTCCACAGAAGCCGTAGGGTTGGAAGTTACTACCGTTGTAGCCTGAGTCTGAAGCTCCGCATCCGAAACCTTTTTCTTACAAGCAATTGATCCGAAAGAGACTGCGACAGCCAAAGCCGCCATTGCAAATGTTTTTTTCATAGTCTTTTTAAATTACGTTATTGTTCAATGTTTAGTTGTTATCAAATGTAATAATAAAATTCGTACCAAGACTTACGAAAACCTTTAAAGTTTTCTTAATTTTAAACTAACCCGCTTAAAACCAAACATATTATTTAGCATTCCCATCAAAGCCGCTGCCTTTAAATTTTCTCTGTAAACCACATTATCACTACCTTCGCAAAAAATAGTCTTATGAAATTTGGTTTCCGTTTTATCTTTTTTATTTTCTCGTTTTGGGGACTGGCTCAATCCTCCCAAAACTCCGATTACGTTAAAGAACACTTCGACAAAAAAGAAGTCTATATCCCCATGCGAGACGGCATAAAGCTATTTACCGCCATCTACATCCCGAAAGACATCGCCAAAAGCCAAAAATATCCTTTTCTCATGCAGCGAACCTGCTACAGCATTGCCCCCTACGGCGAAAACGAGTACCGCTCGTCTCTAGGCCCCAACCCTTTCCTAATGAAAGAAAAATACATTTTCGTTTACCAAGACGTACGCGGCCGTTACATGAGCGAAGGCACTTTCACCAACATGACGCCGCAAGTTAGCCGTAAGACCCGTCAAAACGTCGACGAAAGCACCGACACCTACGATACCATCGAATGGCTCTTGAAAAACATCCCTCACCACAACGGCAAAGTAGGACAATACGGCACCTCTTATCCCGGATTTTACACCGCGGTAGGCACCCTCTCCCGACATCCAGCCTTAGTCGCCTCTTCCCCCCAAGCGCCCATTGCGGATTTTTGGCACGACGACTTCATGCACAACGGAAGGTTTATGCTAGGGTATTTCCGTACGTTTCCCGTCTTTGGCGTTCCCAAAACCAAAGCCGAAAACAAAGCATGGTATAGCGACTCCATGATTAAAACCTCTTCCGAAGACGGTCTGAAATTTTACCGAGAGCTGGGAACCCTGAAAGAAGGCTACGAAAAATATTACAAAGACAACGTCTTTATGACCCAAATCATGCAACACCCCAACTACGACGAGTTTTGGCAAAAAAGAAACCTCCTTCCCCACCTGAAAGGCATTTCTCATGCAGTAATGACCGTAGGCGGATGGTACGATGCCGAAGACCTCTACGGCCCTTTGAACATCTATAAAACCATTGAAAAAAACAACCCCAAAGCCCAAAACACCATTGTCATGGGCCCCTTTTCCCACGGCGGATGGTCCAAAGAACAAGGCTCCCACTTTCACAATGCCATTTACTTCGGAGACAGCCTTGCCACCTTTTATCAAAAAAACCTGGAAACCCCTTTTTTCAACCATTACCTAAAAGGCAATACCAAAGCAAAAGCCGCCTTACCCGAAGCCATGATGTACGACACCGGCAGCAAACAATGGAGAGCTTTCGACGCATACCCTCCAAAGGAAACCCGAAAAATAAAATTTCACTTGGCGGATAAAACCCTGAAAACAGAACCTTCCGATTCCTATACGCAGTACTACAGCGATCCCGAAAATCCCGTCCCGAGTTCCACCGACCTGAAGGGCTTTAACGGCTTCACTCCAAGAAATTACATGACCGAAGATCAACGCTTTGCCCTAAGCCGTCCCGACGTTCTAACATTCACCTCCGAAGTCCTAACCCAAGACCTTACCTTTGCCGGAGAGCTCATGGCACGGTTAAACATCGCTTCCTCCTCCGACGATGCCGATTTTGTCGTAAAATTGATAGACGTTTACCCCGAAGACTTTAAGCCCGTTCAAAAGAAAGAAGGCATCGTCTACGGAAACTACCACCAAATGGTGCGCAGCGAAATTATGCCTGCCCGCTTCCGCGAATCCAAAGAAACCCCGAAACCATTGGTCCCCAATGAAAAAACACCAATCGAATTCCCCCTGCAAGACGTTGTCCACACGTTTAAAAAAGGCCATCGAATTCAAATTCAAATCGCCAGCACCTGGTTCCCTTTGTTTACCGTCAACCCTCAAAAATACATCGACAACGTAAACTTAGCCACCAAAGAAGACTACACCAAAGCCTTCATCAAAATTTTCGGGGACAGCTTCATCGAAGCCGATGTTTTACCCTAAAAAAAACAGAAAAAACCAATACAAAAGACTACAATACGTAGTCTTTTTTTTATTTTAATAAAATTAATTTTAATTTTATTAAAAATATTTTTAAATTTGAGAAAACAAAAAAATAAATGAAACTTCCTGTAATTTGCCCCAGTTGCGAAAACCAACTCATCGTAAGCCACTTGGCCTGCCCCAATTGCGAAACCAAAATTCAGGGCACCTACAAACTCCCTCTCTACCTTAAATTAACCCCGGAAGAACAGGACTTCATCCTCAACTTCTTCCTCTCCAGTGGCAGCATCAAGGAAATGGCTAAACAAGCCGAACTATCTTACCCGACCATGCGGAATAAAATGGACGATTTAATCGAAAAAATAAAACAACTAACCCTAACCCCTTAACTCATGAAAAAAATAAAAACCAAAATGGGATGGGAAGTATTAATCTTCATCGGTTTGCTTATCCTTCCGAGTTCCATCGACGCCTATGAACAAAAGCATTACTTCCCCTTGATTCTCAACGGAGGGCTTCTTTTAGCCGTACTTCTCCTGATGAAATCCATCCAGTATCATATCCGAGGGCATGATTTGGTCGTCAAAAACTCCATCTTCGAAACCACTACCATCGATATCCGCCGCATTCGCAAAATAAAAAAAACCAATAATCTCATTGCTTCCCCCGCCCCAAGCGTATTCGGACGTATAAGTTTATACTGGGATGAAAATCACCTCATCATTTCTCCCGACAATCTTAAAACCTTCGAAACCGAACTCCGTAAAATCAATCCTTCAATCACCATTGAAAAATAACCTCTTATGAAAGCCAAATTTTTCCTGAATCCGTTTGAAAAATTTAACGAAAAAATCCTCCTGATTTTAGGAACCTCTGCTCTTTTAATCGGAAGCCTAATCGGAGCTTTCAACAATGTACGCTACGACGGGGTAATGGACGTGCACTTAGGTTCTTCCTCTTTCTCCACCAGCCTCCTCGAAAACCTCGTGAACACCACCCTGGTCTTCGTCGTTCTCCTTGTGATAGGCAAATCCATAAACGCCAAAACCAGAGCCATCGACCTGCTCAATGTCTCGCTCATCAGCCGTATTCCAGTCTATCTCTCGGCCGTTTTCGTCAACAACCCTTTTATCGACGCCCTGACGCCTAAACTTTTGAATGCCACCCAATCCCCCGAAAAATTAAACCTCCTGCTTTCGGAAATAGTCTTTCTTTTAATCTTTGCTTCCGCCTTGCTTTTATTAAGTCTTTATCAAATCCTTCTCCTTTTTTTCGGCTTCAAAACAGCGGTCAATGCAAAAAAAATGGTCTTCCTGGCTGGCCTTTGCCGCAGGCATCGTTTCCGCCGAACTCCTGTCCAAAATGCTCTTTGCCACTATCCCTTTATAAAACCTTTCCCATTCCGAAACGAATTGTTATTTTTGTAAAAACCAAAAAATCATGCCATTAAAAGCCGTGCTCTTCGATATGGACGGAGTCATTGTAGACACCGAACCCCTCCACCGAAAAGCCTATTACAAAATGTTCAGTGAATTGGGCCTTATAGTGGAAGACGACCTCTACGCCTCTTTTACCGGAGCATCCACCCAAAGCGTTTGCGAAAAACTTATCGCTCATTTCAATTTGGATTTCACATGGCAGGATTTAGCTGGAATCAAAAGAAACTATTTCAAACATTTTTTTGATACCGATCCCGAATTCGACTTAATTCCCGGTGTCCGTGCCCTCATCGAACATTACCATCGCAACGGCCTTACCTTGATTTTGGCCTCCTCGGCACACATGAACACCATCCACTGGGTTTTTGAAAAATTCGGCTTAAATTCTTTTTTCAAAACAAAAGTCAGCGGAGCCGATCTAAAGGAATCCAAGCCTCATCCGGAAATTTTCCAGCTGGCCGCCCAGTTGGCCGATGCCCATCCGAACGAATGCTTGGTCATCGAAGATTCCACCAACGGAATAAAGGCCGCTAATGCCGCAGGAATTTTTTGCGCCGCCTACGCCAGTAAACATTCTTTACGCCAAAACTACGACACTGCCGATTTACTCGTTTACGATTTTGACGAATTAAAAATCGAAAAAATCCAAGCCTATTTCGGATAATCCATTGTTACGTACCATAAAAGAAAAATAATGATATTTGATTTATCTTATCCAAAATCCGAATCCAAAAAAGAGATATTCATTTCATCAATTCTTGTCGGAATTTCCGCTTATTCATTCCTGTTAGTTTTTCAACCTTTCGGAACAAATTCCATATCAGACTTTAAACTTGTCAAAATATTATTTCCTTACTCTCTGATTGTTTTTTCGGTATTCTATTTTGTAAATTTATTTTCACTAAAAAAAATAAAAAAATGGAATTTAGGAAAAGAAATCACCAAGATAATAGTCATTATTCTATTATGTTCTACACTCGGATATTTCTACAATTCTTTGATAATTAGCAAAGTACAATTAAGTTTTCTAAACTTTTTGTATATGTTTTTCTATGCTTTCAGCATAGCTATCCCAATTTGTTCCGTCTATATCCTTACAAGATTTATTTACCTGAATCATAAAAACAATAGGTCAGCAGCAGAATTATCAGAAAAAATAACATCTATAGGAATTGTAAACAATATCATATCAAAAAATCAAATCCGTATAAATGATTTCACAATTAACGAAGATGATTTATATTTTAAAATTCACACTAATTCATTAAGTTATTGATATATAAAAAATTATAAGCATTTTTTCAATTTCAGGTAACGAATTAGTAACTCAACTTGCTTCTTTTGATTTCATTGATTTTCATCGGAACTCAATACGACAAAGGTACGATATAT